>JANNED010000340.1:0-55153 GCA_031388245.1 Variovorax sp.
GTCGGCTTGCGTGGGCTCAGCAAAGACGATTTGGACTTGCTGCTGTCATAGTGGCGCCCCTGAAGGGGACGCCCTACGTACGTCATCCTCCGAAGACTACTAAACGTCATTTCTCGGGCAGCAGAACCACCTTCACATAACGCTTCGTGTTGAGGTAGGTATTCGCGGCAGCCTTGATTGAAGCCATGCTGAGCTTGTCGTAGAAGGACGGAATCGTTATCAGCGTGTCCGGGGCCTCGCCGTTCTGATACTTGAAGGCGAGCTGGCTCAGCACGTACGTGTTCTGCTTGATGTTCGTTTCGAAGTCTTTCAGCATGGCAGCCTTCACGTCGTTGACTTGCTTCTCGTTCGGGCCGCTCGCCTTGAAGGCTTCAATTTTGCTCAAAGCGGCTTTGTCTTTCAACAAACCATCCAGCGTTGCCTTGGGGATTTTTGCAAAAGCTTCGTCAGTGGGCGCAAACACGGTGAAGGGGCCGGTGCCTTTCAGGGTATCCACCAAACCAGCGGCTTGCACAGCAGCCACCAAAGTTTTGAAGTTGCCTGCTTTGACGGCGACATCCACGATGTCTTGCGCCATCGCGCTCATCGACATGCCAAAGCCCAATGCAAGGGCGAGGAGAGATTTTTTCATGGTGCTTCCTTTCACGGTGTGAAGCGGGGGTTGAGGAAATGACTGCAATGCTCAACAGCGCAACTCAGGCGTTTTTGCTGTCGTGGGTGGAGTATATACCAATCATTCTTAATAACTACTATTTGGTAATTTATTCAACTTTATAGTTACATTCAGATGCGCACCACACCCAATGCAGAGCATATATTTTTAGCAAAAAGCTGCATGTGCCGGCATTAAATATCGCTTTAATGCTACAGTATTTATAGCGTTTAGCGGTTGCAAACCGACACACGCCGCTGCCCCAATCGTGCTGTGTACACCCGCTGTCCGTAGGGCTTTTAAAATCAAAGGCATATGACTTCAACTTCCTCTCCTCTTGCCGCCTCCGCGCTCAGCCCCATCAATGCCCTCTCGCCGCTGGACGGCCGCTACGGCAGCAAGCTCGCCGCCCTGCGCCCGCTCATGAGCGAGCTGGGCTATATGCGCCAAAGGGTGCAGGTGGAGGTGGCTTGGTTTGTTGCGTTGTCGGATGCTGGCTTGCCAGAATTTGCGCCCCTTTCAGCGGCATCTCGGGCGCACTTGAAGATTTTGGTGGTGAATTTCTCAGAAAGCGATGCGCAGGCCATCAAAGACATTGAGAAAACCACCAATCATGATGTGAAGGCCGTGGAATACTGGATCAAAGCGCAATTCAAAAGCCATGCAGAGCTGGAAAAAGCCGCGGAATACGTGCATTTCGCCTGCACCAGTGAAGACATCAACAACACATCACATGCTTTGCAGCTCAGCAGCGCCCGAAGCCAAGTGCTGCTGCCAGGCTTGGATGCCTTGATTGCGAAACTGCGCTCACTGGCACACCAGCATGCAGCCGTGCCGATGCTCAGCCGCACGCATGGCCAAACCGCCACGCCGACCACAGTGGGCAAAGAAATCGCCAATGTCTTGGTGCGCTTGGCTGCAGCACGTGAGCGCATTGCCAGCGTGAAGCTGCTGGCCAAGATGAATGGCGCGGTAGGCAATTTCAATGCGCATTTGGCCGCTTATCCCGAGGTGGATTGGGAGGCCTTTTCGCGCCGCGTGATCGAGCAGGATTTGCAGCTCACTTTCCAGCCCTACAGCATCCAGATCGAGCCGCATGATTACATGGCCGAGCTGTTTGATGCTGTGGCGCGCGCAGATACGATCCTGATAGATTTTGCCCGCGATGTCTGGGGCTACATTTCACTGGGCTATTTCAAGCAACGCTTGAAAGAGGGCGAGATTGGCTCATCAACCATGCCGCACAAGGTCAACCCGATTGATTTTGAAAATGCAGAAGGCAATCTGGGGCTGGCCAATGCCTTGCTGCGTCACATGAGTGAGAAGCTGCCGATCTCGCGCTGGCAGCGTGATTTGACCGACAGCACCGTGCTGCGCAACATGGGCGTGGCGCTGGGCTATGCTGTGCTCGCTTATCAATCGCTGCTCGTCGGTTTGAACAAATTAGAGCTCAATCACGAAGCCTTGGCAGCCGATTTGGATGCCAGCTGGGAAGTGCTCGCCGAGCCGATTCAAACCGTGATGCGCCGCTATAACTTGGCTGGCGCTTACGAAAAGCTCAAAGAAGTCACGCGTGGCAAAACAGTGCGCAAAGAAGACTTGCATGCGCTGATTGCATCGCTGGCCATTCCTGCGGCAGACAAAGAGCGGTTGCTGGCCATGACACCCAGCAGCTACTTGGGCGTTGCCGTGCAATTGGCACTGCGCGCCTGATTGTGAGCATTTTGAGACAAATGCCGGCGTGTTGTCTGCATACTTTGCTATGAAATTTATTGTGACATGATGGTTTTTTAAAGCGAGAGCGGCGGCCAGATCAAGGCCATCAAATCAGGAAAAATCCAACCATGGACAAGTTCAAGCAAATCGAAACTTTCTGCGCTGTGGTGGCAAAAGGCAGTTTGACGGCAGCGGCTCATGCAGAGGGCGTGGCCGCTGCCATCATCGGCAGGCGGCTGGATGCACTTGAAGAGCGCTTGGGTGTGAAGCTCATGCTGCGCACCACGCGGCGCATCACGCTCACGCACGAAGGCAGTGCATTTTTGGAAGATTGCCAGCGCTTGCTCTCTGATTTATCGAATGCCGAAGCCAGTGTGAGCGAGGGTGGCTTGAAGGCCAGCGGGCATTTGCGCATCACGGCACCCGCTGGCTTTGGCCGGCGGCATGTGGCGCCTCTTGTGCCGCAGTATCAAAAGCAGCACGGCGAGGTGACGATTTCGCTCAATCTCTCGGATCGCGTGGTGGATTTAGCGGGCGAGGGCTTTGATTGCGCGGTGCGCGTGGGTGATTTGCCAGATTCTTCGCTCGTGAGCGTGCGCTTGGCCGACAACCGCCGCCTCTGTGTGGCCACGCCAGCCTATCTCAAACGCCGTGGCAAGCCGCAAAAGCCTCAAGAATTGCAACAACATGATTGCCTGATGCTTTCATCGGATGCCTCGCAATCGCGAGGCTGGGCATTTTTGTCGGCGGGCAAGCTGGAGCATGTGCGCCCTGGCGGCCCTTTGGATTGCTCCGACGGGCAGGTCTTGCACGATTGGTGTTTGGCCGGCCACGGCATCGCTTGGCGCAGCAGCTGGGAGGTGGCTCAAGACATCGAGCGTGGGCAACTGGTGAGCTTGCTCGATGATTTTGCCGCGCCACCCAACGGAATTTATGCGGTGTTTCCGCACGCCAAGCATTTGCCGCTGCGCGTGCGCCTCTGGGTTGATTTTTTAAAGCACCACTACGCCCAGGCCAGCTTCTGGCAGCGTTAGCCAATGGGGCATCCAATGGCCCGCTGGCTCACACAGCTTGCACTGATTTGCGAGCACAAGCCTCGCAAACGCAGGCTTGGCCTTGCGCCTGTGGCGGTATTCGGGCGAGCAAATCGGCACTGAAATCCAAGCCAACACACCAGCACGGGCCAGGATCAACACCTGTTTCGCGCTGAATCTCCATGGCGCATTGATTGGATTGCCCGCACAGCGGACACCGTTTGACATCAGGCATCAGCCGCTCCTTGCGCAGCCACCAAACGCCCCGCCTCAAACACTTTCAGCTCGCCGGGCGCAAAGGCCGTCCAAGCTTCGTCTGTGGTCAAGGGTTGCGTCACCACCACAGCCACGCGATCTTGTGGCGTGGCCAGCTCAGCGAAATTGACCGCCACATCTTCATCGGCCAATTTTGCGTGCGCAAACGGGTGCTGCCGCTCTACAAAATACAAATGTGTGCTCGCATGCGCCCACAGCGCTTGGCCGCTGGAGAGCAAAAAATTGAATGTGCCGTGCGCAGCGATGTGTTGGCTCAGCTCGCTTAACGTGATCGTGAGCTCACGGATGCTGGGCATGCCCGCATGCGATTTGGCCAGCTCTTGCAGCATGAAACAGAATGCGCGTTCGCTGTCGGTTGTGCCGACTGGGCGATAGCTGGCATGCAAATGTGGCGCAAAATTTTTCAAATCGCCATTGTGTGCAAACACCCAATAGCGCCCCCACAGCTCGCGCACGAAAGGGTGGCAATTGGCCAAGCTGATTTCGCCTTGCGTTGCTTTGCGAATGTGCGCAATCACGTTTTCGCTTTTGATGGGATAGCGGCGCACCAGCTCAGCGATGGGCGATTCGCAAGCCGGCAAATGATCCACAAAATGCCGCAGCCCTAAATGCTTGCCGGCGCGGCCACCTTCAAAGAAAGCAATGCCCCAGCCATCCTTGTGCTCATCGGTGCGCCCGCCGCGCTGTGCAAAGCCAGAAAAGCTAAACATCACATCGGTAGGCGTGTTGCAATTCATTCCAAGGAGCTGGCACATGGTGTGTATTTTGCCTTGATTGAGGCGCTTGGATGAGAAAGAGAAAACGAACGCATTCGGTTTTTGTATTCGATTCCAGTGCGCTCAATGCAAGCAACAATTAAAATTGCGCTCATGAAGCCGATCACCTACACCCGCGCCCAGCAACTTCCCGCGATCTTAGAAAACCGCATCGCCATTCTCGATGGGGCGATGGGCACGATGATTCAGCGCTTCAAGCTCAGCGAGGCGCAATACCGGGGCGAGCGGTTTGCAGATTTTCCCAAGGATGTGAAAGGCAACAACGAGCTGCTCAGCCTCACGCGCCCAGATGTGATCGCCGATATTCATGAAGCTTATTTGGCTGCTGGCTGCGATGTGATTGAAACCAACACCTTCGGCGCAACAACGATTGCCCAAGAAGATTACAAGATGGCGCATCTCGCGCGCGAGATGAATTTGCACGCCGCGAAAATCGCCCGCGCCGCTTGCGACAAATTCTCCAGCGCAGACAAACCCCGCTTCGTCGCTGGCGCGTTGGGCCCCACGCCAAAGACGGCAAGCATCAGCCCCGATGTAAACGACCCCGGCGCGCGCAATGTGACATTTGAAGAATTGCGCGCGGCCTACTACGAGCAGGTTGAGGCATTGGTTGAGGGCGGCTCAGATGTGCTGCTGGTCGAGACGATTTTCGACACACTCAACGCAAAAGCCGCGTTGTTTGCGATTGACGAGTTTTTTGAGCATTCAGGCGAGCGCCTGCCACTCATCATCAGCGGTACGGTCACGGATGCCTCCGGCCGCATCTTGAGCGGCCAAACCGTGACGGCTTTCTGGCACAGCGTGCGCCATGCCAGGCCATTGGCCGTTGGCCTGAATTGCGCTTTGGGGGCGGCTTTGATGCGCCCGTATATTCAGGAGCTGGCCAAAGCGGCTGGCGATACTTTCATCAGCTGCTACCCCAATGCTGGCTTGCCCAATCCGATGAGCGAGACCGGATTCGATGAAACACCGGATGTGACCTCGCGCTTGCTGCAAGAATTTGCCAAAGAAGGCTTGGTCAATATCGTGGGCGGTTGCTGCGGCACGACGCCCGAGCATATCGGCGCCATTTCAGCGGCTGTCTCGGCTGTGCGGCGGCGCAGTTTGCAACGCGAGTTTTTCTACCGCGAAGCCGCCTGACGGTACGCCTTTATTTCTTAGCCGCCGAAGCAGGTGCGGCGACAGGCGCAGCACTGGTTGGCAGCGCCGCTTGCACCCAGAGCTTTTTCAGGCGATCAAGCTCTTCATCAAAACGCGCGTTGGCGCGTTTTTTCTCATCATCTTGGTCGCCAATGAAGCGGCGTTGCACCACCACGCTGCGCTCGTTGTCTTCGAGCTGGCGCTTGAGCGAGGGCGGCAGTTTGCTGGGATCTTTCTTGTAAAACTCCAGCTCTTCGTTGATTTTCTTGCGCTGCTCGGAGAGCTCGCCAATGCGTTTTTGCGCGGCCTTGATCACCTCATCGACTTGCGCCAGCGCTTCAATGCGCTCTTTGTCGTGTGCCGCTTTGTTGGGGTAGCGCGAGAGCAAGGCGCGATTTTTGCGGCGCTCTTCTTCAAGCCTTGCCTTCTCCTCGTTTTCTTCCTTTAATTTCTGATCTGCAACACGCTGCTCATCAGCGGTCATCACCGGCTTGACCACGCGCTTGACCGTGCCACTGGGGTTGAGCTCTTTTTGATCTTTGTTCAAGCATTCTGCAATCGGGCGATCAGACGTGATTTTGCGGCCTGACGCATCGGTACAAGAAAAAATTTGAGCCTGTGCAGACACGCACAACCCCATCATCAAGCTAGCAGCCCAGCTCAAACGGATGATGACGGTGTTCATTCAGAAATCCCTCATGTTGATGTGGCCGCTTGGCATGCACATGGTTACAGACCAACACCGTAGCGCTGCCGATAGGCCACAATGGCTTGCCGGCTGGCCTGCGCTGTGGCGTTAGTTTCTACCACAGCGTCAAGATATTGGAGCAAAGTGCTCAGTTCTGCAATGGCACAAACCTGAAGACCCAGCACCTGTGTGACGTATTGCACGGCGCTGTGGTTGACATCTCGCAAGCCCTCGGGTGTCATTTCTGTGGCTTTTTCTTGCCGATCCAATGCAATCGCCACGGCGCAAGCTGTTGCGCCTGCCGCCTCAATCAATGCGATCGATTCGCGTGCCGCCGTGCCAGCGCTCATCACATCATCAATGATCAGCACCCGGCCTTGCATCGGCGCTCCCACCAGCGTGCCGCCCTCGCCGTGATCCTTGGCCTCTTTGCGGTTGTAGGCAAACGGGAAGACATGCCCCAGCCGCGCCAGCTCCACGCTCACAGCAGCCACCAGCGGAATGCCCTTGTAGGCCGGGCCAAAGAGCATGTCAAATTGAATGCCGCTGCGCACGATGCTGTGTGCATAAAACCCAGCCAGCTTGAGCAGCTTGGCGCCATCGTCAAACAAACCTGCATTGAAAAAATAAGGGCTGAGCCGCCCAGCTTTGGTTTTGAACTCGCCAAAACGCAAGACACCCGATTCGACGGAAAATCGCACAAAATCGATGGCCAGCGTGTCTCGATCAGTTGTTGGATTCAAAGCCATATTCAAAATCATTGCCTTATGAAAAAAAATCTCTTTCGCATCACCAGCCTGAATTTCAACGGCATTCGCTCAGCGGCCAACAAGGGTGTGGCCGCTTGGGTGGCGCAGACAGCACCTGATTGTATGTGTGTGCAGGAGGTCAAGGCGCAAGCGGCTGATCTGGGCGAATTGGCTGCGCTGGGCGGCATGGCTGGGCATTTTCAGTTTGCGCAGAAAAAAGGCTACAGCGGTGTGGGCCTCTACACCCGGCATGCGCCCAGCGATGTGATCATCGGCTTTGAGCACACCACATCGGTGGGAGGCAATGCGTTGGAGGGTGAATTCAATGCCGAGGGGCGCTATGTGGAGCTGCGCTTTGATACACCAGCGCGGAAATTTTCCGTCATCAGCGCTTACTTTCCGAGTGGCTCCTCAGGCCCGGAGCGGCAAGAGGCGAAATTCCGCTTTCTTCATGTGATGTTTCCTCATCTGGTGGCGTTGCGCAAAAAGCGAGAATTTGTGCTTTGCGGCGATGTGAACATTGCACACACCGAAAAGGATCTCAAAAACTGGAAATCCAACCAGAAAAACAGCGGCTTCACACCCGAGGAGCGTGCTTGGATGACCCAACTTTTGGACAAGGGCCAAGCTGGCGGTGGCTTGGTGGATGTGTATCGCCAACTGCATCCCGAGGCGACCGACGACAGCTACACCTGGTGGAGCCAGCGCGGCCAAGCCTATGCGAAAAATGTCGGCTGGCGGCTGGATTATCACTTGGCCACGCCAGCGACGGCTGCGACCGCACGCGAGGTAGATATTTACAAAACCGAGAAATTTTCAGACCACGCACCGATCACTGTGGCTTATGCCATGAGCTTGTAAAACGCTACTGTTTTTATAGCAGACTATGCCCTATTTATGCCGGCAAACCCCTGTTTTGTAGTCAATTGTTCAGCGGAGCACGGGCTGCAGCCAGCTCGCGTCGAAGCAGCTTTGCAGCGTCTCGTGCAAAGTAAGTCAAGATGCCGTCGGCGCCGGCTCGCTTGAAAGCCAGCAGGCTCTCCATCATCACCAAATCATGGTCGAGCCAGCCATTTTGCGCGGCAGCTTTGAGCATCGCGTATTCGCCAGAGACTTGGTAGGCAAACGTCGGTACTTTGAATTCGTCTTTCACGCGGCGCACGATATCGAGATACGGCATCCCCGGCTTGACCATCACCATGTCTGCGCCTTCGGCGATATCCAGAGCCACCTCGCGCAGCGCTTCATCGCTGTTGCCAGGGTCCATTTGATAGACTTTTTTATCAGCCTTGCCCAAGTTGTTTGCAGAGCCCACCGCATCGCGAAACGGGCCATAAAAAGCGCTGGCATATTTGGCGCTGTAGGCCATGATTCGGGTGTGGATCGCGCCTTTTGATTCCAGCGCCGCACGAATCGCGCCGATCCTGCCGTCCATCATGTCGCTCGGCGCCACAATATCCACGCCGGCCTCTGCTTGTGTGAGCGCCTGCTTCACCAGCAGGGCAACGGTTTCGTCGTTCAAGATGTAGCCGGTCTCATCGATCACGCCGTCTTGGCCATGCGAGGTGAAGGGATCGAGCGCCACATCGGTCATCACACCCAGCTGTGGAAAGTGTTTTTTCAGCTCACGCACGGCCTTGGGCACCAAGCCTTGTGGATTCCAAGCCTCTTGGCCATCGGGCGTTTTCAGGCTCGCGTCGATCACGGGAAACAAGGCCATCACGGGAATGCCCAAATCCACACACTCCTGCGCCACCGGCAGGAGCAGATCCAAGCTCAAGCGCTCGACACCAGGCATGGAGGCAACGGCTTGGCGCTGGCCTTGGCCCTCTAAAATAAAAACCGGGTAGATCAGATCGTGCGGCGTGAGCGCATGCTCGCGCACCAAATGGCGTGTGAAGGCATCGCGGCGCAGCCGGCGAGGGCGAGCAAAGGGAAATGAGGAAGGGATACGGTGGGTCATGACGGTATTGTGATGCACGTCCAGTCAAGATGCACAAGCCAGCCAAGCTGTCAAAAGCTGCAAAACATCCATTTGAGATGTCATTTATGCGACTAAATGCACGAAATTTGCTGAATTGACCGCCATTTTTTGTTGGCCTTGCGCAACAAGATCAAAATGGCGGTCTTGTTCAAGCGCTTACACTTTGTTAAATTAGAGGCGGGTGTCCAATGGATGCTCCCCGCTTTTCCTCCCTGAGCGGGTGCCTTAATGTGTGACAGCAAAAAGGCTTCCCCGGCCACCTTAGCGTGGCCGCTTTTTTTGGGTCTTTCAGGTTGCGCTGCCGCAAGATTCGCGATCACGTCGGCATGCTGCACTGATCCAAACTTTTTTATTCTGGTCATGCCTTGGAGGCAGCCTTCTCGGCATCGCGGGTGCAGCAAACTCGTGTAAGCTGTTTGTCAACGATAATTTCAATTGTTTGTTGAGGAGAACACCATGCGCATCGGCGTACCCGCAGAAATACTGGCGGGAGAAACCCGGGTTGCCGTCACCCCTGAGACGGCCAAGAAACTGATCGCCCAAGGCCACAGCGTGCATGTGCAGATGAGCGCGGGCGTGGCTGCCAGCGCGGTCGATTCAGCTTACGAAGCAGCGGGCGCGCAGATCACGGATGCCGCAGGCGCGTATGGCTGTGAACTGGTGCTCAAAGTACGTGCGCCGATGCTGAGCGAGATGCCGCACATCAAAAGCGGCACGGCGCTTGTTGGCATGCTCAATCCCTTCGATGCAGAAGGATTGAAGCAACTCGCTGCAGCCGGCATCACCAGTTTTGCGCTCGAAGCCGCGCCGCGCACCACGCGAGCCCAAAGCATGGATGTGCTTTCCTCTCAGGCCAATATCGCAGGCTACAAAGCCGTGATGCTGGGCGCAAACGCCTATGGCCGTTTGTTCCCGATGCTCATGACGGCGGCCGGCACGATCAAAGCGGCACGGGTCGTGATTCTTGGCGTGGGCGTGGCAGGCTTGCAAGCGATTGCCACCGCCAAGCGCTTGGGTGCCGTGATTGAAGCCAGCGATGTGCGGCCTTCGGTGAAAGAGCAGGTTGAATCGCTGGGTGGCAAATTCATTGATGTGCCGTATGAGACGGATGAAGAGCGCGAGGCCGCTGTTGGCGTGGGCGGATATGCCAAGCAGATGCCCGCGAGCTGGATGGATCGGCAGAAAATCGAAGTTGCCAAGCGCGTCGCAGCGGCTGATGTGGTGATCTCTACCGCCTTAATTCCTGGCCGCGCTGCGCCGGTGCTGATCACGGAAGACATGGTCAAAGCGATGAAGCCCGGTTCGGTGATTGTGGATATTGCAGCGGGCAAAGGCGCAGGCGGTGTGGGCGGCAACTGCCCGCTGTCTGAGGCCGACAAAACAGTCGTCAAACACGGTGTCACGATTATTGGAGATACCAATTTGCCGGCCCTCGTTGCCGCCGATTCGTCTGCGCTGTACGCCCGCAACGTGCTCGATTTTCTCAAACTCATCTTGCCGCCCGCCGCGAAAAGCGAACCGGCGGCCGTTTTGAAGATTGACATGGAAGATGACATCGTGGCGGCTTGCTTGATGACGCAAGCCGGCGAAGTTAAAAAGAAGTAATCAGACATTCAGGACACATCATGGACATCGTCTCCCCCACCATCCTCAACCTCATCATCTTCGTGCTCGCCATCTATGTGGGCTACCACGTCGTGTGGACCGTCACGCCCGCATTGCACACGCCACTCATGGCCGTGACAAATGCGATCTCTGCCATTGTGATCGTCGGCGCGATGCTTGCTGCCGCGCTCACCGAAGGCGGCGTGGCCAAAACCATGGGCGTGCTGGCTGTTGCGCTGGCTGCGGTGAATGTGTTTGGCGGCTTCTTGGTGACGCGGCGAATGCTGGAGATGTTCAAGAAAAAGGAGCCAAAGAAGGCTCTTGCCGGCACAGAATCTGCGCAGAGCGCTACGAAATAAGGAGCGTTTGATATGAGCATGAACGTCGTTACGCTGCTGTATCTGGTGGCTTCTGTTTGTTTTATTCAGGCTTTGAAAGGCTTGAGTCATCCCACCACCTCCATTCGGGGCAACCTGTTTGGCATGATCGGCATGGGCATTGCGGTGCTCACGACGGCCGCATTGATCGTGCAACTGTCAGGCGGCAAGGCCATGGGCATGACTTGGGTGTTGCTGGGCCTAGTGATCGGTGGCAGCTTGGGCACTTACATGGCCAAGACGGTGGAGATGACCAAGATGCCGGAGCTGGTGGCTTTTATGCACAGCATGATTGGCTTGGCCGCGGTGTTTATTGCCGTAGCCACCGCCATTGAGCCTTGGGCTTTTTCCATCACGGCAAAAGGTGGCTTGATCCCCGCAGGCAATCGCTTCGAACTCGCTCTTGGCGCGATCATCGGCGCAATCACCTTCAGCGGCTCGGTGATTGCATTTGGCAAGCTCTCAGGCAAATACAAATTCCGCTTGTTTCAAGGCGCACCGGTCACGTTTGGCGGCCAGCACATGATCAATCTGGTGCTCGGTTTGGCGATGCTCGTGCTGATCGCGCTCTACACCGTGACGCAGATGGATGCCGCGCTCTGGGCAGCGATTGGAATCGCCTTCGTGCTCGGTGTGCTGATCATCATCCCGATTGGCGGCGCGGATATGCCCGTGGTGGTCTCGATGCTCAACAGCTATTCGGGCTGGGCAGCGGCGGGCATTGGCTTTTCGCTCAACAATTCGATGCTCATCATCGCCGGCTCACTCGTGGGCAGCTCGGGCGCGATCCTCTCCTACATCATGTGCAAGGCGATGAATCGCAGCTTCTTCAATGTGATTTTGGGCGGTTTTGGTGGTGAGGCAGCCACTGCCGGTGGCGCTGCCGCAGAGCAGCGCCCCGTGAAAAGCGGTAGCGCAGACGATGCGGCTTTTGTGCTCAGCAATGCCGAGACGGTGATCATCGTGCCGGGCTATGGCTTGGCTGTGGCACGTGCGCAGCATGCCGTGAAAGAACTCGCGGCCAAGCTCACGGCCAAAGGCATCACCGTGAAATACGCGATTCACCCCGTGGCAGGCCGCATGCCGGGCCACATGAATGTGTTGCTGGCTGAGGCCGAAGTGCCGTATGACCAAGTCCACGAGATGGAAGACATCAATGGCGAATTCCAGCAGGCTGATGTGGCGATCATCTTGGGCGCGAACGATGTGGTCAACCCCGCCGCTTTGCAAAAAGGCAGCGTGATCTACGGCATGCCGATTTTGGAAGCCTATAAAGCTCGCACCGTGATCGTCAACAAGCGAAGCATGGCCGCAGGCTATGCAGGCCTCGACAACGAGCTCTTCTACATGGACAAAACCATGATGGTCTTTGGCGATGCGAAGAAAGTGGTGGAGCACATGGTCAAGGCAGTTGAATAGTTTGCTACCAATACAGTAGCAAACTAATGAGAGACTATGCCGGCAAACAGGCTATTTCTTCTTAAAAATGCGCTCTAAAGCTGCTTCAATCACCATCCCGGCCACGGAATAAAGCACGGAGCCAATCAATGCTGCTGTGAAATCACGCACCTTGAAGCCATTGAGCAAGCCAGAGGCCATGTAAAACATCAGCGCATTGATCACAAACAAGAAAAGCCCGAGGGTGATCAGCGTCACGGGCAGCGTCAGGATGACGAAGATCGGGCGCACAATGGTGTTGAGCAACCCGATCACGAAGGCCGCGATCAAAGCGGCAACAAAGCTGGTCACAACCACACCAGAATAAAAATGCGCCACAGCCAACAAGGCCATGGCGCTGAGAAGCCATTTAGCAAGTAATTTCATTCGCGCAGCATACCATCTGTGCTGAGAAATCAGCGGCCCGTCTTCATGCCAACAGCGGCCGCACGCCCAAGACCCTCTGCACGTTCAGCTCTGAGTTGACTTGAATCACCGGAGCTGCTGCGATGACTGGCTGCATGTCAACACCAAACTTAGGCCGACGTGCATCAATCACCGTCGCCTTGCCAAGCTCGCCCAACAGCATCTGGGTGTATTGCGGCAGCGGCCCGGTAGCCACTTCCCGAAAGACGTGGTCGTTTCGGTGGATCACAGGCATGAACTGCGCAAACAGCTTGTCGCACCATTTGTCGCGCCAATTCTCTCTCGCGCTGTGGCTGAGCCATTTGCCAATGCGGCGCGTCATGCGCGGAGCGCAAGCCACCAGAATCCAGCGTTTGAGGCCAGGCTGTGCCAGCACAGTGGCCAGCTCACGATGCGCATAGTCGGCATCGTCAAGGTAAACAATATAAGTCGTGAGATGACTCATGCGAATCTCCTTCCAATCAAATGAGCGGTATGGCGGCGAGACATCGCAAACGCTTAGAGCTGTTGCGCAGCAGGCTGGGGCTCAGCTTTCGCCGCACGACGTGAAGCCCACCAGCCAGCGCCGAGCACACCCGCAATGGCCAGCGCATAGGTGGCCCAGCGGGCTGCCGTGTGAATCGCTCCCTCGGGATCAAACACACCATCGAGCAACTGCTCACCGATGATCATTTTTGCGGCAGTGAACGCCAGCACGGCGGCACCCAATTGAATGATGATGGGAAAGCGCTCGACCAATTTGAGCACCAGCTGGCTGCCATAGACCACGATAGGCACGCTGATCAGCAGGCCGAGAACGACCAAGGTCATGTTGCCGTTGGCTGCGCCAGCCACGCCGAGCACATTGTCAATGCCCATGAGTGCATCGGCGATCACGATGGTTTTCATCGCGCCCCAAAACGTGGTGGCTGCTGGCCCATCGTGCTCATCGCCGCCGGTATCGACCAGCAATTTGTAGGCAATCCACAACAACCCCAGGCCGCCAATCAGCATCAAACCGGGTACTTTAAGTAACCACACCACGACAAGCGTCATCGCTGTGCGCCCCGCGATGGCGCCCACTGTGCCCCACAAAATCGCTTTCTTTTGTAAATCAGGGGGAAGATTGCGAGCTGCCAGTGCAATCACGATGGCATTGTCGCCAGCGAGCACCAAATCAATCAAAATGATCGCCAGCAGGGCAGACCACCAAGGGGTAGAAAACAGTTCCATTTTTTGAATCCATGTTATGTGTGTAGAACGAGCTATCACCACAAACGATGGAGAAAATGGGCGGGAGGCACACTTCGATCCAAATACCTGCGGTGACAGGTTGAATCGAAGGTCTTGCTCGATTTGACGGCAACAACGTGCTGTTCAAACCTAATACACCGGAAGCTGTCTTGTCGTTAGCTTCGTATTGACGATGTATCTGCGGGGAGCTACTCCCCTTCGTGATGACATTATCACGCAAACAGCGCCGGCGTGTCTAGCCCTGGGATGATTTCAGTAAAAACTCAAGGCTTTTGAAGCCCGAATTGACACATACCTAGGTGTTTGCAGACAATCACGCCATCCCGGAAGGGGAGTAGCGCGTTTGTGGCACCAAGCCACCAGCGCCTGTGTGTCGTCAGTACGTTGCCTCTGGGTAGAGGCAGCCGGTGCACAGGAATCCCCTCGCAAGACCTTTCGGACAACAACAGAGCAAATGCATGGCTGCGTTTGCAAACTGAAAGGTCTGGTCATGTTTGAATCCGTGGCGCCCGCTTGGCTGTGGGCTGTATTCATTGCAATTGTGATTGCCGCTTTGGTGATCGATTTCGTTGTGCTCAACAAGCAAGGTGCGCACGAAGTGGGCGTGAAAGAAGCAATCAATTGGTCCATTATTTGGGTGGCCTTGAGCTTTGTGTTCAACGGGCTCTTTTGGTGGGCGGTGAAAGATTCCACGGGGGATACCGCGCTGGCCAATACCAAGGCACTGGAATTTCTCACAGGCTATCTGATTGAAAAATCGCTTGCTGTGGACAACATCTTCGTCTTTTTGATGATCTTCACTTACTTTGCTGTGCCCGCCGCATACCAAAAGCGGGTGCTCATGATCGGCATCATCGGCGCGATTGTGTTGCGCACGATCATGATTTTGATTGGCGGCTGGTTGCTTCAGCAATTCCACTGGATTTTGTACATTTTCGGCGCATTTTTGATCTTGACTGGCATCAAGATGTGGTGGGCCGCTGGCAAAGAGCAATCGCTGGACGACAACCCAGCATTGAAGCTGTTGCGCAAAATCTTGCCTGTGAGCAAAAATTACGACGGCGAGAAATTCTGGACGGTAGAAAACGGCAAAAAAATCGCTACGCCGTTGTTCATGGTGATCTGCTTGGTCGGCTTGACGGATGTGATTTTTGCTGTGGATTCAATCCCAGCAATTTTTGCCATCACGAGCGATCCCTTCATTGTGCTGACCAGCAATGTGTTCGCCATTCTTGGCTTGCGTGCGATGTATTTCTTGCTCGCTGCCGTGGCCAACAAATTCCATCTGCTGACCTATGGCTTGGCCGTGATCTTGGTCTTCATCGGCACAAAGATGATGTTGATCGATGTCTTCAAAATCCCAGTCGTGATTTCGCTGCTGGCCGTGGTGGGGATTTTGGCGGTAACGATGATTTGGAGCGTGCGCACCACGCCCAAAGACGACAAAACCGCTTGATGCGCCATCGATATCAAAAAAACCGGGCATGCCCGGTTTTTTGTTGATGAATACAAAAGGTGTTGGCGTTTATTTTTTCGCCATCTTTGCGCGTTCAAAGAGCGGCTCAACTTTTGGCAAATTGGCTTCAATATCTTTGATACGCGTGGGGCCGCTGGGGTGGGTGGAGAGAAACTGCGGCGGTGCGCCATTGCTGGCAGCGCCCATTTTTTGCCACAAGCTCACACCTGCACGCGGGTTGTAGCCGGCGCGGGCTGCGAGCTCCATGCCGACCAAATCCGCCTCCGATTCGTCTTCACGGCCAAACTTCAAGCTCAGCAGCTGCCCACCCATGCTGGCCAATTGTGCGCCTGCATTGCCCAAGCCAAACAGTTGCGCACCTAAGTTGATGCCGATGTTCGTGACCGCATTTTTGCCCATGCGTTCGCGTGCATGCTCGCGCAGCGCATGCGCCACCTCATGGCCCATGATCATCGCAACTTCATCATCGCTGAGCTTGAGCTGCTCTAAGATGCCGGTGTAGAAAGCGATCTTGCCGCCGGGCATGCAAAAGGCATTGATTTGGTTGCTGTTGAGAATATTGACTTCCCACTGCCAGCTTTTAGCGCGTGGATTCCACTCGTAGGAGTAAGGAATCATTTTTTGCGCGATGGTACGCAGGCGCAGCACTTGCGGGTGATCGACGGGCAACAGCGCATTTTTACTGGCCGCTTGTTGCAGCATTTTCTGGTATTCCTGCGCAGCGGCTTTCTCGACATCCGCTGCTGGCACAAGTTTAGAAAATTTGGAGTTTCCACCGACTTCAACGCCCTCACGAGCGAATGCGAAACCACTGCTCAGCCCCAAGCAGCTGGCGCAGCCCCAATGCAGCATCGCGCGGCGGCTTTGTTGTGCTGATGCATCGGCATCTGCTGAGGCGGGAAAATCAGAGGGCAGAGAATTCATCGCTTATCCATTCTCAAAACATGTTGACTCGCATATTAACGCGCCATACAAGCTGCGGTGGACAAAAAAACGCCACGGCTTGCGCCGTGGCGTGAAGAAGTCCTCGAAAGGACATCGTTGGGAGACTGACATGAAGAGACTGCCGCTTGCAGTACTGAGTGCAATTGTGCTCAATGGAGTGGGCGCAGCACATCCCCAGTTCTGGGGATTTTTCTTCTGCCGTGTCGCCTAACAGCACCATTTCGTGCGATAAATCACATCAAACAGCAGCCCGTGGCAAGCTCACCACAAACAGAGCGCCGCCGCCCTCTTCGCGCGGCAGGCATGTCACGCTGCCGCCATGCTGCCTTGCAATCGAGCGCACCAGCGACAGCCCCAAGCCCACACCTCCAGAGCTTTCGCTGGCTTGCCGGCTGCGATAAAACGGCTCAAAAATGCGTTCGCGCTCAGCAAACGGCACACCCGGCCCGCGATCAGCCACGGCAATGCACAACGCATCGGCTTGCACTGTAACCGACAGGCTGACTTCTGGCGCACCTGTGCTCGCAGCGCTTTGGCCGTGCCGCTGCGCGTTTTCTAGCAAATTGCGAATCATGCGGCGCAAAAGCCTTGCATCGCCGGGCAACACCGCTGCCGCCTGCGCTGAGCCATGGCCTGTCCAATCCAGCGGCACGCTCACCCGTGCGCACTCTTCCGCCGCTAACGCGAGCACATCGACTTGCTCACGCACCGCCTCATGTGCGCCAACGCTGCTCGCCTGCGTTTGTGCCTCTAAGCGGCTGGCCAGCAAAATTTCATCGATCAGCGCATCGAGCTCGGCAATATTGCGCGCGAGCTCGGCTTTGAGCGCTGCGCTGGGTGCAGCATCCATCAGCTCCAGCCCCATGCGGATACGCGCCAGGGGCGAACGCAGCTCATGCGAGGCATTGGCCAGCAAGGATTTTTGCGATTGCACCAACGCCTGCACCTGATCTGCGGCGCGATTAAAGCGCTGCGCGAGATAGGCCACTTCATCGCGGCCTGATTCATCCACACGCGATTGCAAATCACCAGCGCCCAAGCGCTCTACGCCCCGCTGCAAACTCTCTAATCGCAGCGTGAGCCGGCGCACCACGGGATAGCTGCCCAAAGCCACGGCCAGTGCAAACGCAACCAGCAGAGCCACAAAACCCACGGAGGGTGGTGAGCCGCGATCGCCCGCACCACCCCACCCCAAGCCCCAGCCGCCCAAGCCTGAGCGCGGCTCGCGCATTGGCGGCGCGGCGCCGCCAGCTTCGCCCGGAGTGCCCACACTGCCCGTGCCGCCACGGCTGCGCGGCGGCAGAGAAATAGCCAGCTGCTCGCCGCCTTGCACGCCAGAGGGCAACTGCACATGAAACTCGATGCCACGCCCCGGCACGCGCACCGGCTGCACCGTCGTGCGGCCAATCACATCGCCTGCCGCATTGCGCATCAGCACCTCTCGCGCCGGCACCTCAGCAAGTCGCTCGGCACGGATGCGCTCAGCCTGCGTGCGCAGCAGCCAACCCACCAAAATCGAGAGCACCAACACAGCCAGCACCACCGCGAGCCACAGGCGCACATACAGACGGTGAAAAAACGGGATCTGCATTTTTATATCAAAACAAGGGAATTGCCGGCGTAATATATGCAAAGTATGCTATTAATTTGATAGTTATTTTGTGCAACTAATCTTGCTGCTTGGCAAACACATAGCCCACGCCGCGCACCGTGAGAATGCGCTTGGGCTCTTTCACATCAAGCTCAATGGCCGCCCGAATACGCCCCATATGCACATCAATGGAGCGATCAAACGCCTCCAGCTCTCGCCCGCGCACAGCCTCCATGATCTGCTCGCGGGTCAACACCCGCCCAGCTCGCTCGGCCAGCGCCACCAGCAAATCAAATTGATAAGACGTCAGCTCCACCGCTTGGCCACCCACGCGAACAACCCGCGCATCGCGCTCAATCACCATGCTGCCAAAGATCAGCTGCGCAGACACTGGGCTTTGCGTATCAGCGCGCGGCATGGCTTGCCGGCGCAGCAGCGCTTTGATGCGAGCGAGCAGCTCTCGCGGCTCAAAAGGCTTGGCCATGTAATCGTCTGCCCCCAGCTCGAGGCCAATCACGCGCTCCAACGGATCGCCTTTGGCTGTGAGCATGAGCACAGGCGTGTGGCGCACTGGCTCAGGCAATGCGCGCAACCTGCGACACACCTCCAGCCCATCCATGCCCGGCATCATCACATCCAAGATCAACAGATCGGGCTTGATGATCTCAGTTTGCAGCAAACCAGCTGCGCCATCTGGCGCGTGGCTCAATTCAAAGCCTTGGGCGCGCAAATATTCGCCGACCATGCCGGCCAAGCGCAAATCATCATCAATCAAAAGAAGCTGAGGCATGCGCAGATTGTGGCGCGAATGTGTTTCGCGTGTGTAAAGCATTCGCTGGCTCGGCTTTGCCTGCGGCTTGATCTAACATTCAGGCATGACTGCCTATCCTTCTCCCCCTCAAGGCCTGCATTTGCCCGGCGATCTGTCTGCCAATGTACCGCCTTTCCTGCCCCAAATTCGGCTCTACCAACACTGGCTCGCAGAGCATCGCGGTTTGCAGTTTGAAAGCTACGCGGCACTGTGGCAATGGTCGGTGACGGATTTGGAAAGCTTTTGGCAATCGATTTGGGACTATTTCGATATTCAATCGCCCACGCCGCACAGCGCGGCCTTAGGCGATGACCGCATGCCGCAAGCGCAGTGGTTTGCAGGTGCGCAACTCAACTACGCGGCGCAGGTGCTCAGGCATGCAAATGCAGCGCATGCTGCGGGGATGATGGCCATCATCAGCGACAACGAGCGGGGCGAAGTGCGTGAGCTGTCGTGGCCAGAATTGACATCGCAAGTGGCATCGCTGGCCATCACACTGCAAGAGATCGGCGTGCAGCGCGGAGATCGTGTGGCGGCCTACATGCCCAACATCCCTGAGACGATTGTGGCCAGCTTGGCCTGCATGAGCATTGGCGCGGTGTGGAGCGTGTGCGCACCGGATATGGGCACGCCGGCGGTGCTAGACCGCTTCAAACAGATCACGCCGAAGGTGTTGATCGCCGTCGATGGCGTGCAATACGCCGGCAAAGCATTGGATCGTTCGGCCACCGTGCAGGAGATGTGTGCAGGGCTGGCAAGCGTGACACATTTGCTGCTGCTCCAAACGGCATGGGGATCATCAAACACTATAAAAACAATAGCAATGCATGTCGACTTTATGTCGGCAATTGACACAAAAGGCTTAAATGTTGAAGCTTTCAAGCCAGCGATGCTGCCTTTTGACCACCCGTTGTGGATCGTCTATTCCAGCGGCACAACGGGCCTGCCCAAGCCCATTGTGCATGGCCATGGCGGCATCGTGCTGACACTCTTGGCCATGAAATCTTTGGGCAACGATGTGGGCTGCAGTTATCACCCCAACAGCATGCATGAGCGCTACCACTGGTACAGCTCCACAGGCTGGGTGATGTGGAATGCGCAGATGGCAGGGCTGGCCACAGGCACAACGATCTGCATCTACGATGGCTCACCATCGGGCTCAAAAGACGCGCCGGATTGGACAATACTCTGGCGCTTTTGTGCCAAGCATCGCTGCACATTTTTCGGCGCAGGCGCGGCCTACTGGACGAGCTGCATGAAGGCGGGTGTGAGCGCAGCTGCTTTGCAAGCAGCCGGGCACGATTTGCGCCGAATTCGAGCGCTGGGCTCCACAGGCTCGCCGCTGCCAGAAGACGTGCAGCGCTGGGGATCCATGCAATTTGAAGGCATCGGCACGCCAGATATTTTCTGGTGCAACATCTCTGGTGGCACAGATTTTTGTGGTGCTTTCATTGGCAGCCATCGCGAGCTGCCGCAAGTGCCAGGCCAAATGGACTGTCGCTTGCTCGGCTGCGCTGTCGAGGCATGGAATGAAGAGGGCAAGCCAGTGATCGGCGAGGTGGGCGAGCTCGTTTGCACGCAGCCCATCCCCTCAATGCCGCTGTATTTTTGGGGCGATGCGCGCAATGAGCGCTATCTGTCGAGCTATTTCGATATGTACAGCACGCACAACAACAAGGGCGAAAAACGCCTCGTTTGGCGGCATGGCGATTGGCTCAAAATCGGTGCAGACGGCGGCTGCATCATCTATGGCCGCAGCGATGCCACGATCAACCGCGCCGGCCTGCGCATGGGCACCAGCGAGATTTACGCAGCCGTGGAGGCGCTGCCAGAAGTGCTCGATGCCATGGTGGTGGATTTGGAATACTTGGGCCAAGAGAGTTTCATGCCACTTTTTGTGGCGCTGCGCCCCGGCCTCGTTTTGACCGATGGCCTCAAAACAAAAATTCACGATGCCATCCGCACACAGCTCTCGCCACGCTTCGTGCCCAATGAAACGCTGCAAGTTGACAGCATTCCGCGCACTTTAAGCGGCAAAAAACAAGAGCTGCCGATCAAAAAATTGATGCTCGGCCAGCCGCTAGAGAAGGTCGTGAACAAAGATGCCATGGCAAACCCCGATTGCCTAGATTGGTATGTGCGCTACGCTGAAAAGCATTTGCTCAAACCCCGTTAAATGCTAGGAGATCTGCATGCAACCGACTCGCCGCCAAGCCCTCAAAACCACTTCAGCGCTCATGGCCGCCCCCGCGCTGGCCGCCTCCTCTGCGCTCGTGAGCCCTTGGGCGCGGGCGCAAGACAAATTTCCCTCGCGCCCGATTTCATTGATCTGCCCTTGGCCTGCTGGCGGTGCCTCGGATGGTGCCGTGCGCGCCATTGGTGAGGCTTTGGGCCGCGCTTTGGGAAATGCCACAGTGACCATCGACAACAAGCCCGGCGCTGGCGGCACGCTGGGCGCGAACGCCATGCTCACCGCCAAGCCCGATGGCTACACGCTCACGCAATTGCCGCTGGGCATCTATCGCCTGCCCCACATGCAAAAAATGGCCTTCCACCCGGTCAATGACATCACCCACATCGCCTGCCTGACGGGCTACACCTTCGGCATCGCCGCCACAGCCGATGCGCCCTTCAAAACCATCAAAGAGATGGTGGCCTGGGCTAGGGCCAACCCCGGCAAACTTGACTACGGCCACACTGGCACAGGCACCACGCCGCATCTGGCTTTTGAGGAATTTGCCTTCAAAGCAGGCTTCACCACCAACCCCATTCCCTACAAAGGCTCGGCAGAAATCTTGCAGGCGATTCTGGGCGGGCAAATTCCCGTGATGAGCGGCACCACTGAATTCGTGCCGCATGTGCAATCGGGCAAACTGCGCTATTTGGCCACCTTAGGCAGCAAGCGAACCAAGGCCTTCCCAGATGTGCCCACCGTCAAAGAAAGTGGCTGGGACACCATCTCCGAATCGCCTTTTGGCATCGGCGGGCCCAAGGGCTTGGATCCAGCGGTGGTCAAGTTGCTCGAAGGCGCGCTGCAAAAAGTCAGCCAAGATGCCAAGGTGTTGGAAGTTTTTGACAAATTCCACCAGCCCGTGATCTGGATGGACAGCGCGGAATATTCCCGCTACGCCGTGCGCACCTTCGCGCAAGAACGCGCCACGATTGAACGGCTGGGTTTGCTGCCAAAGAGCTGAGTTGTCTTTGCACTATTTTTAGCAATAGTGGTGGTTTCCCAGCGTATTTTCTAATTAGTTTGCTACCAAAAGAGTAGCGTCATACCTCGCTCACTCTCGTCGGTTGACCAGCATGATCCCAGCGCCTACCAAACCGATGGCTGTCAGCAAATTCGGCGTGATCGGCTCGCCTAGCCAGAGCGCTGCAAAAATCAAGGCAAAGACGGGCGTGAGAAACACAAAGGCGCTCATCTTGGCGGCAGGATAGCGCATGAGCATCCACATCCACAGCAAGTAGCTGGCAAATGCGCCCACTGCCGTTTGTAAAAAAAGCGAAAACCAAGCAAAGCCGCTAAGCTGTGATGCAGCTGGCCAGCGCTCACCAAAAGCCAGCGAGACCAGTGGCAGCGAGATGGCGCTGCAGATGAGCTGGTAAAACAGCAAGCGCTCGGCGCTGATTTTGGCCAGTGCGCTGGCACGGATCACGACCGTGGTCAAGCCCCAAGAAGCGCCCGCGAGCAAAGCCAGCACATCGCCCAAGCGCCCAGCGCCCGCCTTTTGCAAGCCTTCCCACAATGCAAACACCACGGCTGCAAATGCGCAGGAGAGCCCCAGCCATTGCATGCGATTCATGCGCTCAGCTTTCACAAACAGCGGTAACAGCGCGGCCACCCAAAAAGGCGAGGTATAGAGAAATACCGTCACGCGCGATGCGTCGGTGTGGCTGAGCGCCAGATAGATGCAGGCAAATTCAAAGCTGAACAAACTGCCCGCCAACAAGCCCACCATCAGCGTGCCGTCACGCACCAGCAGAGGTATGCCGCGCATGTTGCACCAGATCACCAGCAAAACTGTTGCGCCCACAGCGCGCACTGCCGATTGAAACACCGGCGGCACTTCTGCGATGGTGGCCTTGGCCAGCACCTGTTGAAAGCCCCAAAACAGGCAGCATCCCAGCAGCAAGACGATGGCCAAGCCGTCTAGGTGATTTTTCCGCGCGGGCGAGAAATTCATGCGGGCTTCACAAAGGATGCTCGGTATAAAACCGCCCGCCATGAAACAGCAATGGCGAGCGAGTCGCATCGTGTCGGCAAGAGATCACCTCGCCCACCAAGATCACATGATCGCCCTCTGGATACTGGCTGCGGCTGGTGCATTCAAACACCGCTGCACAGCCCGATAAGAGCGGCACACCACCTATGCCTTCTTGGCGCTCAATGCCTTCAAAGCGATTGGCCATTTTGCTGGCAAAGCGCTCAGCCAACAACTGCTGCTCAACCGATAAGACATGAATCGCATAATGTTTGGCTTGCAAAAAAACTTGCAGCGTGCCGGCCTTCAAACCCAGACTCCATAGCACCAATGGGGGCGTGAGAGACACGGAATTGAAGGAGTTGGCCGTCAGGCCCATCAAGCTGCCATCGGGCGCTCGCGCGGTAACGATGGTCACGCCGGTTGCAAACAAGCCCAACGCGGCGCGGAGCGCATGAGGCGTGAGCGCAGAAGCAGATAACGAAGGAGAGGAAGGCACAGTGAATGTATTTGGCAATTTAAGATAGTATGCCCGCAACCCAAACGCCCCACGCCAGCCATGACTTATCCGCTCCACCTCGAACCCCATTGGATAGACACTTTTGAGACTTTGCTGCGCCGCTGCGCCCTGCAAAGCGGCGAGACGGTGGCGATTTTGGGTGAGAGCCAATCTCGCCCTGAACTGATGGAAGCCATGCGCCACGCCTGCGCCCGCATGGGTGCGCAAGCCTTCATGCTCACGCTGCCCACACGGCCGACTGTCTCCAACTTGTCTGGCGTATCCAGCGCATCCAGCTTGCCCACGCCGATCATCCGCTCCACCGGTGCAAGCACGGCGATTGCAGGCATGGCAGCCGTGATCAACGCGCTGGCCGCTTGCCATCTGGTGATCGACTGCACAGTCGAGGGCTTGATGCATGCACCCGAGCTGCCTGCGATCCTCCGAGGCAATGGCATCACACAGCCGCGTGCCATCTACATCAGCCACGAACACCCCGAAGTGCTTTGTCGCCTCTTGCCTGACGACACGCTGGAGCAGACCGTCAAAATGCACAGCAAACGGTTGCGAGGCACGAAAAAAATGCAAGTAACCAGCCTTGCCGGCACAGATTTGCAGATCGCCCTAGAGGCCGCGCCCAGCGGTGGCAATTGGGGCTACACGACCAAGCCCGGCACGATGACGCATTTCCCCGGTGGCTTGGTGCTCGCCTTTCCCAAAGCTGGCAGCGTCAATGGCCGCTTGGTGCTGGGTGTGGGCGATGTGAATTTGGCATTCAAACGCTATATCGAGCAACCGATTTCGCTCACAATTGAAGAGGATCACATCACAGCCATCGAAGGATCAGGCGTGGATGCGCAGCTCATGCGCGAATATCTCGCTGCTTGGGCAGCGAGCGATGGCCACCACGCGGCTTATGCCGTCTCGCATGTGGGCTACGGGCTCCATCCCGCAGCGCGATTTGACAGCATGGCGATGTTTGACAAACGCGATTTCAACGGCACAGAGCTGCGCTGCGCAGCGGGGAGCTTTCTCTACAGCACCGGTGCCAATGAAACCGCTAGGCGCTATACCTTAGGACACTTTGATCTGCCCCTCAAACACTGCACAGTATTACTCGATGACAAAGCGGTGGTGCGCGATGGTGTGATCGTGGCCTGAGTTTTAAGCGAAATACCGTACCGAGAATGGATGAAGCGCCCTGTTGCCTTTATCTCTTGCTCGCGCGTGCTTAGCGAGAAGGTAGGGTCTATCTAGCCACAAAACCAATGATCCATGACTCGATTTATGACCTTTTACACACCATTAGAAGTTATTTGATCTCTTCGATGCTGACCAATGTAGCACCATACGCATCCGAGCACAGCGGATTGTTGCGGCGACTGCTTGTGCCTACGCATTCTTGGCTGCTCAGTAGTGCGCTGGAGCCCATGAGTGCGCCTAAGTTGGCTCGGCCTTGGGCATCATTGAGTGAGCTGATAAAAGGGCCGACTTTACTCGCAACCAAGCTGGCAAGATCTCGCGGGGCATCGGAGACGAAAACGAGTAGCGTGTTTTTGCCCTCTGGCCCGCTGGCGCGCACACGCCAGTTGGGACGCGGCAGAGTGATTTGCTTGCCCGCTTCGACGCGGTTGTTTTGGTCGAGATCGTTTGGGAAGAGCATATAGAGTGATTTGTTATCCGACCCAGCCATTGCGATGTACAAGAAGCCCGCTCGCTCAGATTGCACGAAGAAGTCGAGTGAGTCTTGCCCGATTTTAAGCTTGTCTTTGGTAAGCGCGACTTGCACGCGGCGCTTGGCATCGCGCTGCTCAAACATTTGGCGCAGAGCTTGCTCGCCGCTGAGTTGTGCAGGAGCTGGCGCTACAACGACAGACGCTGGGGTTGGTGCAGCTGCCATTGGGCGTGGTGGCTGCGCAGGCACTGATACGGCCGCAGGCATGTGTGCAGGGGCAACCAGAGCTGGTGCAGGTGGTCGCGTGGGAGTGAGTGCAACGGGCGCAGACGCAGTCGTGGCAGGGCCTGTTGCCACAGCCGTCACTGGCGCTAGCGATGCCACGGTGCTCGCTTGGCTGAACCACGCGGGTACAAAGCCGGTGTTGCCGGTGAGTTGGATGTTGTGCGGCTTGAAGTTCGCATCATTCTTCATGCGATCGTTGAGCTTGGCTTGCGCACATTGGCGAATCTCATCCATGCTGATAGCGCCCGAGCCATCCAAATCTTTGGCATCGCGCAGCATACAATCGCGCATGAATTGTGTAGCCAAGCCGCCTTTGTTGGCATCATCAAAGCTGATCTCATTGTCTCTGGAGGCACTGATATGGATGATATCTTGCGGCAACGCGCCCGCGCTCACTTGCTCCACCGTGAGGTTGCGGGTTTTGATATTGACCGGGCGACCACATTCTTCGGTGATGGCGCTAAATTTGGGGCGCAGCGTGCCTTCGTCTTCCGGCGTTGTGAAGCCACGCGTGCGATAAGGTGAGGCATTAGCCACCAGGCCACCGGAGTGGCATGCGTCATACATCACGAAGAGTTTGTCGGTCTTCTCCGTAATCGGCTTGAGCAGTTTGCTCATCTCGCGGTTGGTGATCGTGCCACTTTGTCCGCCATCGTGTGCGAGCAGGGCTTCAATGCAGCCACCTGCTTGCGGATCGTTGTAGCGCGTGCCGTGGCCGCTGTAGTGGATGAACACGCGGTCGCCTTCTTGCACGCTGGCATTCAAATCAGCCAAGGCCTTGCGAATATTGTCGCCCGTGGCTTGCGCATCTTGCAAGTAACGGATATTGCCCGCTGGTACCTGCATGGCCTGCGCCATTTGTGTGGCGCTTTCTTTGTCCACCCGTGCGCCGGGCAGAGACGGAATATTCGGATCAGAATACGTGCTCACACCAATGATCAGCGCATGGCGGTTACTGCGCAGTGGCAAGCTGCGCACACCTAAAGTCAGCGCAGCATTGACTACGGTGCCCGTGGCTTGGCGACCCGTAGGAACACTTGAGGCGCTGGATGCGTCTACTGGCAAATTAAGCGCAGAGGCGCGCACCCAGCCTTGTCGCCCAGCAAACTCCACCAATGCCCAGCCACCTTCCAACGAGATCAGGCGCACAGCAGCGCCGGGGGCAATTGGAGCAATGGCAGACGCACTGGGCAATTTGTCAGTGCGTAGCTCCGTGGCACGCAGTGCCGTCGTTACTTGAGCTTGCGCTGCCAAGCTGGTTGCGGCAATGAAGGCGAGAGCGAAATGGGCGATGCGATGGTTCATGGTGTCCTCGTTGACATAGTGTGTGAATCGGATGCGAGCAAGCGATGCGCTTGCTGCGCAAGTGTGGCCTCACTCTGCGCAGCCGCCATGGGCTCGCTACAAAGCATGTTGTGTTGAGTGAGCAATTCGCGCAGCTTCACCAGCTCTTGAGCAGGGCCTGCGATACAGATCTTGTGCAGCAAAGCAGGCCAGCGCAGCGTGCTGGGCCACACGGCAGAGGCATCGCCACCAATGATGCGGCATTGCGGCGCGTGCAGCTCCAAGCGACGAATCAGGCGATCAAGCTTGGCATCGGTGATGGGCTCTTGAGCATCAACGCGAAGAATCGCCAGCTTGCTTTTTGCATCAGAGGGCACGTCGCACCAATAATTGCGCCGCCAGCCATTCCATAGTTTGAGCGCAGCGATGAAGAGCAGTGCTACGCCAGCTGCCAAGTGCAAATCAACGAAGAGTGAGCCCGCATTGAGCGAGAGATAGCTTACTGCCAGCAGCGCAGCAGGCAGCAATAAGAGCGCAGGCTCAAGAGATGCCAATCCGCGCTTTAAGGCCCAAGCGGCCATGCCGCACACTAGCAATACGGCCAACAGCGCTTGCAATGCGGCAGGCAACTCGTCCAGATGATGGCCATTGATGGCGTTGTCCATCGCAGTGGCTAAGCTATCCACGCCGGCTTGCTGTGCCGATAAGGGCGTCGGGTGAATATCGTGCAAACTCGAAGCGCTTGCGCCGATCAACACGATTTTCCCTACAAAGTTGATCTGTATAGCTGGATTTCCTTCGGCTTGTGCAAAAACCTGCGCGAATGGAATACGCGGGTAACTGTTGGCACTGTCGCGCCAAGCCATCAAATCATTTTTTTTAGAATGAAATGATCTATTTACGGCTGTTGAAGCTAAATTGTTAGCTATCGGTTTGATAGCACTTGTTTGCACGGTGTGAGCTACCGCATAAGCGAGGGATTGAATTCGACTGCCATCTGGCAGCATCTCGACAAAACGATAGCGCCGCAGCACACCGTCGGCATCAGCGTAGCCATTGTTATAGCCTAGCTTTGCAGCGGCAACCGCAGGCAAGATCGGCGCAATCACTGCTAGTGTTGCTGGCTTGGCTTGCGGATTGACGGTTGGCAAGAGGGATGGCGTGGCAAGCGCTGATCGTCCCAAACTGGCTGCATCGTGCGAGAGCCACAGTCTTGGTAACATTGAGGCATCTATTTGGCTCTGCGCATCGTATTTAGCAGGTAATCGTATCACTGAAAATACACTGCGCTCACTACGTTTGACTGCATCGTCAAAAGCCTTGTCACCACCGGGCGAGAGGCGATCCGCATCGCTAAAAACTACATCCCACGCAATGGCCACAGGCTGCTGCTTTTCAAGATAATCAAGCACCGTAGCCAGTGTATCGCGCGGCCAAGGCCAACGGCCAAACTCTTTGGCCATGGCTTGCAGCGAGGATTCATCAATATCCACAATGATGATGCGCGGATCGCGCGGCGCCGCATAAAAGCGAGTACGCACCATAGCGTCATATGTGGAATTAGCCAGCCCACTAGATACTTTGAGCACCATCAAATCTACGACCGCCCACAACGACAGCGCGGCTGCCAAGCTCCAAGTGATGACCAAAAGTGGCATTGAGCCCAGCCAAGTGGTCAAGCGGCGGATGGGCAGCATGGGTTGCGTGGCTTCAATCAAGATTCACAATACGCACGCGGCGGTTTTCAGCAGCTTCTGGCTGCGCACGGAGAGACAGCTCGCTGGAGCCCTTGCCTTGGGCTTTTAAGCGCTCCAGCTTGACGCCTTGGCTTACGAGCACATCACGCACTGCATCCGCGCGCTGCTGTGAGAGGCGCAGGTTGTATTCAAACCGGCCTTTGGAATCGGTGTGACCTTCAATGGCGAATTTGGAGTCTTGCAGTTCTTTGGATTGCAGCGCAGCGGCGAGATTGACCAAATCTTGCTGACTAACGGGCCGCACACGGGCGGAGTCGAAATCGAATTGGATGAGTAGTGAGAGCGAAGGGCGTGGCTCAGTGGAGGCGCTAGGCGCTTGGCTTGCAGCAACAACTTGGCTCGTGGATGCGATTGATGTTACGGGAGTTGTAGACGTGTTTGCTGTGGCTGCTTGCGCTAGTGGCTCTATTGTCAAGTTACGCAAGCTGCGTGTCTTAGAAGTTTTGAGTTGCTCGATCATTTGCTCTGAGGTAGGTGTGGCAGTTACTTGAGCGGTAGCAGATAGATTGAATGCGCCTACGCAGAAGACTGCACATACAGAGAGTAAAAAAAATGAATGTTTCATCATGCCAAGCTTGTTTGAGATTGCAGGACTTGCGGCTGAATAGTTGCAATGTCACTGTTTAGCTAACGTTATTCACTAAAAATTCGCCGCAGTTCATTTTACAAAATAGGCACGTTTTCCCGAAATATTTTTCCTGAATGCGGTAAATTACTTGTAGGCATTTTGACAAATTGACCCACTTAGCTAGTGTAATTTTTACCAAAGCCTACCCAGAAGTGAGGAGATAAAAAATGCAGTTCTTTGTCGCCTAGTGTTTGAAAAAGATGTAACATAATAATTATTGCTAAGACCATAACAGTTTTTGCCGTCTCTTTGTCCATTGTTATCGAGGAATTGCATGAATAAATATACCAATTTTCGTAACGTTCGCAACTTGGCTTGCAGCTTGATTGCGTTGTTTTTTCTAGTCTCGTGCGGCGGAGGTGGAAGTGGGAGCGCGGCGGGCATGAGCCCTGCGCTGATGGATGCACTGAGAGAGTTCAATATCGTGCTCGGCGACATTTTTGTGGATGGGCGTGGTGGTGATGGTGGTGGCGGTGGCGTTGGGGGCGCAGCGGGCGATGGCGCACCAATCAAACGCGCAACGGTTCAGGCCATTGATCGCAACGGTGTTCAGTTCAACGGCTTGACAGATGACAATGGCAATTTCCTTGTCACAACCGCCAGCACCATGACTGCGCCAATTGTCGTGAAAGTCATTGATCCAGCGGGCAAGGTGTTAACTTCGCTCATCAATGAAAACATCAGCGCGGGTGTGTTCAAGCGCGTGATGGTCAATCCTCTGACTGATAAGATTGTTTCTGACATTTTGGATGCCAGTGTGTCAGGCACCGACAAAACCTTCGATGGTTCCAAAGTCGATGTATCCAAGCTGAATCAAGCTATCGCAGATGTCAGAACTTCGATTGCGGCAGCGCTCAGTTTTGCAGGTGTCACCACCACTGCAACGTTCAATCCCATCACTGACAAATACGTGTATGACGGAAATGGCGTTGATGCCGTGATCGAATCGATCTCTCACAAACGCAATCCTGCAACCGGCCAGACGCAATTGACCGTCAAGCTCAGCGCGGCGAACACCAACACAGCCACAGGCGTTGTGGCGGATACGCTGATTACGGCATCTGCTCCGCTGGCAACCACTTCAGTCATCGTCAACGCCAGCCAAGAGTTGACCTATGAGAAGCTCAACACCTTGATGACGGAGATCAATTTTTGCTTGCAAACCCCAGGTAACACTGCGCCTGCTTATGTTGCTCGCTGCAATGATGATGCACAGCCCGCCAATGGAAAATTCTTCTTTTCTGCGAATTACAAACACAGCGGAATGGATGTGGATCAGCATTTTCTGCGCTTGTTCAGTGATACCGAAGTAGGAGGAGGGTCGCAAGCCGTTGCTGGCAGCACGCTGCGCAACGCGGTGATCCTCTACACAGGCAATTACCCTGGCTCTACGGCAACTTTCAATGACTTGGCCTTGGTTGAGTTCACAATCCGGCAGCCCAGAGTAGGAACGCGTACCGAAGTTGTCTCTACGCCAATTGAATACCCTGTTTATGTGATGTTCAAGCGCGATGCTTCCCTCACTGCATCCAAAGCCGGCAATTGGATTGCGCATGGCAATCAACGCAACTACGACTTTACCGTTGAAGCCCGCTATTTTAAATTCAGCGAAACGAATCCATTAAGAAACGTCAATGCGAGTGGTGGAAATCCTAGCTTCATGCGCTCAGAATTACGGTTCTTTTTTAACCCGAATCGTTTCAACATAGCCACTCAGACTTGGGAAAATGCCCAGATCAGAGCCGTTCGTATGAAAGGGCCTGGCTTGCCAGCAGCTGGCTTGGTGTTAACCAATAGCACGGTGTGTGGCGCAAATGACTATTTGGCCGTTCACAACAGCAGTGGAAGCGTTGGCACCACCACGATGAGCACCAACCTAGGTCAAAATTCATTCAGGTTAAATGCTATCGCGCTCAATGCTGATGCTTTGTATTCAGGGTACTTCCCCTCAAGTGCTGGCACTCCGGGCTCCAGTGGTGGGCAAGCTTGGGCCATACCCGCTGTGACAGACTTTTCCATGTTCAAATCTTTCAATCAGTACACGGCTGAAATTTTCTTGAATAGCAATGTCTCGGGTGTGCCAGACGCGGTGGAATACTCCCGCATCTTGTCGCCCATCACTTCTCCGACTGCGGCGCTTGGATTCCCATTGAATGATGTGTCTCCCTCGGCCAGCCTAGTGACTCCTGGGGCTGATGGCTACGTGCCAGCCGGCAGCAGCTTTAACGTCAGCTGGGTGAATAACCTCAACAGCGGCCCGGTGGAAAGCGTCAGTATTTATGCCGAACAGCGCGACCCGAAGGGGGCGCTGGCAAGTAGCGCAAGCATCAACCCCAAGAAATGGGGCGGCAATAGCCGTGTGGCCAGCGCTTACAGCTTGAGTAATCGACCCACCAGCAAAGCAGTTGGCATTGATATTGCTGCCGATCCAGACTGCGGGTCGGGCAATATTCCTTCGTTGGGCAGCGGTACACCCGGCGACTATCGTGAAGTGACGATTCGTAGCTGGCAGAGCCGCGCCCGCATGTACAACAGTGTGGGTTGGAGCAATCCGTTCCACACAACCACGATTGCTTTCCCCAGCGCGCTGATGCCTGCGGTCAACACGCTCCAAAACTACCAAGCAACTGCTGCAGATACGGTGTCGAATGTGCCTATCACCATCACCATTAAACTCACCATCTCTACCTCTTCGGTGACAGCGCTTGATGGCTCTACCTCTACAGCCACGCGAGTCTTCCACAGTGGATCCCAATCGACGATCGCGATGGGAGCGACAACGTTCTCGCCATCTACGAACCCTTTCGTAACACAAACGTTTTACGGGATATGGAATGCTGCAACGAGCCAATACTCGTTCAATGCGAATACAACACCTGCTTATGTCTCGGCACCTGGTGGTACAACCGTACCCATCACTTATAGTTTCCTCGATATGAATGGTAATTGGTGGTCTGGCATTATTAATGGCACTAATTTTGTGGGCACACATTACGTTCCGTTGACTGGGTCCACGCGGGGCATTCCAGGAAGTAGCTATCGCTTCCGAGCGACAGTGATTTTCCAATAGCCTCGCCAACAAGCAAACCCCGCAAACGGGGTTTGCTGCTTGATGAGAGATGTCATTCATGTTGTTTAAAACTTATGTTCGAGGTTGCTGGCTCGCACTTGGACTTTTGTTTTATTCTTGCTCTTGGGCCAACGACCGCATTGCATTAGTCATCGGCAATTCGGCTTACGCATCTGCTCCTTTGGTCAATCCAAAAAATGATGCCGCTTCGATGAGCAAGCTTTTGCGAGAAGCGGGCTTTTCTGTCATCACCACCATGGACGCATCCCAAACTCAGATGCGCCAGAGCGTGTCTGAATTTGGGCAGAAAATTCGCCAGCCAGAAGTGAAGTTCGCGCTCTTCTATTACGCCGGGCATGGCGTGCAGATGGATTGGAAGAATTATCTGATCCCTGTCAATGCCAATATCAGCAACAGCGAAGACGTGCGCAGGCAAGGCGTTGATGTAAGTGATCTTGTGGGTTTTATGCAAAATCACAAAGGCAAGAGCTTTCTAGTGATTTTGGATGCGTGTCGCGATGATCCTTTTGCGGACCGCTTTCGTCCACCTGCAAAGGGCTTGACTCAGTTTGACGCACCGGTGGGTAGCATGCTGGCATATTCGACTTCACCCGGCAAGGTGGCTTTGGATGGGGAAGGCAATAATGGTCTTTACACCTCCTATTTGGTTCGAGAGTTGGCGGTAAAGTCGGCCAAGCTTGAGGATGTGTTCAAGCGGGTGCGCTTAAGCGTTCGCTTGTCCTCCAACGGACTCCAAGTGCCCTGGGAAACCACATCGTTGGAGGAGGATGTTTACCTCTTTCCCGGTCAAGTCAAAACACTGTCTCAGGCCGAGCTAGAGCAAGAATTGCGCAAGGAGGTGGCAGCGTGGAATCTTGTGAAAGATAGCCGCGATCATGTGGCCATTACGCAGTTTTTGCGTGAATACCCCAGCGGCAACATGAGCGAATTGGCGCATGCGAGCCTGGCCAGAATTTTGTCTGCTCAGGCAGCCGGAGAAATACTTCGCTTAGCAAGAAAGTCTGCGGCATTGGCTACTGCTGAGAAAGCTTACAAAGACCAGCTTCAAGAAGTGGCCACACAGACGGCGCATGCCTCTGCTGCGCGTGTTGCGGCGATTCGCGCAGAGGAGTTGAGGCAGCAGGCGCTCGCTGCAGCGCAGCAAGCGCAGCGCGAGGAGCAGCAAAGATTGGCAATTGCAAAAGCAGAGCAAGAGCGCGCTGATGCAGCGCGCCGCGAGGCCTTGCGATTGACGCAGGAGCAGACCATCGCAAAAGCACAAGAAGAGCGAATTGCCGCAGAACAGCAGGCTGCTGCAAGACGCGAAGAAGCTCGTGTGGCTCAAGCTCAGGCTCAGGCTCAGGCTCAGGCTCAGGCTCAGGCATTGCGTTTGGCGACTGAACAGTCGCAAGCTCAGCAGCGTGAGGCAGTGCGTATTGCCAACGAGCAGCGCCTAGCGGTTGCTCAGGCCGAGGCGACAGACCGCGAGAGGGCTCGGATAGAAGCACAGCGTCAGGCGCAATTGGCGGCTGATCAAAGGCAAAAAGATGCTGCCCGATTGGCTCAGGCGCAGCTCAACGCTCAAAAAGCGGAGGCGGATCGTATCGCCGCGACTGAGCGTCAAGCGAGGGAGGAGGCTATTCTTCAAACTCAAGCTCAGAAGGCTTTGGATGAGCGCTATGCGGCAGCAAAAGAAGAGGCGGGAGGCAAGCCATTGCCGCAAAGCATGGTGCTGGCCGCGCCACAAATTGTTTTGGCGACAACGCCGTTCTTTGGGGGTAGGGAGCAGCATCAACGTCAGTTTACGCTAGGTGATGTGTATTCGATGCGGGTGATCGATAGCTTCAATAAATCTGAAGTGCCTCTGATTTATCGTGTGTCTTCTGTGGAGGAAAGCGCTGATCGCGTGGAGTACAACAATGGCGAGTACGTCAGTGATTTGATGGGTAACATTCTTCGCAATGTTCGCGGCAACTCAGCCACGCCTCGGCAGTTCTACCCGGCTGATTTATCAATTGGCAAGCGGTGGACGACCATGTTTATACAAGATCGGGCAGGCGGTATTCGCTACACCTTTAAGTATCAAGTTCGTGTCGTGGCGAAAGAGCGTATTGTTGTTCCAGCGGGTAGTTTTGAAGCTTACAAAATTCAAGCTGATGGCTTCAATATGCAGTTGGGTGCGCGGATTGAGCGCACGATTTGGGTGGCACCTGGGGTTAATCCAGACATCGCGCATGACTACAAAGTTACACTGAACAACGGGCGCATTGATGAGTGGACAAGAACCGAGCTGGTAAAGTTAGAGCAAAAAGACACATCTCAGTTGACTCAAGCGGTGAGATAACTTTTAATAAGGGTATTACATGCTAGCATTAATGCAGCGACAAGCGAAAATCATTATCAGCTAGAGTCTGTGGGGTTAGGGTTTTGAGGACACTTTGATCTGCCCCTCAAACACTGCACAGTATTACTCGATGACAAAGCGGTGGTGCGCGATGGTGTGATTGTGGCCTGAGTTCAGACAAATCGATGCCTTCAGACCCTCAGAAATCAGCTGTTTGCCCGCTTTTTCAACCACCGCATCAAAGCCCCCACAAACGGAAGCTTCTCATACAGCTCTTCTGCCGCATCCCAGTAATCGCGGTGAAAAGCTATGCGCCCATCCGGGGCCAATTGCACATGTGAACAGCCGCGCACGGTTTGTAGGGTGGCGGTATCAAAGCGCTTGAAGCGGAATTTAAAATCCCATACGATAAAGCACTGATCGCCCTGAGCCACCACATTCGTCACCACGAAATGCGGCTCGTGCAGCGCGACATACATGTGGCTGAAGATTCTCTGCACCTCAGCCAAGCCGCGCACTTCGTTAAATGGGTCTTTGAAGTATGCATCGCTCGTGTACACGTTGCCCATGTGTTCGACAGCGCTGGGCTGCAAACATTCAAAAAAATCCACAATGCGCTGTATGCGTGCGTCTGAGCAACTGTGTGCCATGGTTTACAGACCCGTGAATTTGCGTGTCATTTTGAAATACACGCTGTAGGGCGCGCTGCGCATGAGCTTGAGCCATGTTGTGAAGCGCTTGGGGAAATGGATTTCAAATTGCCCCGCAGCCCATCCTGCCAGGATTTCGTCAGCCGCTTGACTTGGTTTGATCAAAGCCGGCATGCGAAATGTGTTTTGAGACGTGAGCGGTGTTTCAACGAAACCCGGATTGATGATGCTCACACCCAAGCCTTCATCGTGCAGATCAATGTACAGCGCCTCAGCCATATTGATCATGGCGGCCTTGGTCGGGCCATAAGCCAGTGATTTCGGCAAACCACGAAAGCCCGCTACGCTGGAGACATAGCTCAAATGCCCGCGTTTGGCAGCCAGCATGGCGGGCATCAAAGCTTCTGTCACGAACACAGCGCCCAAGTAATTGACCTGCATGTGCTGCGCCATGGTGGCGCTGTTGATGTCTTGCGCACGCAACGGTTGATAGATGCCGGCGCAATACATCATCACATCGAGGCCGCCACCAGAGATTAATTTTTCTGCTGCCGCTTTGACACCCGCCTGATCGGTTGCATCAAGCTGCAGGGTGTGCAGACCAGGGCATAAGGCGGCCAGTTCAGCCAAGGGCGCTGCGCTGCGCGCCGAAACAAAGACTTTCGCACCCGCTGCATGCAGCGCCTGTGCAGTGGCGCGACCAATACCGGTAGAGGCGCCCACGAGCCAGACACGCTTGCCTCGCCATTGAGAGATTTTAGGATTGAGGCTCATGGTCTGTGTTGGATGTGTTGTTTTGGGTCTGAGGCTGGCTGGAAATGAAGATGAAAGCGACTGCGGCGAGGGATGCCCATCACATCTTCTTAGAGAAGGTGACAACAAGCTCACCGAGCGTGATGCCAAATTTGCTCATCGTGGCTTTGTTGATGACCACTCTGTCATCCATCTGATACATCCAATCGTCAAACTGCACCTCATACACTTTGCCATCGACGGGCAACGCCAGCGTATAGCCCCAGCGGAAGGCATTGCCGCGCTGCTCACCATAGCCTGTGCCCACCACATCGTCGGCGCGGCCTTCGTAGCGCACGATGCCATCTGTGCCGGCTATGCGCTTCATGCGCCAGATGCGTTTTTCTTTTTTGCCATCGCTGTAGATGAAGTCTTCATCCAAAATGCCTTCCTCGCCCTGCCACGAGCAATTCATCGTCACGACAAAGCGACGCGCTACTTTGCCTGCCCGATCGGTGAAGATTCCCCATCCGTCGACGCGGCCATTGAAGTAAGCCTTCAAATCAAACGCAGGTTTTTCATTGGCGTAATCAGCCACTTGCGCTCGCGTGCTACAGCCTGTGATGGCCAGTGTTGCGCTCGTGCCAACCGCTGCCAGCCACAGACGCCGAGAGGATGAATAAGACATGACAAACTCCATTTCAATTGAATTTTTGGCCTCGTGCCGCTACAAACAAAGCACCACTTGCTATCAATTTAAGTGCACACGGCAACACGCAATAAGCAATGACCAAGGCTTGCAAAGCCTGCGGATCACGTGCGCCCGGCGTGTAGCCAAACAGATCAAGCAAGGGCAAAGCCAAACCTGCGGCCCATGCCATGTTGAGCTTGGTGGCGAAATTCCACCAGCCATAATAGGCGCCTTCATGTTGCTCTTGGTCTCCCTCGGCTTGTATCGCACCCGTCAGCAGTGCGCTGGGAAACGCCAAATCCGCGCCCAGCGCCACGCCAGACAAAGCACACACCACGGCATACGCCCAAACATCGCCTGCGCCCAGCGTGGCCGCCCATATAAACACGAGCATAGAGAGCACCATGCTCACGAGCCAGCCCCAAGCCAAACCAATACGCTTGACGGCTTGCATCCACAGCGGAATAGCCAGCGCTCCGGCGATGAAATACACACCTAAAAACAATGCTTCTAAATTTTTGGGCGCCTGCAACCGATCTTGCACGAAGAACAGCACCAACGTCGCGGGCACAGCACTGGCGATGCCATTCAATATAAAAATCAACATCAAAGCGCGAAAGCGCCCGTTGCGCCATGGCCGCCACACATCTTGCTTTGCTTGGGCATGGGCTTGATCAAGCGGCTTGGGCGCATGCGCCAGCGCCCACAAGCCCAGCGCCAACAACAACACAAACACGCTCACCATCACGGGCAGCCCAGCTACCACTGGCAGGGTGGAAGCCAGCAACACGCCAATCAAGCCAGGTGCCTCGCGCCAGGCTGCTACGCTCGCCCGAAATGACGCATCGCCACCCAACCTTGCGCCCCAGCTCTGGTGCGCCACACTGATGAAACTGTAGGCTGCATACGTCACGATCAAGCCTAGCGTAGCCCAAACAAGCAAGCCTTGGCCTCGCACCGGCGGGAAAAAAAGCGCCGCAAAGCCAAGCGCCAAGATCACGGCAACCGCACACGCCATGCGCCACACCGCTTGCACCGAACGACCAAACAAGCGATCCGCCCAACCCCCAAGCGCTGGATCAATCAACGCATCCAACAACCGCGCGCCCAGCAAAATCGCACCAAGTGTGGACAATCCCACGCCAAATTCACGTGCATAAAAATTGGGCAAAAGCACATACAGCGGCAGTGCCACAAAAGCCAATGCAATGCCCAAAGCCCCATAACTCAAGCCCTGGCGAACAGACCAAACAGCATGCGCGGCATGTGCGCTCTTCACTTCGGTTTACTCTCTGCCGCGCCGATCAATTCGCTGCGCATTTTGGGTTCGCTGGTTTGGGCGCTGAGCCAAATCCCAAAAAATAGTCGCGTGAATTCTGCATCGCGCACCTCGCCAATGGGCTTGCCGTTCAAGCTGAAGCTGGCGCTGCCGTCAGGCCAGTGAATGCCGATCAGTTGATCACCCTTCTTCACATCAGGGAAGGTTTTCTTCATGTTGTCCAGCCACTGCGCCGCTTTCTCATCGCTGACTTTGCTCAATCGGCTCATCTCCTTGAGTGAGCGCTCGGCAATCATGCTGCCTTTGAAGCTGCGCAGGTAGCGCAGCTCAAGTGCAAAAGGCTCGGCAGCATAGTTGCTTGCCGAAAAGCCGTCAGCGGCCCACAGCTTGGCATCGTAAATACTAAAGCCATACACCACCAAGCGCGCCTGCCCCACAGCACGCACGCCGCTGATGGCTTGCGCCACGCCAGCCGGTGCTGCCTGCAAGTTTGTTGAAGCAAATCCGCTATTTGCCAGCGAAAAACATGCACAGATTGCTATTAATAACATAGCAAATAATTTTTGGCGTGAGTATGCAAGCATGCTGATTCACGATGGTTTGAGCAAGGTGAACTGCATCACATCAATGCTCTTTTCTTCAAAGGCCGCTTCGCAATAAGCCAAATAAAATTCCCAAGTGCGTATGAATTTTTCATCAAAGCCCAGTGGCTGCATATCTGCACGGCGCTGCAAAAAATCCGCTCGCCAGCGGCGGCACGTTTCGGCGTAATCTTGGCCAAATGCAAACTGATCCACCACTTGCAAGCCTGCGGCCTGCGCTGCTTTGCAAAATTCACTGGGGCTGGGCAGACACCCGCCCGGGAAAATATACTGCTGAATAAAGTCTGTGGATTTCACATAGCGCTCAAACAGCGCATCATCAATCGTGATGGCTTGTATGCAAGCGCATCCACCGCTCTTGAGCAATCGAGAGACAGTGGAAAAATATTCTGACCAATATTCGCGGCCCACGGCCTCCACCATTTCGATGGAGCAGATCGCATCGAATGCTGGATCTTGAATATCGCGGTAATCTTGCAAACGCAGATCCGCATGTGCGGCTTTGCCAACGCGTTCCATGCGTTGTGTGGCGAAATCGAGTTGCTCGGTAGAGAGCGTCACGCCCGTGATCTTGGCATCCAACTCATTGGCCGCGATTTCTGCCAAGCCACCCCAACCGCAACCAATCTCTAGCACGCGATCTTTGGGCTTGACACCCGCCATGCGCAATGCCCGACGTATTTTGGCGTGTTGCGCATCCAGCATTGGTTTGGATGTGTCACCTTCAAACCATGCGCTGGAGTAGCTCATGCTTTTATCGAGCCAAAGCTCATAAAAAGCATTGCCTAGATCATAGTGTGCATGGATATTTTTTTGCGAATTAGCCTTCGTATTTCGATTCAGCAGATGCTTGATGCGGTAGGCCAAGCGACCCAGCCAAGTGCCATAAATGATGTCTTCGACTTCACGGCGATTGGCCACAAACACGCGCAACACATTCGCCAGATTCGGCGTGCTCCAGTCGCCCGAAATATAGCCTTCAGCGAAACCAATGTCGCCTGATTTAAGCGCTGCCGAGCATACATTCCAATTGTGCAACACCAAGCTACCATGCATGCTGGCTTGCTCCCCAGTTTGGCCAAAATGCTGCATGCTGCCATCGGGCAACTGCACGGCTAGCGAGCCGATTTTTAGCTGCTGCAACAGCTTCAGGCATGTGCGCGCGGCGGCCGGTGTGCCTTGTGGAACTTCAAACGAACGGGTTGGGCTGGGAACGAGCATAGGAAGAGTCGTAATAATTAGCGTGATACCAAAACTGCCGGGGGCGTAGGCTTCGAGAAAAAAGGCACGCGCTTAAAGAACAGCCTTATCGCTTGCCAATGTATTCTCGCTATCACACCCAGCGTCATGGCGCCATAAGAGAAGATTGCTTTGCGCACCGATTGGCTGCTGAGTTGTTGTAGCTCTCCACTGACGGAGGTTTGCAACAGCGCACCCGAGTCGTCATCATAGTCAACTCGAGCAATGGTTCGGTTGTGTGCAGTGGTCATAAAACGGAAGCGATAACGCCCTTCTACATTGCAAAATGGCGAGACATGGAATACTTTGTTGGCGTGCAGCTCTTGCCCGAACTGAGCATGATCGAGTAAATACACATGGCGCTCACCGAAGGTGTTGTTGACTTCCACCACCACGGCGCGAAGGCTGCCATCGCTGCGGTGGCAATACCAAAAGCTCACGGGTTTGAAGCTGTAGCCAAATACACGTGGATAGCAATGCAGCCAAGCCTCGCCTGTCGCATCCTCAATGCCTTCGCTGCGCAACAGTTCGTTCAACCATGCCAGCGCATCAGCGCGGCCATCGCCATGGTCTTTGTCATAAAAGCTGATAGCAGCGCGTTGATTTCGTGCAAGCGCACCGTTGCCTTGCGTGGCCATGCTGCGCAGGGGTAGCATCAAAAAATAGGTTGGATACACAAAAGCGTTTCGCGCCGGTCGCAATCGCGTATGGCGCACACGGCCAAAGCCCATCATGGCTACCGCTGGCGCATTCATGCCATGTCCCTGTGAATTTGCCGCAAGAGGGCGCGGGCAGCGGCCAGGCCAGAGAGCAAGCCATCTTCATGAAAGCCATAGCGCGTCCATGCGCCACAAAACCATGCGTGCTGTTTGCCGTTGATCTCAGGCAAACGCGCTTGCGCTGTGGTTGCTGCCAAATCCATCACTGGGTGCGCGTATTCAAACTCGGCCATGACATGCTTACGCTCAATGGGCACCACTGGATTCAAACTCACGATCACGGGCTGCCTGAATGGAATCGGTTGTAGCTTGTTGATCAAATAATGCAAGCAAACGCGGCTGCTGTTTTGTGCATCATTGCCGCGCACATAATTCCAAGCACTCCAAGCCAGCTTCGCTTTGGGCAAAACGCTGCTGTCCGTGTGAAGGACGGCGATATTCGGTTGCGTTTTGAAGGCGCTCAATATTTCTCGCTCGGTTGCACTGGCATCGCGCAGCAAGGCCAGCGCTTGCGGTGCATGTGTTGCGAAAATCACGTGATCAAAACGCTCTGCCAAGCCAGCTGTTATCACTCGTACGCCCTGGGCATCCCGCTCTACAAGCTGCACAGGTGTGTTCAAGCGTTTGTCTGCAATTTTGTTGGTGATGCGGCTCACATAATTGCGCGATCCGCCCGTGACTGTCCACCATTTTGGGCGATTGCTGACCTGCATCAAACCATGATTGTGGCAAAAGCGAATCATGGTGGCGACGGGAAATTGCAGCATTTGCTCGGTTGGACAGCTCCAAATGCAGCCGAGCATGGGCAGCAGATACCAATCTTGCATTTCTTGGCCAAAACGATGCTCTCGCAGAAAATCGGCGAGCGGCTGCATCATTTGCGCTTCGGTACCGGCTTGCGCAATCTGCGTGCAAAGGCGATTCAAACGAAGCACTTCCAGCAGCATTTTCAAAAAACGGGGGCGAAGCATATTGCTGCGCTGCGCGAACACGGTATTGAGGTTGCCGCCGCTCCATTCAAGTGCGCGTGTGCCGTCTCGCCCCTGCACAGAAAAGCTCATCTCGGTCATCGTTGTATGAACGCCTAATTGTGCAAACAAAGCGATCAAGTTGGGATAGGTGCGTTCGTTGTAAACAAGAAATCCCGTATCGATGCCATGTGTGCGCATGCCGTGCGGTGTCGGCAGGCTGATGTCTACTGTGTTGGCGTGGCCACCAAAATATGCGCTCGCTTCAAAAAGTGTGATGTCGGCATGGCCATCCAGTGCGTGCGCAGCACCCAAACCCGTGATACCGGAGCCAATGATGGCAATCTTCGGGTGGGCTTTCATCACACACGTTGCTTAGAAAGCTGTATAGAAAAAGCTGAGAGATGCCCTGAGACGAAACAAGGAAGGAGGGAGGAGGAAAACCGCCTCAGGATTTCAAATAATTCGAACACCGTTCGCAGATCTCGCAGCAAAAAAAATTGAAGTCGTTCAATTCAAAATAATTGAACCACATTTGATAATCAAATGTCGCTTGTGAAGGTTAACAAAGCCTGTCTCATACATCAATAAAAACTTATTGATGTATATTGTGACTGATAAGTCTTTTATTGCAACTAAACAGTTAATATCCCTTTCGTAAACAGGGGTACTGCGTGCGGCGGTTTCAAATTTGTTGTGTGCAAAACCCTGCAATATCGCAGTGGCTCAGCGATGCGTCAAAACTCTGACACACAGCACCGTTAAAATCATCGATTAGTTGACAAGGTGCTTAGATGCTTTATCCAGAACTTTTCAAACAGCTCGAATCTGTCCGCTGGGACATGGACAAGGACATTCCTTGGGCCAGCTTTGATCCAGCCAAGCTCACCGACGAGCAGGCGCAGACGATCAAAATGAATGCGATCACCGAGTGGGCTGCATTGCCCGCTACAGAAATGTTCTTGCGCGATAACCGTGATGACTCTGATTTTTCGGCATTCATGTCAATTTGGTTTTTTGAAGAGCAAAAGCATTCGCTGGTGCTGATGGAATACTTGAAGCGCTTTCGCCCAGAGCTTGTGCCGTCCGAGCAAGAGCTGCACGAGATTCGTTTTGAGTTTGAGCCCGCACCTGCGCTAGAAACCCTGATGATGCATTTCTGCGGCGAGATTCGCCTGAACCATTGGTATCGCCGCGCCAGCGAGTGGCACAGCGAGCCCGTCATCAAACACATCTATACCACGCTCAGCCAGGATGAGGCTCGCCATGGCGGCGCCTATCTGCGCTACATGAAGCGCGCGATTGGTAAATTTGGCGATGAGGCCAAAGCGGCATTCACCAAAGTCGGCGTGCTCATGGCCAGTGCGCGGCGCACCGCGCAAGCCCTGCACCCTACAAATCTGCATGTGAACAAAGCGCTCTTTCCGCGTGACACCATCCAAAGCCGTTTGCCCAATCCCGAGTGGCTGGAACACTGGCTCGATAAGCAAATCAATTTTGATGCGGTGTGGGAGACCAAAGTGGTTGAGCGCATTTTGCACAACATGAGCTTACTGATGGAGCGCAGCTTCTTGACGGCTTCTGAGCTCAATCGCTATCGCAAAGAATTGGCGCAAAGCTTGGCTGCCAAAGCTGAGGGCTTGGTGCAAGTGCCCTCTGGTATCGTGCGTGCAGCGTAGAGCAGACACCATATTGCTATTAAATAAATAGCATACTATGCAGATAATATGCCGGCAACTGAGCTGTTTGACATCAAAAATCTGCCCAAACCAGTGGTGTTCACCAATGGCGTGTTCGATGTGTTGCATCGTGGTCATGTGAGTTATTTGCAGGCCGCTCGTGCTTTGGGTGGCAGCTTGGTGGTTGCGCTGAACTCGGATGCCTCGGCCAAGCGTTTGGGCAAAGGGCCAGATCGACCGCTCAACAGTGAGCAAGACCGCGCCTTCTTGATCGGTGCGCTTGCATGCGTCGATGCCGTGTTGCTGTTCGAAGAAGACACACCGTATCAAAGCATCGAAAAAATCCGCCCCAACATCATCGTCAAAGGCGGTGATTACGACATGAGCAAGCTGCCCGAAACCGCGCTGGTTCAAAGCTGGGGCGGCAAAGCGCTCGCGCTGCCTTTTGAGGCGGGTTATTCGACCACGGCCTTGGTCAACAAAATTCGCGCATGAACTGCGCAGCTGCCCGCCAATCAGAGGCCTGCATCGCATGACCGCCACTGCGCTCACGCAAGCGCAGTGATGGCGCTGCATTCAATTGATGCCAAGTGGGCTGCAATACTTGGTGCATATGCCGCGTGCCCAGTGGGTTGGCCCATAAGTCATCATGCGCTTGCATGATGAGTAGCGGGCGAGGCGCGATGCGCGCCCACAAGGCAGTGCAGTCGATCTGCTGCAAACGATCTTGCGCGGCTGTTTGTTGCGCAGAGCAGGCCAGCCAATGCGGAAATTGCTGCGCCAGTTGTGCCAAGCTTTCAGCCCCCTCACCCGCCAAAGCGAGTGAGGCCGCCCCGCCCGTGCCGCTGTTGTGCGACATCACGGCATCGAGCTGCGCATCTGATGCGGCTGCCAGCAGCGCAGCCTTGCCTCCACGCGAATGGCCCATTGCGCCAATCTTGGCCTGCGGGTACTGGCTGCGCAAGATGCACGCTGAGACCGCGATGCCCCAAGCCCACACCGCCAAACAGCCGCTCGTGCTGCCCGGAAATTGCGTGTAAAACGCGCCACGCCGCTTTGCATCGGGTGGATCATGGGCAATGTCCAAGCGGTTAAACCAAGCCAAAGTGATGCCTTCTTGCGCGCAGGAGTGCATGGCCTCGTTGCTCACAACGTGCGGCCAACAGCCATCTGGGCTGAGCAGGATGCGCTGGTGGCTGGGCTGAGGCGAAGGTCGGTGGACAAACAGCGTCCAACTTACCCACTCTGGCTCGCCCACGGCAATCCTCCAAACCTCCAAGCCATGGTGCATGCGAGACAGCTGATGCATGAGCTGGGCGCGCGGCGCATCTTTGACTGATACAGCGCCGCCATAGCAGGTGTGTAAAAACTCTTGGGCGCTATCGATCAAGCTCATGGTAGGCTAACAGCAGGGTAAGCGATGATACAGATCATATTGCCAGCTTGAGGCTGAGGGACTATCGTTGCGGCCTGATTCAAATTTATTAGGAGACTTTCATGCGTATTTCTTATTCCGCTCGTGCTGCGCTCGTCGCTGCGGCTTTGGCCTCACCTGTGCTGGTGCAGGCTGGTGAGATTCGGGTCATGTGCTACCAAGATGGCATTGAGTGCGATGTGACCGCCGATCTGATCAAGCGCTTTGAAGCACAAACTCCCGGCACCAAGGTGATCCTCGATGTCGTGCCCTACAAAACCATCGTGGAGCAATTGCCTGTGCAATTGGCCGCTGGCCAGGGCCCAGATATTGCCCGCGTGACGGATTTGGGCGGCTTGTCCAAATACTACTTGGACATCTCGGCCCATGTAAAAGACCGCGCTTACTGGAGCAAAAGCTTCGCCGGCACCGATGCTTGGCTGCGCCCCGCGCCAACAGACCGCGGCATCTACGGCTTCATGACGCAGCTGACCATGACCGGCCCGTATGTGAACAAAACTTTGTTTGAACAGGCCAAGATTCCTCTGCCCGGCCCCAAAGCCACATGGGAAGAGTGGGTCGATGCCACGCGCAAAGTCGCAGCGGCCACCAAAACCAAGGCTGCTATGGCTTGGGATCGCTCCGGCCACCGCTTCGCAGGCCCAGCGATCAGCTATGGCGCAAAGATTTTTGACGCGCAAGGCAACCCTGTGATTGATGATGGCTACAAAATGGCCGTCAATAAATTCGTTGCTTGGCACAAAGATGGCGCGATGCTCAAAGAAGTGTGGGCTGGCTCAGGTGGTTCGACCTATGCAGATTCGATCGGCGAGTTCATCAATGGCAATGCTGTGATGGTGCTCTCAGGCAGCTGGCAAATCAACCGCCTGCAAAAAGACATTGCCAACAAATTCGATTGGACAGCCGTGCCCAACCCCTGTGGCCCTGCTGCATGCTCGGGCATTCCTGGCGGTTCGGCTTGGGTGGCTTTGAAAACCAGCAAATCGCCCAGCGAAGTTGGCGCTTTCCTCGACTTCATGGCGTCTGAAGCCGCTTACTCAGAGTTCACCGGAAGAACCAACAACATCCCCGCCCACACAGGCTTGGCTGGCAAGATTCGCTACCCTTCAGCCCAACCCGCCGTGGGTGCAGCATTGGGTGTGTTCAGTGCTGGCGTGGGCAATTTGGCACCTGCTGCCTTCCAATTCCAAGGCTATAAATTCAACCGCGCCATCATGCTGCCCACCGTGGCGCGGGTGACGCAAGCGATTGTGGGCGAGATGGGCACAGAGGAAGCCTTGGTGAAAATCAATGCCGATATGCAAGACGCGATCAAGCAGGCTCAGAAATAAGTCTTTTGATCGGAATAGGCCAGTAGCCGGCATAGAATATGCGTAGCATGCTATATAAACTATAGCATGCTGCGAATTTTTTGCGGCACATATCGACTGCTTATTCACCGCCAGCCATCGCTGCCATGCACTTTTTCGCTCCATTTTTTAATCTGCTCGAATGGCCGTTTCGCTTAGCACAGCGTTGGCTGGGTGTGCAGAAGTTGGGTTGGCTGTTTGTAGCGCCCAACCTGATCGTCTTTGGTTGCTTCACTTTTTTGCCGATTCTGATTAACTTCATTTATGCCGCAACGGGTGGCGTGAAGCTGATGCCGTTGGATCGCCCGTTTACCGGTGCAGAAAATTTCCAAATACTGCTGGAGTGCCGCAGCTATTTGGATTTATCCACCTGCCGCAAAGATGTGTTTTGGCGCGCCGTGATCAACACCCTCAAGTTCAGTTTGATTCAAGTGGTGCTGATGGTGTTGTTTTCCCTCATCACAGCCTTGGTGCTGAATCGCAAAATCATTGGGCGTGGTTTTTGGCGTGGCGTGTTTTTCTATCCGGTGCTGCTCTCCCCGGTGGTGGTGGCGCTGATTTGGAAATGGCTCTTGCAAAGCCAAGGCGCTTTCAATGCCGGCTTGGTGGCAGCAGGTGCGCAGCCTGTGGAATGGCTCACCGATGCAAGCTGGGCATTTTTCTGGACGATCTTTGTCTCCATCTGGGCGCACATGGGGTTTTACACGCTGATCTTGCTGGCCGGCTTGCAAGCGATTCCCAAAGATTTGTACGAAGCTGCCGAGATGGACCGCGCCAGCCCGTGGCGCACCCTGCGGCGCATCACCTTGCCACTGCTCATGCCCAATTTGATTGTGGTGCTGGTACTCGCTGCCATTCGCGCAGTGCAGGTGTTTGATGAAGTGTTTGTGCTCACAGGCGGCGGGCCAGGATCGGCCACCACTTTCATTGTGCAATTCATTTATCAAACCGGCTTTGCCGAGCAAATTCATTTATACGGCTTGGCCGCTGCTGCATCACTCACCTTGGCCATTTTCCTTGTGCTGCTCACGCTGGCACAGCTGCGGCTCACGCGCGCCAGTGAGCAAGGCAAACGGGCAAAGTAAGGAGCACGCTGTATGTGGCAATTTCTCTCCCGCACCCGTGGCCGCCAAGGCTTGCATTGGACGGATGTGCTCACCTACGCCTACTTGGCCTTGGGTTTATTCACCATGTTTGCACCTGTGCTGTGGTTGGTGATGTCATCTTTCAAAACCGAATCGGCCATCACACAATTTCCGCCCAGCTTTTGGCCTTACTCGCAGAAAACGACTTTGGTCCAAGGGCATGCTGAGCCATTGCCGCTTTATTCCGTCAAGTTAGACAATGGCCAGGTGCGCGAGTTGGCGCAAGTCAGCCGCATCGGCATTGTGGCCAACATGGTTGATCCTGCCGCACCGGCTGAGCCGATCAAGGTCAATATCAACCAGCGTACACCGGTTGAAGAGGTGAAATTTGCTTGGAGCAATTATGGCGATCTGTTTGGCAAGTTCACCTTTGGCAAGTATTTGTGGAACAGCGTGTTCATCACCGTCGTGGCCACTTTGCTCACCTTGCTGGTCAACTCCATGGCTGCATTTGCGCTGTCTAAATACAATTTTCGCGGTCAGAAAGCGGTGTTTTTACTCATCATCGCAACCTTGATGATCCCGCCCACCATCATTCTTGTACCGGTGTTTTTGGTGATCAACTCAGTGGGGCTGCTCAACAGTTTATGGGGGGTGATCTTGCCCGCCATTGCCACACCCACCGGCGTTTTTTTGCTGCGCCAATACATGCTCACGATTCCCGATGAATTGCTCGAAGCTGCGCGCATGGACCACGCCAGCGAGTGGCGCATTTACTGGCGCATCATCCTGCCTTTGTCAGCGCCTGCGCTGGCCGTGCTGGCTATTTTCTCCGTGATGTGGCGCTGGAATGATTTTCTGCTGCCACTGATCGTGTTGTCGAAAAACGAATTCTTCACCTTGCAATTGGCGCTCAACTCTTTCCAAGGTGAGCTCAACACCCAATGGCATTATTTGCTGGCCATGACGGTGATCACCTTGCTTCCCGTCACCTTGGTTTTTGCCTTCTTGCAGCGCTACATCACCACCGGCATTGCCAGTGCAGGCGTGAAATAAATCTACTGGGGCAAATCTTATGTCCACACTTGAACTCAAAAAAATCGACAAACAATTTGGCAGCACGCAAGTTATCTCGGGCGTTGATTTGGCTGTGGCTCACGGTGAGTTTGTTGTCTTTGTGGGGCCTTCGGGCTGCGGCAAATCCACCCTGCTGCGCATGATTGCGGGCTTGGATCATCCCAGCAGCGGGCAGATTGAAATTGATGGCGAGCGCGTGAACGACATTGGCGCAGCAGACCGGGGCTGCGCCATGGTGTTTCAGTCGTATGCGCTGTATCCCCACATGAGCGTGTATGCCAACATGGCCTTCGGTTTGGAAAACATCAAAACACCGCAGGCCGAGATTCAAAGCAAAGTGCGCGATGCTGCCGCCCTGCTCAAGCTCGATGCACTGCTGGAGCGCCGCCCGACTCAGCTGTCTGGCGGGCAGCGCCAGCGAGTGGCGATTGGTCGTGCGATTGTGCGCAATCCGAAGATTTTTTTGTTTGATGAGCCACTGTCTAATTTGGATGCCGAGCTGCGCGTGAGCATGCGCGCGGAGCTGAGCGAGCTGCACCAGCGCTTAGGCGCAACCATGATTTACGTGACGCACGATCAGGTCGAAGCCATGACCATGGCTGATCGCATTGTGGTGCTGCGCGCAGGCAAAATTGAGCAAATTGGCTCACCAAAAACCTTGTATGAGCAGCCAGACAATGCATTTGTGGCAGGTTTCATTGGCAGCCCGCGCATGAACTTTTTGCCTGTTGCGCTGGCTCAGCAAATTCCCGCGCTGCAAGCTGCCATTCCTGCGCAAACGCATCAAGCCGGTATTCGCCCTGAGCATTGGCTGCTGTGTGAGCCCGGCCAAGGCTTGGCTTTGAAGGTGGCGCGCTCAGAATATTTGGGTGCGAATTGCCTCGTTAAAGCGCATGCAACAGACAGCACCGAGATTGATATGTTGATCGTGGGCGGCGCGGCCTTGCCCGCTGGCGCGGCGCTGCACGTCTCGGCCAGTGCAGCGCATCTGCATGCGTTTGATGCCGATGGCCGCAGCCTCTTGACTGGACACTGAAGCGCATGAGCCCCTTGAAAAGCACAGCATGGCAACTGAACGCTGGTGCTGCACAAAGTGACGCGCAGGCTGCATTGCAAGGCCATGGTAGCTTGCGCTTGGTTTTTCTCTCGCCCAGCATGGCACGCGTCACGTGGCAGCGCAGCACAGAATTTTTAGAGCCACGCACGTGGGCGATAGCGCCCGTTGCGGGCCAAGATGTGCCGGTGCAGGGTCGCGATCGCAGCAGCCTTGAAGGCTTTGAGCGGCCTGCGCTTGAGCAAGGCGCCGATACCCTCCAAACGCAGCAGTTGCGCGTTCAACTTTTCGCGCACGCGAACAGCGCACTGCGCTTGGAATGGTCTTGCCCGCAAACTGGCAAGCTGTGGATGAGCGAGCGCTTCACCAGCGCTTATTTGCATGAAAAGCGCACCGGTTTGGTTCGCCACTGCGTGCAGCGTGATCCCGCTGAGCATTACTTTGGCTTGGGCGATAAAACCGGCCCGCTCAATTTGCATGGCCGCAGGCTGCGCTGCCTGGGGCAAGATTCGATTGGCTACGATCCCAAATCGGGCGACCCGCTGTACAAGCATTGGCCTTTTTTGATCACACGCACCACCGAAGGTTTGTGGAGTGGCATCTATTACGACACGCTGTCTGCCTGCACCTTCGATCTAGGCTGCGAGCATGACAATTACCACGGCCTGTATCGCACCACCGAGATCGACGATGGGGATTTAGATTATTACTTCATGGTGGGGCACACGCCTGCTGAGGTGATCGCGCAGTTTGTGCAATTGATCGGCGGCACGCACTTGCCGCCGCGCTGGACGCTGGGCTATGCGCAAACTGCCATGGGCTTGGCCGATGCGCCTGATGCCCAAGCTCAGCTGACGAACTTTATTGATCAATGCGCCAGCCAGCGCATGCCCATCTCGGCGTTTCATTACGGCTCGGGGTATTCGAGCCGAGGCAAGCAACGCTATGTGTTCACTTGGAATCACAGCAAATTCCCTGATCCGCAAGCCATCAATGCCAAGTTTCACCAAGCAGGCATGCGTTTGGTGGCCAATCTCAAGCCGTGTTTGCTCGATGATCACCCGGCTTACGCAGAGTTGGCGCAGCAGCATGCGTTTGTCTCGCACAGCAGCGATGAGAAACCCGTGGTCGAGCCGTATTGGGATGGCCAAGGCGCACACCTTGATTTCACGCGCCCGCAGGCGGTGGCTTGGTGGCAAGGCCAACTCAAAGCGCACATCCTTGATCAAGGCATTGAAGTCGGTTGGAACGACAACAACGAATACGCCATTGCTGCCGAAGACGCGTACACCGAAGCTTGGGGCTTAAAGCTGCCGATTCACCGCAGTCGCCCCTTGCATGCATTGCTGATGACGCGCGCCACCTTTGAAGCGCAACAACAAGCGGGCGACAAAAGCAGCGCATTCACCGTCACGCGCGCTGGCCCGCCGGGGATTCAGCGCTATGCGCAAACTTGGTCGGGCGACAACACCACCAGTTGGGAAACACTCAAATGGAACATCCGCACCGGCCTGCAAATGAGCCTCTCAGGCATGTTCAACATCGGCCACGATGTGGGCGGCTTTTATGGCCCGGTGCCAGAGCCCGAGTTGTTTTTGCGTTGGGTGCAGGCCTGTAGCCTGAACCCGCGCATGGTGATGAATTCATGGAAAGCAGGCAATGTGAGCAATGTGCCGTGGATGCACGAGAGCGTGACCGATGCCGTGCGCGAAGCGATTGCACTGCGCTACCGGCTGCTGCCCTACATGTGGCGCTGCTTTGAAGCGGCAAGCAGCACGCACATGCCCATCATTGCGCCAACCTTCTATCATTTCCCAAACGATCTGCAATGCTTGGCTGATTGCGACGACTTCATGCTCGGCACAGAATTGCTCGCAGCACCTGTGGTGAATGCAGGCGATACCTCGCGGCGTGTTTATCTGCCCCAGCGAACAGACGGGGCTGGCTGGGTTGATTTCTACAGTGGCAACAAGCTTGCCGGTGGCTCATGGCATGAGCTACATGCCCCGCTCCATCGCCTGCCTTTGGTGGCGCGTGAAGGCGCGCGCATCGAAGTGGCTGATGCGCCAATGGGCCAAGTGCCCACGCACCAAGATCCCGTCACACACACTTTGCAATTTTGATCATGCGCGCAATCTGCGCCACCATGAGCAGCGCAAGCACGCCTGCCAAAAAGCCGCTCACATGCGCGGCCTGCACCACGGTAAAGCCCCAGCTGGCATCAAAGCGCAGCGGCTCTGCCCAGCCGGCTTCCCAGATCAGCTTGGCCAACAGCATCAAAGCCAGCAAAAAACTGATCATTTGAAAACGCCGATATGCTATTAATTCAATAGCGTTCCGAGCAATAATGATGCCGGCTATTGCATGATTTAAGCCTGAAAACCCAGCATAACGCTGCACGGGTGGCCACAGCAACAAGGCCAGATGCACGAGCGGCCACGCCATCAGCAGCGCCAGCGCCTCACGCGCACCAGCGCCCGCTTGTGCGCCGATGATGCACAAGCACAGCAAGGCGAGCAGGTTCACAGCGAGATGCGCAGCATTCAGATGCGTGAGCGCTGCGCTCCACAGCGTCCACGGGGCTTGCTGCCATGTGCTGGCTTGCCAGCGCAAGGCCAGTTGGGCATCCACGGGCGAGAACCACACGATCATGCAAGCCGCAGCCAGCGCACTGCACAGCAGCCACCATGCATTCTGGCTGCTCAGCTTCATGCTTGCTTGGGCAAATGTCCCACAGATTTTTTGCCCAGCTTTGATTTGATTTTGCGCCACCAGCCGCCCGCCATGCCCTCTTTGAAATCATCGACCAAGGTGTAAACCGCGGGTATCACCAAGAGGGAGAGCAAGGTGCTGGTGATCAGCCCGCCAATCACGGCCACGCCCATCGGCGAGCGGAAGCTGCCATCGGCTGCGCCCCAGCTCATGGCAATCGGCGTCATGCCCGCGCCCATGGCAATCGTGGTCATCACGATGGGGCGCACCCGCTTGTGGCAAGCATCGAGCAGCGCCTCGGTGCGGCTGAGCGGCGCTTGCGCAGGCTGGGTATCCGTGGCCGGCTTGCCGCGCCGCGCTTCAATCGCATACTCGACCAATAGAATAGAGTTCTTAGTGGCCACACCCATCAGCATAATCAGGCCAATCAACGAGGGCATGGAGAAGCTTTTGTCTGCAACGAGCAGCGCAACGAAAGCGCCACCGAGCGACAAAGGCAGGGCCACCAAAATCGTCATCGGGTGCAGAAAATCTTTGAAGAGCAGCACCAGCACGATGTAAATACAGAGCACCGCTGTGAGCATGGCCAAGCCAAAGCTGGCAAACAATTCGCCCATCACCTCGGCATCGCCAATCACCACTTGCTTCACGCCCGCAGGCAGGTTTTGAATCGCGGGCAGCTTGCTCACAGCCGCCGTCACATCGCCCAGCGGCAAGCCCGACAGCTCCACTTCAAACTGCACATTGCGCGCGCGATTAAAGCGATCAATCACCGCCGGGCCGCCGGCCAATTCAATCGTGGCCACTTGGCTCAGCATCACAGGGCCTCGGCTGCCTGGCACCATGAGGCGCTCAAGAGAGCCGATGTCATCACGCGCATCGTCTGACAAGCGCACGACGATGGGAATTTGGCGCTGCGCCAAATTGAGCTTGGGCAGTGAAGAATCGTAGTCACCTACCGTCGCGATGCGCAAGGTCTCGCCAATGGCAGCACTGGTGACACCCAGATCTGCCATGCGTGCGAAATCAGGCCGCACGGTGAGCTCTGGGCGCACCAGCGATGCGCTGGAGGCCACAGAGCCTAAGCCGGGAATGGTGCGCAAATCTTTTTCTACAGCCGCCGCAGCTGCGGCCAGTGCATTCGGATCATCGCCCGTCAACGCCAAAATATATTTCTCGCCTGAGCCACCCAAGCCCACCTTGCTGCGCACGCCGGGCAATGCCTCTAAGGCTTTGCGAATGTTGTTTTCGATGCCCTGCTTGCGTGGGCGTGTGCCGCGCTCAGCCAAGATGATGGTGAGCGTGGCTTTGCGGGCTTCGGCTGCGCCGCCGGGCGCAAACGGATCCGTGCCTGCCGAGCCACCGCCGATCGTGGTGTAGACGGATTTGACATGCTCTACCTTGCTGATCAACACACGTGCAGCCTCGGCGGCCACCTGTGTTTCTGTCAACTTCGTGCCGGGGGGAAGCTCCAAATTCACTTGCGTTTGTGAGTTGTCATCAGGCGGAATGAAGCCCGTGGGCAGCAAGGGAATCAAAAACAAAGAGCCGATAAAGAAAGCAAAAGCAGCAATCAGCGTGACCCAGCGGTATCTCAAGCACCAGCGGCTGGTGCGCATATACCATTGCATCAATGCGCCATCTTTCACCACATGGCCAGCTGGAATGGGTTTAAGCAAATAAGCGGCCATCATTGGCGTGAGCATGCGTGCCACCACGAGCGATGCGAACACCGCCAAAGCCGCCGTCCAGCCAAATTGTTTGAAGAATTTGCCCACGATGCCGCTCATGAAAGCGGTGGGTAAAAACACGGCGATCAAAGTAAACGTGATCGCAATCACCGCTACGCCAATCTCATCAGCGGCTTCCATGGCCGCTTGGAAAGGTGTCTTCCCCATGCGCAAATGGCGCACGATATTCTCCACCTCCACAATCGCATCGTCTACCAAAATACCAATCACCAGCGAGAGCGCGAGCAAGGTGACGACGTTGATCGAAAAGCCCAAATAATTCATGCCGATGAAAGCAGGAATCACCGACAAAGGTAGCGCCACCGCAGACACAAACGTCGCACGCCAATCGCGTAAAAACAACAACACCACCAGCACCGCGAGCGCCGCGCCTTCGGCCAGCAAGGTCAGCGACGCGGCATATTCTTCTTCCACCGGCGTGACAAAATCAAATGCTTCAGTCAGCTGCATATCGGGCCGCGAGGCTTTGATCTCTTCTAATGCCTTGCGCACGCCGCGCCCCGCATCCACCTCGCTCGCGCCTTTGCTGCGAGAGACTTCAAAGCCCACCACCGGCACGCCATTGAGCAAGGCGCTGGAGCGCGGCTCAGAAATCGTGTCTTGCACCGTCGCAATTTGGTCTAAGCGAAGCTTTTGACCATTCGCGCCAACAGCCAATTCAATCGCTGCAATCTCAGCAGCTGATTTCACGGTGGCCAGCGTGCGCACGGGCTGCTCGCTCGTGCCCAAATTCGTGCGGCCGCCAGCCGTTTCCATTTGCACATCGCGCAATTGCCGCGAGACGGCTGCCGCGCTCACACCCAGCGATTGCATCTTGCCTGCATCAAGCGTGATGCGCACCTCGCGGTTGACCCCGCCCACGCGAGCCACCGAGCCCACGCCTGGCACAGCGAGCAGGCGGCGCGTGAGCGTGTCATCCACAAACCAACTCAGTGCCTCATCGTCCATCGATGGAATGCGGATCGTATAAGCCAACACAGCACCGCCGGAGATATTCACCTTGCTCACAATCGGATCGCGCAGATCAGCAGGTAAATCCGCCCTCACCTGCTGCACGGCAGAGCGCGTCTCATCCAGTGCTTCTTGTGTGGATTTTTCGATGCGGAATTCAGCCGTGATCGTGACCACACCGTCTTGCACTTTGGTGTAGATATTTTTCAAGCCAGCCAAGGCGGCAATCGAGTTTTCAATCTTGCGAGCCACCTCGGTTTCAAGCTGAGCGGGCGAGCCGCCGGGCAAGCTGGCGGTGATGATGATATTGGGCACATCCAAATCAGGAAAGTTTTGCACCTTCATGTTTTGATAGCCCAAGATGCCAGCAAACACCAGCATCACAAAAAACATGATGGCGGCAATCGGATTACGGATGCACCAAGCGGAGACGTTCATGGAAATTGACCTTGCTTAATGTTGTTTACTTGGCAACGACGCGCACGATGTCGCCATCGGCTAAAAACGCTGCGCCCG
>JANNED010000114.1:0-2310 GCA_031388245.1 Variovorax sp.
GTGGTTTTGCTTGTGTCAACAGGCAGTGCGATCAGCAATACTTCTCCCATGATCGAGCTGATCGGCCCCATACCGACATGCTGCACGCCGCTGGGCAATTGCTCGCGCACGCTGGCCAGCCGCTCGCCCACCATTTGCCGAGCGCGGTAAATATCGGTCTTCCAGTCAAACGTCACATACACAAAGCCGAGGCCAACGCTGGAGATGGAGCGGACGCTCTCCACGCCGGGCATGCCGCTCATGGCTGTCTCAAGCGGCCGCGTGATCAACTGCTCTACCTCTTCGGGCGCCATGCCGCCGGCTTCAGCTTGAAGCGTCACGGTGGGCTTGTTCAGATCGGGGAAAACATCTACCGGCATTTTCACAAGCGTCAAAGCACCAGCGATCAGCAACACGCAGGAGAGCACGATCACCATGAGACGGTTGCCCATGGCGGTATGAATTAATTTATCAAACATACATCACCCGCTCTTTTAGCGCACTTGGTTCAGCAGGGCAGCGCCCTGCGTCACCACGCGATCGTCGGTTTTGAGGCCATCCACAATCGCCACGCGGCTGCCATCGAGCGCCATCCAACGCACGGTGCGCGCTGCAAACTGTTCTTCGCCAGTGTGTACCCACACGATGTCTTGATTGCTTGGGTTCTTCACCACCGATGCAGTCGGCACGACAAAGCCTTGCGTTTGTGATTTAGTTTGCACGATCAGCTTGACGGACTGGCCGACTGCTAATGGCGCTGCGGCGGCTGTGCGAAATTGCAACGGAATCGCACCTTCGCGCAAGCTGCGGCCCGCGCCGCTGAAATTGAGCTTGAGGCTCTGGTTGCCCGGCAATGCGAGACTTGCCGCTGCAATGTTATTTGCCAAAGCCGCATCAAAGGCCGTGGCTCCGATCATCAATCGTGCAGGGTCAACAATTTCAAACAACACCTCGCGCGCATCCACCACTTGGCCCGCCACCACATTGGATGAAGCGATCACACCAGAGACGGGTGCGAGCAGTGATTCAGAAGTTGAGACGCTGGGCGCGATCAATGCGGCGCGAGCGCTGAGGCTTTGTACCTCAGCGCGAGCCGCTTCAATGTCTTTTTGCGGCACCGTGCCTTCTAGCTGCTCAAGGCGAGCCAAGCGCTTGCGAGAGAGCTCCAAATTGCTGCGCAGCTCTGCGGATTGAGCGCCTTGATTGGCGCGCTCAATCGGGCTTACCGTGGTGCGTACGATGGCAAGCACGTCGCCCTTGCGCACGGCTTGGCCCAAGGTGGGCAAACCGCGCGAAGTGGCTTCGATGCGCCCAGCTTGCAGGGGCTGCACCTTGCCACCAGCATTCGGATCAGCAATCACTTTGCCCAGCAGTTCCACGGTTTGAGCGGCAGCTTCTGCTTTCACAACCACCGTGCGCACTTGGAGCTGGCGCTGGCTGGGCTTGGGCAGGAAGACGCTGCCATCGGGCTGGCGCTTGGGTGAATCGCTGCTGGCTGCGGGCGCGGCATCGCCATGATCGTGGCCGGGGCCTGCGAGCGCTGGCTCGCTTTGCAGCATCAGGGATGCAGCGAGCACCGACGCGGCGAGCGCTAGCGCATGGTGCGAACTGCGTTTGCGCCAGCGCAGTAAGCCCCAAGCTGCCGCTAAAGCGGCGAGGATCAGCGCACTGAAGCCAGCGTATTTTGCCCATGCTGTGTTCGCATGATCATGCGCATCCGCTGTGGCGTTTTGTTCTCCGCCAATCTTGAGCTCACCCGCGAGTAAATCCGTGTCTTTGCCCGCGCTGACTGTGAAGCTCAAAGCGTAGGTACCAGCTTTTTCCAGCACGTCGTTCGTGACGCTGAATGTGCCGTCGGCCTCGGCAACAGCTTTGATTTTGATCGGCGCTTTGTCGGAAGCAATTTCTACTTCGATGTCTGCTTTGTTGATCGGCTCGTTCGTGCCAAAGTGATCGAGGTAAATCGTCATCTTGTTTTGCTTGACGATGCCGACCAATTCAAACAAATCAGAATGCGTGCTCACGCGTGGAGATGCGCTGCCTGTGGCCGAGGGTGCTTCGTCGCCATGATCGTGGCCGGGGCCTGCGACGGCTGAGCCGCCTGCCAGCAAACTGATTGAGGCCAATGCCGCGATGCAGGCGTTGCGCACAGTTTTTGTGTTGAAGGAAGAAAGCAGGGTGTTGATGATTGAGTTCATGGCAGGAATCCTTGGGCTTGCTGAAGCTGCGATTGAGCACGTTGGAGTTGGAGCTGAGCGCGACTTTGGGCAAGTTCAGCATCGAATTTTTCGTTGTCTGCGCGTAGGCGCGTGAGCAAATCGCTCTCGCCTA
>JANNED010000115.1:0-10841 GCA_031388245.1 Variovorax sp.
TACTTCGCCGTACATTTTTCATCAGCCTGCTCGCCCCTTTGTCTTCTTTTGCTAACAACAAAGGCGTGCTCCTCGCGCACGATTACAAACCCGGCATCGACATCAGCCAATACCTGATCAGTGAAAAACTCGACGGCGTGCGGGCCTTGTGGGATGGCAAGAGCCTGCGCTTTCGCAGCGGCCAGCTCATCGCAGCGCCCGCTTGGTTCATCGCCAAGCTGCCCGCCACCCCGCTCGATGGCGAGCTATGGCTGGCGAGAGGCAAGTTTGATCTGCTCTCCGGCATCGTGCGCAAGATGCAGCCGATTGATGCCGAGTGGAGACTGGTCAACTACATGGTGTTTGAGCTTCCCGCAGGCAGCGGCACATTCGCCAAGCGCAGCGAAGAATTGAAAGCCTTGGTGCTACAAACCAACTGGCCGCAACTCCAATGGATCGAGCAATTCAAACTCACGAGTGAAAAAGCCCTGCAAGCCAAACTCAAGCAAATCACCGCCCAAGGCGGCGAAGGCTTGATGCTGCATAAAGCCGATGCACCGGTCACCGTAGGCCGCAGCCCCTTGCTGCTCAAGCTCAAACCTGTCTCAGACGCTGAGGGCATCGTCACCGCCCACATTCCCGGCAAAGGCAAATACTCTGGCCAGATGGGTGCGCTTCAGATCAAGACCGAAGACGGCCACACCGTCAAAATCGGCACCGGCTTCACCGACGAACAACGCGCCAACCCGCCCGCCATCGGCAGCACCATCACCTACAGCTACCGAGACACCACCCCCAGCGGCAAGCCACGCTTTGCCGCCTTTCTGCGTGTACGACCTGCGGGCGTGTGAGTTTCATAGCTATAAAAATAATAGCAAACTATGCATATTTAACGCCGGCAAAGAGGCTATTTATTCGATTATTTTTGCTTCCTGTTAGGCGCTTCTGCTTAGAGCCCGTTTGCTTGCTGCCGCTTTGCTTTTGCTTGCAATCACTGTTGCTTTAGGAGCTCTGGCGCTCGTTGCTCTTGCTTTTTTATGCAGACCAAGCGCCTTTTCTAGCGCCTCCAGCGCCAATTCTGAATACACCGCCACCCTTTGCATGCTGGGCAGCGTGGAGTAGCAGCCTGTGAAGCCAAAATTCATTGAGCCTGCATAGCTTTGGCAGGTGATGTTGATGGCTTGCCCATGCGTCACGATGGAGGCGGGAAAAGTGGCCAGAAGCTCCGCGCCTCGAAAAAAGAGCGGCTTGTCTGGGCCCGGCACATTGGAGATGGTGATGTTAAACATCGGGCGCGTTCTGCCGCCAATGCCGGTGAGCATCGTCACCAAAGTGGGCGCCATCAGAACCATGGTGTATTGCAGCATGGCTTGGCGCGGCAAGCTTTGCAAATGCGCTTTGGCATGCTGCACAGAGGTTTTGATGGCGCTCAATCGCTCACCAGCGTCGTCGATGTTGGTGCCCAAGGTGGACACGATGAAACTGATCGCATTGCCTGTGCCTTCGTTGTCTTTGGGGCGCACCGAAACCGGGATGCCTGCAGTCAAGGATTTATCAGGCAAATTACCGCTTTCATTCAAAAACTGGCGCAAAGCGCCGCCACAAATCGCCAACACCACATCATTGAGCGTGCTGCCGCCAGCGGTGGCCACAGCTTTCAGGCGCTCAATCGGGAATTGCTGTGTGGCAAAACGGCGCTTCTCACGCACACGGCCATTGAGCACTGAGCGGGGCGCATCGAAGGGCAAAGCCATGCCGTCGGAGGGATCACCCACGCGCTTGAGCATTTTGCCAAAAGCCAGCAAGAGCTGGGGCACGGTCGAGGCTTGCATGCGAAGCGCCTCTACTGCTGCGGCTGCCGCATTGGCCACGGTGGGCGCTGGCCTGCTGCCCTCGCCTCGCTTGGCGCTTTCTCCCGAGCCCATCGCCCAGAAGGGCGGCATATCAACACTTTTTTCACGATCAACCGACATGGCTCGCTGCAAAAGCTTCATGCCGCTCACACCATCTATCAGCGAATGATGCATTTTGATGAAAAGCGCAAAGCGATCTTGTGATAGCCCTTCGATGATGGTGCATTCCCAAGGCGGGCGCGTGAGATCAATTGGCGTGCTTTGCAAGCGCCCAACCAGCTCGCCCAGCTCACGCTCGCCACCTGGCCAAGGCAAAGCGGCATGGCGCACATGGTATTCAAGGTCAATATCGTTGTCTTGCACCCATTCTGGCACCGGATTCATGTTGAAAGGGTATTTCAAGCGCTGATTCCAAGGTGGCGCAAAATTGCGATGGTTGCGAAAATCATGCATCATTTGGCGCATAAATTCGCGTGGTGCATCTTCTGGCAAACGAAACTGCAACAAGCCACCCACATGATTGGGCGTGGGGCGCGATTCCGTCATGATCCAAGCAGCGTCGAGCGCGTTGAGGCGAGTAGATGGCATGGTTTCAACCCTGTGGCAGTTTGCAAGACACCTATTGTGCTTTGTCTTGAGAGCGCAGCCCTTCACGTTTTCCCCCAACACTCAAGCACGGCACTTTATACTCCACGCTTGCGACGCATTCTTGCGCACCATCGGTGATCGTTCATTTTTTCTCGCATCATGCCAAGTAACCAATACGAAACCTTCATGCGCCATGTGTTTGAGCACGGCGTGGCCAAGACCGACCGCACCGGCACAGGCACGCGCTCTGTCTTTGGCTATCAAATGCGCTTCAACCTCGCCGAGGGGTTTCCGCTGGTGACAACGAAGAAAGTGCATCTGAAATCTATCGTGCTAGAGCTCTTGTGGTTTCTGCGCGGCGATGGCAATGCCAATTGGCTCAAAGAGCGTGGCGTAACGATTTGGAATGAGTGGGCGGATAAAGAGACGGGCGATTTGGGGCCTGTGTATGGCGTGCAATGGCGCTCGTGGCCCACGCCCACACTTGACAATCCGGGCGGGCATATCGATCAAATCGCGCAAGTCGTCGACCAGCTCAAAACCAACCCCGATTCGCGCCGTATCATTGTCAGCAGCTGGAATGTGGCGGATCTGCCCAAGATGGCGCTGATGCCCTGTCATGCGTTTTTTCAGTTCTATGTCGCACCAGCCCTTGATGCAGGCGGCAAAGGAAAACTCTCCTGCCAGCTCTACCAACGCAGCGCCGATATTTTCCTAGGCGTACCCTTCAATATCGCCAGCTACGCCCTGCTCACCCACATGCTTGCGCAGCAGTGCGATTTAGAGGTGGGCGATTTTGTCTGGACGGGCGGCGATTGTCATATTTACAGCAACCACCACGATCAAGTCACCACCCAACTCGCCCGCGAGCCTCTAGCCTACCCACAGCTCGTCATCAAGCGCAAGCCCGCTTCAATTTTTGATTACGAATTCGAAGATTTTGAAGTGGTGAATTACCAGCACCATGCGGCAATCAAAGCGCCAGTCGCAGTTTGATACCTGATCAACCTATGCAAATCAAGCTCATCTGGGCGCAAGCCAAAGATCGTGTGATCGGAAAAAATGGCACGATGCCGTGGCACTTGCCTCAGGATCTTGCGCATTTCAAACGCACGACGCTGGGATACCCTGTGATCATGGGACGCAAGACATGGGATTCATTGCCACTCAAATTCAGGCCGCTGCCAGGGCGGATGAATGTGGTCATTTCGTCTCATGCTGAAACACGTAAAAATTTAAGTCAAACTGGCGCTATCCCGGCAGAAGATATGCATAGTGCGCTATTGATTTGTGAGCAATCAGGCTGTAGCGAAGTATGGGTGATTGGCGGTGCGCAGATTTATGCACAAGCGCTGCCGCTCGCGCATCAAGTCGTGGTCACCGACATTGATGCAGCATTTGAAGGCGATGCATTTGCGCCTTTGTTGGGCGATACTTGGGTGCTTGAGCAGAACCAAGCTCATACTTCGTCAAACGGGCTGAAATACAGCTTTGCGACTTACCGCAAAGCCAGCCAGCAGCTGGTCACTGGTCATTGAAAACACACAACAGGAGCATCTCATGTCTGGACAAGGATTTCACGTTCACGGGCCACACGATCACGAACTAGAGCATGCCCAGCAAGGCGGGCACGGAGCCTCTCACGAGGCTGACACGCAAGGCGTGGGCGGCGGCAGCATCATCAGCCAGATTGCCCTTTTTACAGCCATGATAGCCACAGTCGGCGCGATATTTGGCTACATGAGTGGTGCCACACAGGCCAATGCAGGTTTGTACAAAAACAATGCAGCGATCAAGAAAACCGAAGCATCCAACCAATGGAATTACTTTCAATCCAAAAGCACCAAGCAATCGCTGGCCGAAGTGTCGCGCGACTTGACGACGGTGGAGGCAGACAAAGCCAAATACCAAGCCAAAATTGATCGCTATGAAAAAGAAAAAACTGAGATCAAGGCAGCCGCTGACAAGCTCGAAGCAGATGCCACAGAGTGGGATAAAAAATCCGATGCGCAAATGCATCAGCATCACCGCTGGGCGCAATCGACGACTCTGCTGCAGGTTGCCATCGCCATGGCTGCGATCGCTTTGCTGACCAAGCGTCGCTGGCTCGAATGGGGCATGCTTGGTGCGGGCGCGGCTGGCTTGATTGTCGGTTTGCTGGCTTTCCTGCATATTTGAATCACGCCATATTCCACATCACATCACGTCACGTCACGCAGTCATCATGCCGGTAGCACACAGAAAATTCTAAAAATGCCTTTGAAAATCGCCACTTGGAACGTCAACTCTCTGACCATACGAGCCAACCAAGTGCTCGATTGGCTGGCCGCTCAACCTGAGGGCGAGAAGATAGATGCCCTCGGCTTGCAAGAATTGAAGTTGACGGATGAGAAGTTTCCAATCGCTGACTTTGAAGCAGCAGGGTACAGCGCACAGGTATTTGGTCAGAAGACTTACAACGGTGTGGCTTGGCTCACTCGCCATGACACTGTGCGTGAAGTGACACAAGTGCAAAGAAATATCCCTGACTTTACCGACGAACAAAGCCGCATCATTGCCGCCACTTTGCAAACGACTTTAGGCAGTGTGCGCATGGTCAACGGGTATTTTGTGAACGGCCAAGCACCGGGCACCGATAAATTTGAATACAAGATGAGCTGGCTGCGGGTCTTACGCGATTGGCTGCGCGAGGAGTTGGCGGCGCATCCGCAGCTTGTATTGGTGGGCGATTTCAACATCACTTTGGACGACCGCGACACGCACGATCCTGATGGCTTGCGCGAAACAATTCACCACACCAAGGCTGAGCGCGATCAGTTCAAGCACCTTCTTAGCCTAGGTCTGACGGACACCTTCAGAATGTTTGAACAAGCCCCCAAGCTCTACAGCTGGTGGGATTACCGCGATTTGGCCTTTCGCCGCAACAAGGGCTTGCGCATTGACTACACGCTGGTGAGCGATGCCTTGAAACCCAAGGTGCAAAGCTGCATCATCGACAAAGCACCCCGCAAGAATGAGCGGCCCTCAGACCACACGCCTGTGGTCTGTACCTTGGGCTGACCACACGCCTGTGGTTTAGCGAAAAACGATTTCCCGATCTTTGATCTTCACGCGCTTGACGTTGAAGCTTCGGTTCACAACATTGCCCGAATCACCCAGCAAAATCAAAGCGCCTTTGTGAGCGAGTCCGCAAGCTGCAGAATCTGTCAATGCCAGACCAACGGAGGACGAGCATGCAGCCATGCTACGGTCTCGTAGCAAGCCTCCATCCGCAGAAATACCATCAACAATGCATGCATTTGGATAACCTGCAATGGCAAGCGGTCCATTCGCATCGATATGGTTTGCCATTCCAAAAGTCGGTGTGGCACCCCTGACGATTCCCCATTGATTTGTAGAAACAGTGGCGCTGAAGCGGGTGTAGCCATCTGCTTGCACAACGCCAGAGTTAGGTTGCCAGACGACAATTTTTCTGCGATCGCGCATTTGGCCAATCGTCAAATCAGGAGCAACTTCATCTTTCACGCAATCCAGATCAACCAAGAAATTCATGTAGAACAGTTCAGTGCCATTTGTATTGGCAAGCAACTTCGCGTCCAACTCTACACTCGTCAAATCAGATACTTTCAAACCATCAAACCCATCAAGCTGCACGATCACTTTGTTACCAGCGCCTCCACCAACGTATGTTCCGACGGTGCTGGTTAAGTTGCTTGGCGTACTGATGTTTAACACGGTGCTCGTGCCATCCACCGCCAAAGACAAGTAAGCTCGATTCGCCTGCGGCATTGCACCGATGCCGGATAAGCCCACCACTTGGTTGCCTGTTCCAGGTGCCGCAGGTACTGCCGGAGCAATCGCATCAGAGCTGCCGCAACCGCTGAGTGTCAAAAGGGCAAGCAATAGAGCCGCTGAAGCCACCAAGAACCGAGTTGGCTTAATCATCATCTGACTCCTTGAGTTGTGGAAACAGTATCTCAGTGAAACCGAAATGCGTGAAGTCCTTTATGCGCATGGGATATAAAATGCCATACAAGTGGTCACACTCGTGCTGCACAACACGTGCATGAAAGCCATCTACTGTGCGATCAATGGGCGCGCCAAGCTCATCCAAGCCCTGATAGCGAACACGTTTGAAACGCGGCACCAAACCGCGCAGGCCGGGCACTGAGAGGCATCCCTCCCAACCGGCCTCAAGAGCTGTTGCATCGGTATGAGGGTTCAAATCAAATGCTATTGAATCCGTAGCACTCTGCGTATATTCTGTGCTGGCGATTGACCTTTTTTGCTCTGAAAATGGCGTGATCACTGGGTTGATGAGTACCGTGCGCGGCACAGGCGGCGCATCGGGATAACGCGGATTGATCTGCCCGCTGCCGAAAATCACGAGCTGTAAATCCACACCGATTTGCGGCGCAGCCAAGCCAGCGCCGTTGGCTGCCGCCATGGTGTCTTGCATATCTTGCAAGAGCGCAGAGAGCGCCGGGGTGTTGAATTCAGTCACAGGCTGCGCCACACGCAGCAGGCGCGGATCGCCCATTTTGAGAATCTCGCGGATGGCCATGCTCTCAGCCTACGCAGGCACGCCTTGATTGCGCATCCAATCAGCCGTTTGTAAGAAGCTGTCTCGCAATCGTGATCGCAAATCTTCCGGCACACCCGTCTCTCCCATTGCACGATCCATGCAAGCGAGCCACTCATCGCGCTCCTGAATGCCAATTGGCACATGCATGTGCCGTGCCCTCAAACGCGGATGACCGAATTTCTCTGTGTAGTACTGCGGGCCACCCAACCAGCCACACAGAAACCAAAAGGTGCGCTCTCGGGATTGTGCGAGAGACGATCCGTGCACTTGGCGCAGCCGCGCAAACTCTGGCTCCAAATCCATCAAATCGTAAAAGCACTCAACCAAGGCTTTGACACGCAGCTCACCGCCGATCCACTCGTACGGTGTCGCGAAGCTTGGTTTTTCCTGAATTTGCATGCTTTTATTTCCGGCGCGTGCCTAGGCCAAGAGCTTCACGGGATTTGGCGAGCCGCGCGGCTTTGCGCTGATCCATTTTTTCCATGGCTTTTTTCTTGGTGTAGCCTGATGCGTCTGCCCAAGCCCACCAGATGACGGCGAGCGCAAATGGTGCCAAAACCACCCACCAGCTCCATCCTGTCACCGCGCCAATTTCCAGATATTTCATGAGTAAAAAAACGACACCGAGACATAGGAACAACATAGCAACTCCTTAAACTTTGGCTATCATGATGCATTTTGAGCTCTGATGCATCTAAATCGTGCTGGAATCGCATTTCATTGTTGAAAATAAGCCGTTAAGAGGCTTCATTTTAGGCAAACTGCACATGTCAACCTGAGCGCCTAGAATGACGTTAACTACAGTGTATTGCATCAGGCTTGATCTTAAGCCTTGCGCCCAAAGGACGACCATGAAATTCCGTTTGATCACCCTCTTCTCAGCTTGTGCAGCCCTGATGAGCATGCAAGCGCCAGCATTTGCAGACCCAGCGCTCGCTACTGCCAAAAATTGCATGGCTTGCCACGCCGTTGACAAGAAAATGGTTGGCCCATCGTACAAAGCCGTATCGGAAAAATACGCAGCTGACAAAGATGCTGTGAAAATGCTTGCAGAGAAAATCCAAAAAGGCAGCACGCCCGGCAAAGGCAATTGGGGCCCTGTTCCAATGCCTGCGAATCCGCAAGTGACCGAAGCTGAAGCGACTAAGCTTGCAGCTTGGGTCATGACGGTCAAGTAAATCGCTCGATTGCCCAACAAAAAGCCACTGCGAGGTGGCTTTTTTGCATTTCAGAAGCTAAAAATCAAGCTGTTGGTTGATCCAAATCAAATGCTTTGTGCAGCGCGCGCACCGCCAGCTCCATGTATTTCTCGTCGATCACAACAGACGTCTTGATCTCGCTGGTAGAAATCATCTGAATGTTGATGCCTTCTTCTGCAAGGCACCGAAACATCTTGCTCGCAATGCCCACATGGCTGCGCATGCCAATGCCCACAATGCTCACCTTGCAAATCTTCGCATCGCCCACGACTTCTGCTGCACCCAATTTCGGCGTGACTTTTGCTTTGAGCAGGTCAATCGTTTTCGCATAATCGTTGCGATGCACGGTGAAGGAAAAATCCGTCTTCCCGTCTTTCGAGATGTTTTGAATGATCACATCGACTTCGATGTTTGCATCGGCTACAGCGCCCAAAATGTTGTAAGCAATGCCCGGTGTATCTGGCACACCGAGGATCGAGATTTTCGCTTCATCGCGGTTAAAAGCAATGCCAGAGACGATGGCTTGTTCCATGTTTTCATCTTCCTCAAAAGTGATCAAAGTGCCCGATTTGGCCTCTTCGTCGATCTCAATGTCCCAGCTCGTAAAACTAGAGAGTACACGCAGTGGCACTTTGTATTTGCCAGCAAACTCGACTGAGCGAATTTGTAGCACTTTGGAGCCCATGCTGGCCATCTCCAGCATCTCCTCAAAGCTCACCGTGTGCAAACGCCGCGCCTCTGGCACGACGCGTGGATCGGTGGTGTACACACCATCCACATCGGTATAAATCAAGCACTCAGCAGCCTTGAGCGCAGCTGCCACAGCCACGGCAGATGTGTCTGAGCCGCCACGGCCCAGCGTCGTCACATTGCCATCTGGATCAACCCCCTGAAAGCCAGTCACAATCACCACACGGCCAACCGACAAATCTGCGCGAATTTTTTTGTCATCAATGCTTTCGATGCGCGCTTTGGTGAACGAGCTGTCTGTCTTGATCGGCACTTGCCAGCCGCTGTAGCTGACCGACTCCATGCCCTCGGCTTGCAAAGCAATCGCAAGCAGCGCAGACGAGGCTTGCTCGCCCGTGGCCGCCAGAGCATCCAGCTCACGGTTGTAAGAGGCAGATGACTTAGCCGGCGCAAGCTCCTTGGCTATTCCCAGTAAGCGATTCGTCTCCCCGCTCATTGCAGATGGCACCACCACCATCTGATGCCCCGCTCGCGCCCATTTAGCCACGCGCTTGGCCACATTGCGAATGCGCTCAGGCGACCCCATCGAGGTGCCTCCGTATTTATGGATGATCAAAGCCATGCTTGAATTGTTTTAAAAAGCCGATTCGGTAGCTGCCCACCATCGCAAGCAGCAAAGCCTTTTATTATAAATCGAGCAAAAGGCATGCTGCGGAAAGCTGCCTTCAGGTGCACTTCCAAGCACCAAATCCGCCGCCGCCGGGAGTGTGGATCTCAAACATATCGCCGGCTTTCATCTCCGCGCTGCCGATATGCCCCAGCTCTTCGACTTGGCCATCGCTGCGCACCACGCGGTTGATGCCCGTTACGCCGGGCTTTCCGCCGTTCATACCGAAGGCGGGGTGGATGCGGCCGTTGCTGAGGATGCTGGCGGTCATGGCTTCTAGGAATCTCACTCGGCGCACTCCGCCGTTGCCGCCTTTGAATTTACCTGCTCCGCCCGAGTCTTGGCGGATTTCATAGCTTTCTAAGCGCACGGGGAAGCGAAATTCGAGCACTTCTGGGTCGGTCAGGCGGGAGTTGGTCATGTGGGTTTGCACGACGCTGGTGCCGTTGAAGCCGCCCGTCAATTCACCACGCTCGTTGAAGATACCGCCTGCGCCGCTGCCACCCGAGATAGTTTCGTAATACTGGTGGCGCTCATTGCCGAAGGTAAAGTTGTTCATCGTAGGCTGGCTGCCTGCCATGAGGCCGAGCGCGCCGTAGAGTGCGTTGGTGATGCAGGTGGAGGTTTCCACGTTGCCTGCGACCACGCTGGCGGGAGGATTCGGGTTGAGCATGCAACCGGCTGGAATCGTCACTTTGAGTGGCTTCAAGCAGCCCGCATTGAGCGGAATATCGTCGTCCACCAAAGTGCGGAACACGTAGAGCACCGCTGCCATGCACACGGCTTTGGGGGCGTTGAAATAGTTGGTTTGCTGCGCAGAAGTGCCAGTGAAATCAATTTCAGCGCTGCGGTTTTTGCCATCCACACGAATCGCCACTTGGATTTGTGCGCCATTATCGAGCGGTAGGCAGAAGCTGCTGTCTTTGAGACGCGATGAGAGGGTAACTAGCGCGCGACGTACGGATTCTTCGGCGTTGTCTTGCACATGGCCCATATAGGCCTGCACCACATCCAATCCAAACTGCTCGACCATCTTGTGCAGCTCTTGCACGCCTTTTTCATTGGCTGCAATTTGTGCTTTCAAGTCAGCCATGTTTTGATAGGGATTGCGCGATGGGTATTCGCCGCTCTCCAGCAGTGCAACCATTTCTTTCTCGCGCAACACGCCGCGCTCAACGAGCAGGAAATTATTGATCTGCACACCCTCTTCTTCAATGCGCGTGGAAAACGGCGGCATGGAGCCCGGCGTTGTTCCGCCAATATCGGCTTGGTGACCGCGC
>JANNED010000054.1:0-5508 GCA_031388245.1 Variovorax sp.
GTGGTCTTGCACGAATGCCTGCGCAGAGGCATGCAGCTAGCCTACGTGCGCACCGCGCAAGGCTACGAAGTAGATTTTCTGGCCACGCACTACGACGGAACCACAAGCCTCATCCAAGTCTGCGCCGACTTGAACGACGCACCCACCCGAGAGCGCGAAACCCGCGCCTTGAGAGAAGCCAAGCTAGAGCACCCCGCCGCACAATGCCTCATCATCCTCATGGAGCCCCCCACCCGCCCAGTGGAAATCCCAGGCATCCAAACCCTGCTGGCGGTAGATTGGTTGCTGGATAAAGCAGCGACGTCATCGCTATAAATTTAGTAGCACTTTGCGCAGATTCTATGCCGGCTACTGGCCTAAAAAGCTTAGAAAATCACCTGATACCCGCCTGCGCCAACAGCAACCCCTCATCCATCAGCGCCTGCACAATTGCGGCCTGCCGCAGATCGCGCCGGCGCTTGGGCTCTTCTCGGCGCACAGCCTTCTCAGCCATCCAGCGCTTAAATTCCACAAACGTCTCGGGAGCCACTGTGCGCATCAACACCATACGCCCTGTGGCTGAAATCACCATATGCTCAAAGCGTGGCGCGCTCGTGAGCACAGATGCACGAACGGCTTGCACGGGTAGAAAGTCGTCCTCATGCTCAGAAAAGCGAAACGGATGCGGATCACCATCCACAGGCTGGCGGCGCAGAAAATCCACCTCAAAGCCCTTGTCGTTAATCGCAGTTTCGTTTTGCACCTCCTTGCGCACAAAGCTCTTATCAGCCTGCTGCAACACCCGCAGCATCGAAGAATCCAGCCGCGCCATATCCGAGACAAACTGCACCCGCCTGCGCGCATCCCAAAGCAAATCCACATCCTGCGTGGCCAGCGCCCCCTGCACAATGCGCACACCCGCCGCCGCCTCATAGGCATACAGCGCATGCGTGCCCACCACCGTGAAATGCTCGCCTAAGCCAGCCTCTTCAATCGCCTGCAACACGCTCACCACCATATTGGGCACGCGCCCCGCCCGCAAAGCTTTGTTCAGCCGCTGAGCATCCGTCAACTGCTCGCGCAGTGAAGCCAGCCGCGATTCCAGCTCGCTTTTGCGCGAAGTAAATTCCGCATAAATCCTCTCCGCCTCTGGCGAGCGAGCACCCAAGCGCTTCTGCCGATTATTCGGCGCCGTCTTCACCAAATACTCATACTCCCCCTGCCGCTTCCAATACATCCCCCCCGCGTACGGGCGTGCCAGCGCCTGCACCCGCATGAACTCCTCAAAAATTGTGGCCGAGTCAATCACCTGTCGGGCAGCGTTGTCTGAGAGAGGTACATATTCCATAGCCGTGCATTGATTACAAATAGATTTTATACGGCCAATTATTTAAAATCAATAACTTATGAGCATGATAATGCTTATTCCAAAGCTTCTACCGCTGTCAGCAAGCGCACAAACTACTCGACTCTGGAGATATGCCATGGCCACTAAATCTGCAACCCAAGCCAAATTCAAATCCGACGCATTTGAAGCCATCCACACATCGGCCAGCGCCCTGCTCAAAATCGGCGCCATCAGCAAAACCACCATGCGCAGCTTTGATGAAAGCTGCTTGGCTCAGCCCACTGAAATTAAGCCTCAGCAAATCAAAAAGCTCCGCGAAACGCATCACGTCAGCCAACCCGTCTTCGCCAGCTACCTCAACACCAGCCCCTCCACAGTGCAAAAGTGGGAAACCGGCGCCAAGCGCCCCAGCGGCATGGCGCTCAAGCTGCTCGCAGTGGTGCAAAAGCATGGGCTACAGGTATTGGCTTGATTCACTACTAATTCAATAGCACTCTGCGCAGATTCTATGACGGCTACTGGCCTAAAAAGCTTCAAAAACTCGCCAAAATACCAAGGCCACTGTCAATTCTGACAATGAATTTCTGACACAAGCTGAAACTTAGGCTAACGTATTGGCCATGGTTGGGTAGATCGATCAACCAGCCCGCCAAGGTAGCATCAAGATGAGTGAATTAGCACCCAATGCACTGCACGCTGCACTGCACGTTGAACGACACGCCGAACTGCGCGCGCTGATTGCCAGCAGCCGCCAGCGCTTGGCGGGCGCGGTCAATGCCGAGCTGCCGCGCCTGTATTGGAGCGCGGGGGATCAACTGGCGCAAGAGTTTGGCCGTGGGTTTGAAGCCAAAAACCTGCGCCGCAGGGTGCAGTTTGCCCATGCCTTCCCACCGCCCGAGATTGTCGCGACACTGTCAAGACCATTGAGCTGGAGCCATTTTGTGAACCTGCTGCCGCTCAAAACCGAGCCAGCACGCCAGTTTTACGCCAGCCGGACGAAGAAGCGCCCATCGGCCTCATCCTCTGCGCCGAATCTAGCCGGGAACAAGTTGAGCTGCTGCAAATGCACAAAGACGGCATCACCGTGGCCGAATACTCGACCGAGCTGCCACCCAAAGCGGAGCTGGAGCAAAAGCTGCATGCGGCCTTGCTTGAAGCGCGCGAACGGCTGGCGCGGCGCGGGGTGTTGTTGGGGGACTTGGATGATGAGTGATGACATGAAGGTCAGCAAAGGCCTGGAATTCCCCGTGGTGGCCCTGCCCGGCGTGGGCCACATGCCCGCCAAGGGCAAAGACGAGCAAGAGGCCGCGCGGGTGTTTTATGTGGCGGCGACACGGGCTACGCAGAGGTTGGTGATTGGAGTGGGAGGGGACGGGGGGTTTGGTCGCTCACTGAGTATTGGCCCTGCCATCGCGCTCGGACTATTCCCAAATCGGGGCTAAATAAGAATACAAAGTTATGTCAATCACTTTGCCTGACCATAGTTTTCCGTACTGGAGTGACCCTGGAGAAAATCAATCTCCACCTGCACTAATCATCGGTGCAGGTTTCTCCGCGCCACAAGTTCGACTGCCGGTTCAGTTGGCAGCTCACTACGCAGAACAACAAAGTGATATTGAGAAAGCGCTCGGTATTTCTACCAACTTCGGATTCAAACGTGATGCAGCTGGCAAAGCGAACAGCCCCGATGATCTCTACTGTTGGGCGGGACACTGCGTTGAAGAGCTGATAAAACTACCAGACCCGAAAAATGAAACAGCAAAACGGAGATTTATTAATGCAATCGGTTTGCTTGAGGACCCGGGTTTTGCAGCAACTGCCAACGTTCCCTTGCGAGGGACATGGCCACGACATCGCGTGCTCGCCCGCCTTGCACGTGAAGGATGCATTTATAGCCTGTGGTCTTTGAATTGGGATTTATGGCTGGAGGCCGCTTTTGAGGCGGTCGGACTGGTTCGCAAGGGCTCGGCGCATCAAAACTTCTCCGACGAACTTCCAACTGATTGGAAAAAGAGCTATCAGGTATTTTTGCCATCGGACGCCCCAGACGTAAGCAACAACTGCATCGCACTGTATAAGCCCCATGGGTGCATTGGTGCGTTCGTTGCGCAAACCGACGACACGTTCAAAATAACTAAAGCTGAGTTAGAAGAGGATGTACCTGGGGCAGTAAAACTCGGCCTGTATGCGCAACTGAACGGGAAACCGGTTTGCACGATTGGATGGGGTGCAACTGAAGGGAACCTGCAAAAAGTGTTTGAAGAATGCGCTGCTGCAAATCAGCTACAACCAGGCAAACTCACTATTGTTGGCCTGAGATGGAATGATGGCGCGCCATTGGCCCACTCCAATTTGGCAAGTAATTTTGATCAAAACGAGCTAAACACCCTTTGCTCGGTCCAAAGAAGTACCCCTGGTACGACTGACGATTTGATGCAATGGATTCAAGCCCTTCGCACACTGCGCAGGTTCGGGAAGGTGGTGGCAGGCCTAGACCCCATTAATGCCGCAATGCAAGTGCAAATCGACCAACAAATCGACATATTCAAGACACCCGTCTTCTTCGGGAATCAATTCGGTTGGGCTTTGAGTTGGTTTGACACTTTTGTACCCGTTTGGTCACGGGTCTGCTTTTCATCGAAAGCACTAGTGTTTAAAAAAGATGGGGACGTTCCCGTTACTGCGTTACCAATGATTCGCAGAGATGAACACATTCCATTGAACGACGGCACAGCTGATCGATGGGACATTTTGTCAGCCGCGCATTTGTATTCTGTCTTGTTGAGCATCGACTCTGCAATGCAGAGAGAACTTGATTTCGAGGCTTTTCCGGGCGCTTTTTGGAATGAACCAACCCGTTCGCTGCTAATTCCAATTCCGATGTGGGGCGATGTTGGTGATATTTCCCTTGCAGCGATAAAGCCGCTGATGGAGTCACGTCATTGGACGGGGATGGGCCGAGTTAAGCGAATCTGCCTGCTGCGAGTGAGCGGTGGCTTGACGGTAGTAGCGCAAACCAATGAACAAGCGCGTCTTGTGGTGTGGAAACAAGGCATTTGTTCTTTAATGAAGCTACGCGCTTTTGCACGGGCAGACGATATTGAAGATTGGGATGCGCTTGATCTGCAAGCCTATCTCCAAGGTAAAAAGGAAGCTTTATGAATGAGAATCTTGTTTCCCTGTATGAGTGGTTGTCAAATGCTTACAGTACTCAATTGGGCCTGGTGCTTGAAAGAAATGAGATGCAGCAGGACGGACTACCCGTTGCGCTATGGCGTGGCGAAGACCTCGTTGGCGCGGACTGCGCTGAAGTGTTCGACAGTGACCTCGGGGCATGGCTTCGATTTCGTGTCCTCGGCGAGAAGTCCTCGGTTGAGGCCATCAACAAACTTGTTGATGGCGATATTCAATGGGGGCTGCGACAACTGGCTTCGTTGTCACAAACGATGCGGTCAGATGCGCATGACCCTAATGGTGGCTGGCAGATTCATTTGATTTGGCTTGTATCGAAAATACATCAGGATGCATGGTGCAAGAAGATGCAGGCCATGCGGGCTGAAAGTGGTTTCTCCGAAGAATTGGGTTTGGATGGCATCTTCTTCAATGAACCATCCACTCTGCGCCCTAAGTTAGATAGCCACCGGCTGCCGCAACTCCTATTTGCGTCCCGCAAACTGCTGAGTTTGTCCGCCGACAAGATGCCCCAGTGGCTTAGGGCGAATGAAGTATTCGCGGCCGCATTGAAGGCATTACCTGCTCAGGCAACTGCTATGGATAAGCAGAAAACGCAGGCCTTTGTTGATGACTTGTTGAAACCGGGTGGGAATGAAAGTCCAACTATGGAAACCTTGGCAACCACCCCAAACAGTGCCAATCAATGCACAAAACTGACTGTACAAAATGTTCGCAACGTGGCGAAGGCAACGTTGAGTCTACCGGTCGGCAAAGTAGTGGTAGTACATGGTCCAAATGGTTCTGGAAAATCCAGCTTGTTTGAAGCACTGGCTATTGGTGTAACAGGCAGCTCAACCACCTTAAAGTGAGCTTGTCCCCAAAAAGTGGACACTAAGGAGTGAGTTTTTAACTTATTTTTTGGGAAAATCCAATGGTCAGAGGAATCAAGAGGAAATATACAGCGCAGACCAAAGAAGATGCTGTTGGTCAAGTCATCAAGGCCGGCT
>JANNED010000125.1:0-3323 GCA_031388245.1 Variovorax sp.
CAAAAGAGCTTAAAAATTGCGGCACAGGATACCGCGCAACCACTTGTGTCGTCAGCGCATGCCCGCGCATTTGCCACTCTTGCACACCGCCCACCAGCCAGAGCACGCGGCCCGAAGTCACTTGCGTAAGACGTTGCCACAAAGCTTGTGCATTCGCATCGCCTGCATCGCCCATCACGAGCACAGTGCGCGATGTGTCCACTCCAGCTTGAGAAAACAACTGCGCCAATTGCGGCAAAGGCAAATTCGCAGTGTCGCTAGGCATGGAAGTAGCCATCGGCACATGGCCTTGCGCAAACGCTGCCGCCGCGCGCACATCCACCACATACGCGCCTTGAATCACCGCGCTTTGCGCATCGTCTGCAGACACTGCGCTCGCCGCGCCAGCATACGCCAGCGAAGCCGTTGAAAGTGAGAGAAAAGCCACAAGCGACCCAAGAAGTTTTTTCATGATGAACCAGACTTTACGCACGCATCAGCCGAGCGTCCAATACAGAGTTTTCACATGCTCATGGGAAATTCGTATAAAGCAATAAGCCTATGATTTATATGGCAATTTCGGGTTAATCCTAGGCTCAGTACAGTGGAAAACACGTAGGCCAAATCAACAGCATGCGCGTTACATTGCAGTATTGCCTTTTATTTTGGAGAAATAGCATGTTGAATCGTCGCCTTACTTTGCTCGCCTCGGCTCTCGTAGCCGCTTCCACCTTGCCCGCTGTGGCGCAAGATTTCCCAACCAAGAACATCACCTTTGTTGTGCCGTTTGCCGCTGGTGGCCCGACCGACAAAGCCGCGCGCGATTTGGCCGAAGCCATGCGCAAAACGCTGAACGCCACGATCGTGATCGAAAACGCTGCTGGCGCTTCTGGCTCCATCGGCGCCAATAAAGTGGCCAAAGCGCCCGCAGACGGCTACACCCTGCTCTTCTTCCACATCGGCCAAGCCACGCTGCCCACCTTCTTGCGCAATATTCCCTACAAAGTGGAAAGCGATTTTGAATTTCTAGGTATGGTTAATGAGAATCCCATGAGCTTGATTGGTCGCCCGAGCTTGCCCGCGAACAACATGCCTGAGCTCGTCAAGTGGATCAACGACAACAAGGGCAAGATCAATATCGGCAATGCCGGCCCAGGGTCCGCTTCGCACCTGTGCGGCATGCTCTTCCAAACAGCGATGAAGGTGGATATGACGCCTGTGCCGTATCGCGGCACAGCACCTGCGATGACGGATTTGATCGGTGGTCAAATTGATTTGATGTGTGACCAAACGACGAACACCGTGCCGCAGATTGAAGGCAAAAAAGTTAAGTCTTTCGCCGTGACCACACCGAAGCGTCTGACCAACGCCGTTCTAAAAGACACTCCTACACTGCAAGAAGCTGGCTTCAAGGATTTCTCTGTTGCAATATGGCACGGTTTGTATGCGCCTAAGGGCACGCCAGCTCCCGTGCTCAAAAAGCTCAACGACGCGCTCAAAATAGCAGTGAAGGATTCTGACTTCATCAAGAAGCAAGAAGCTGGCGGCGCAAACGTGATCGCGGATCAACGCAATGATCCAGCTGCCCACAAAGCCTACGTGATGTCCGAGATAGCCAAGTGGGGCCCGATCATCAAAGCTGCTGGCGTGTACGCAGATTAATTTGTTGAATAAACCACTCAAGAGCCACCGGGTGGCTCTTTTCTTTTGCGCGCCCTTGCCTGCAGGTGTTCATCGTGGCCTATCACATAGGGCAAACCTGTAAAGCGCTTATGCAAGATTTGCAGCACACTCAGAACTGCCAGCAAACAAACACGGGAGATGCGTCATGAGAACATTTTTTTTCTTATTTTTAAAGAGAAATAGGCTGTTAGCCGGCATAAATACTGCGCGAGCAGCTATTATTTTTATAGCGAATGTTCTGGCGCTTCAATTCAGTTTCCACAGCATTTCTCATGCACAAACCTGGCCCAGCAAACCTGTGCGAATCGTTGTGCCTTTCGCAGCTGGCGGCACGACCGATATCTTGGCACGCGCGATTGCGCCTGAATTACAAAAAGCATTTGGCCAATCTTTCATTGTGGAAAATCGAGCTGGTGCAGGTGGCAATGTAGGCTCTGAGCTCGTGGCCAAGAGCAATGATGGCCATACCTTACTCATGGGCACGGTGGGCACGCATGGCATCAACAAAGCACTGTATCCCACACTTCCTTTTGACCCTGTACGCGACTTCGCGCCGATCACGGTGGTGGCTTATGTGCCGAATGTGATGGTGATGAATGCGGACAAAGCGCGTGCGCTCAACATCAACAACGTGAGCGATTTTCTGAGCTACGCCAAGGCCAATCCCGGCAAGCTCAATATGGCCTCCAGCGGCAATGGCACATCGATTCACCTCGCCGGCGAGCTCTTCAAAAGCATGGGCGGCGTATTCATGGTGCACTTTCCATATCGCGGCTCAGGCCCTGCGCTGCTCGACATGATGGGCGGCAGCATGGATGTGATGTTTGACAACCTGCCCAGCGCGCTACCGCAAATTAAGGCGGGCAAGCTCAAAGCGCTCGCCGTGACGAGCAGTGCGCGCTCTAGCGCTTTGCCAGACACACCGACGGTTGAACAAGCTGGCGGACAGGCGATGAAGGGCTTTGACGCCAGCAGGTGGTTTGGCTTGCTCGCGCCATCATCGATGCCAGCACCCCTCGTGCAACGTTTGCAAATCGAGACATCTAAAGCCTTGGAGCGAGCTGAAGTGAAAGAGCGCCTCGTGGCGCAAGGCGCATTACCGGGTGGTAACAGCCCAGCAGAGTTTGCCAAGCACATCGATGCTGAAATCGCCAAATGGGCGAAGGTGGTGAAGGCTTCTGGCGCGAAGGTGGATTGAGCTTCGCTCAAAGTCGATTGATCTTCGATCTAGGTGGATTGACCTTCGATCTAGGTGGATTGACCTTCGATCAAGGTGGATTGACCTTCGATCAAGGTCGATCAAACACCCCAAGTGATCGGCACTTTGTATTGAAGGCTGCTCTCGATGAGCGACACCAATGGCCATGCACGCGTGCGTAAGCTGATGTGTTGGCGAGCCTGATCTGTAGGCTCATCTGAGGACTCATCTGAGGGCTTGTGGGCCTGCTCTTCTTGCGCAATGGCTGCCTCAATCGCAGCTTTGGCAGCTGTCATGTGCTCGGGCAGCAAAATGCCTTTGGCATCTGTGCCTTTGCCCATGATCTCCAGCACATGACGGCCAGTGACTTCCAGCATGATCACATCGGCACCAGCATCGGATTTGAATTTGTACAGCATCAGAGCTTGCCGGGTAGGTTGGACGGTAAATCATCGCCGTTTTG
>JANNED010000073.1:0-23139 GCA_031388245.1 Variovorax sp.
CCCCACCAGCTTCACCGCCATGGGCGAGCGCCCCGCCGACAGCTATGGCGGCATCCCCGGCACGCACATTGGCGTGGAAGTGTCCATGCAATGGACTGAAGGCTACAACGAGCAAGTGCTCTGCTTTACCAACAACATTCCTCAGCGCGATGGCGGCACGCACCTGACCGGCTTGCGCGCCGCGATGACGCGCGTGATCGGCAAATACATTGAGGCGAATGAGCTGGCCAAAAAAGCCAAAGTGGAAATCAGCGGCGACGATATGCGCGAAGGCTTGTGCTGTGTCCTCTCCGTCAAAGTGCCTGAGCCGAAGTTCTCCAGCCAAACCAAAGACAAGCTGGTAAGCAGTGAAGTGCGCGCCCCGGTGGAAGACATCGTGGCTAAAGCACTTACTGATTATTTGGCCGAGCGCCCGAACGACGCAAAAATTATTTGCAGCAAGATCATCGATGCTGCCCGTGCCCGGGATGCCGCGCGGAAGGCACGAGAAATGACCCGCAGGAAGGGCGCATTGGATGGCTTTGGCCTGCCCGGCAAGCTGGCCGATTGTCAAGAAAAAGATGCCAGCCTCTGTGAGATTTACATCGTCGAGGGGGATTCCGCCGGCGGCTCAGCCAAGCAAGGCCGTGATCGCAAATTCCAAGCGATTCTTCCCCTGCGCGGCAAAATCTTGAACGTCGAAAAAGCTCGCTATGACAAGCTGCTGACCAGCAACGAAATCGTCACGCTGATCACGGCACTCGGCACCGGCATTGGCGCAGTGGGCGGTAGCGACGATTTCAACGTCGATAAGCTGCGTTACCACCGCATCATCATCATGACCGATGCCGACGTGGACGGTGCGCACATTCGCACGCTCTTGCTCACCTTCTTCTATCGTCAGATGCCCGCCTTGGTCGAGCGCGGCCACATCTACATTGCGCAGCCGCCGCTCTACAAAGTCAAGCACGGCAAAGCCGAGCAATACCTCAAAGATGGCAACGATCTCGATGCGTACCTGCTGCGCGTAGCGATGGATGGCGCCAAGCTCGTGCCTGGAAAAGACAAAGCTGTGATCGATGGCAGCACCTTGGTAGAAATCGCCCGCAAATACCAGCTCGCGCATGCCGTGATTGGCCGCTTGTCTAACTGGATGGATGGCGAAGCCCTGCATGCCATCATGAATGGCGTGGCGCTCAATTTAGACACCATGGCAGACGCGGAAAAATCCGCCGCCGCCCTGCAAGCCGGCTTGCATGCTGCCACCGTGGCCGCCGTGTTTGATGCCCGCACCGACAAGCATGTGCTTACCATCACGCGCCGCGTGCATGGCAACGACAAGCTCTCCACCATCACCGCAGACTTCGTCCACGGCGGCGACTATGCGGCGCTGGTGGACGCAGCGCTCACCTTCCAAGGGCTGGTGAGCGATGGCGCTGTTGCGCAGCGCGGCGAGGGCGACAAACTCAAAGAGCAAAAGGTGGCCGATTTCCGCGAAGCCATGCAATGGCTCATCGGCGAAGCCGAGCGCACCACCAGCCGCCAGCGCTACAAAGGCTTGGGCGAGATGAACCCCGAGCAACTCTGGGAAACCACCATGGACCCAACAGTGCGCCGCCTGCTCAAAGTGCAAATCGAAGACGCCATAGAAGCCGACCGCGTGTTCACCACCCTCATGGGCGACGAAGTCGAGCCGCGTCGGTTGTTTATCGAAGCCAACGCACTAAGAGCTACAAATATTGATGTTTGAAGTTGGCACTTTGGACAAAAAGTAGCGCAAAAAATGGCGCGACAGTTAATTATTTACTTCGACGAGTCAGATGGCTCGGGGAAATATTTCTCTAACTTCTATGGAGGTGCACTCGTTGAATCGAAGCACCTTGAAGAGGTCATCGTGAGATTGCAAGAGTGCAAACTTGACCAGAACCTCCTCGGCGAGGTGAAGTGGCAAAAGATTACTGAGCAATACTTGTCCAAGTATTTGGCCTTTGTGGATGTGACTTTCGCTTTGATGCGCGAGGGAAAGCTCAAGATGCGCGTCATGTTCACTCAGAACTATCGCTCGCTTGAGCGGCCAACACACCAGCAGTCAGAAGATGCCTACTTCAAGTTGTACTACCAATTTGTCAAACACGCCTTTGGTTTGCCGTTTGCGGGCAGTAAACAAGGCACAACAAATGTGCGCATTAATTTTGATCACTTGCCAGACAGCAGCGCCAAGAATGCCGCCTTTAAAGGTTATGTGTTGGGTTTGAACAAGTTTGCTGCTTTCCGCCAAGCCAATGTTGCTATAGCACACGATCAGATTGCAGAGATTGACTCCAAAGAGCATGTCGTTCTACAGGCATTGGACGTTGTGCTGGGTGCGATGCAATTCCGCTTGAACGATAAGCACAAAGAAAAGCCAGAGGGCGCGTTGCGTCGAGGCAAGCGCACGATTGCCAAGGAAAAGGTCTACAAGCACATTCAAAGCCATATTGCAGTACTGTACCCAAACCGACACTTCAATGTTGGTATGTCCACCGGTACACCAGAAGGCCTACAGCAGCGCTGGACGCAGCCCTACGCGCATTGGCGTTTTACGCCCAACGAGGCCGTCATCAAGCCTGAATATGCCAAAAGCAAGCGCGCATAAAAAAAGCCCCGCGTTCACTACTAAAAATCCCAAGTGGAACTTGAGCGTTCGTGAAACGAAGGGCAGGTGAAGTTTAGCACTATTTCGCCCATTATGTTAGTAGACGCATACCACAGATGTGCTTTGCTGCGGTATTAAGACCGTTCTCGCAAGCTTTGTTCAATATCTGCTCGGTCAATCCTCACGCCATGAACGCGCTCAGGATGTCCACCAGGTCTCGCTTTAACAAGCATGTCGCCCTTACCAAGCAGATCCTCTGCGCCAATCTCATCCAAAATGATGCTTGACTCGGTTCCACGTTGGACGGTCAGCGCAATACGTGCAGGAATATTGCTCCTAACTAATCCAGAGAAAGTTTTTGAATCGGGACGTTGTGTAGCAAGAATTAAATGAATTCCTGCGGCACGCGCTTTTTGAGCAAGCCGGATGATTTGACTTTCTATGTCTCTGTCCTGCAATATTAAATCTGCAAGCTCTTCAATAAAAACAGCAATGTACGGCAGTTTCATGCCGCGCTTGTGCGCCTCGCCGATATTAGTTACCCCAGCCGTCATGAAGTTTTGATACCTAGCCTCCATCTCAATGACTAGTTCTTGAATTTTTTCACGAGCAGAAGAGATATCGACCGCGATGCCACCACCATGTAAATATGGGCTGTTCTCATAGACCGCAAACTCGACTTGCTTAGGATCAATTAACGCAAGTTGGAGCTGCGAAGAAGAAAATCGCAAGGTTAAAGATAGGATTAACGAGTGCAAACAAACACTCTTACCGCTGCCCGTAGTTCCGCCAACTAGCAAGTGAGGTGCGGAAGCAAGATCAAACGAGTAAGGCTGTCCCAACACGTCTACACCGGGGAAAACCAATAACTTGGAATGGTCGCCTGCGCTTTTTGCCGCCCATTCTCTCAGGCTTGCAAAAGGTACAGGAATCCAAGTGTCTTCAGGCCTTGGCACATCCATACTGATTGTTTTGGCCTCGTCTCCTGGTCCTAAAGTTGGCTTTGCTTTTTGTAAATTAAGGACTAGGCTTAATCGATCTAAGCCCCTTTCCAGTTTTGGTTTTTGATTGACGTCAGAGAGATACACCTTGTATCTCGTAACCCGTGGGCCGTGCGTAAATCCTTTTACTTCAGCAGTAACACCGATTTCAGCTAACGCTTTTACCAAAGAACTAGACAAATCTGAGGGCTTATCTGCGGCACTTTTTGGAGTCTGTTTGGCCGTAACTTGAGGCGCATCGTCAGGAAGGTCCGCCCTGCGAACAATGAGGGTCTCCAAAAACTTGTCAAAATTTCCGTCAGCCCCTTGCCAGTCCTGCATCAGATGAGCAGCACCGCGATGCCAATGTTTACGAATTGCCGTCCTAAACTGCTCGGAAGACTGAATGGCCTCATGACCATGTCGTCTTGCATGAGTGGCAACGAGGCCAACCCAAACGGCAATATCTTCCTGAGCAAAGAGAGTGTTGCCAGAAATCTCTATTCCTTTGGCATCGACGGCTTCATCAGAGAATGATCCAAGCCCCAAAGATCTGCCGATGGCAAGTCGCGCGACATTAGCTTTTGTAGAAAGCCCAAGATTGCTCATTAGCGCAACCGTTACACGATCGGCATCCGAGCTAGTACGGAAGCGTGAATTTAAGATTTGCTGAATGTTTATATCGCTCATCTGCGCCCCTTAAGGAAATACTTGTCTTCGATAGCAGTTGTGCGACCAATACCCTCGCCGACCTCAGTATTCTCTAGAAGGTATGTTTTCCCGACGCTGCCCTCGATGGATTTATAAAATTGGAAGTCAATCTCCTCATCTTGAGATAGCAATATCACTTGCCTGTTTTTGTCTGATGTCCAAAAAGACAAGATATTCGCACGGTGCTTGCTGTCCAATCGCCCAAGGGGCGTGTCAACCACCATAGGAGCTTTTACTCCTGAAACTTTGGCCAAGCCAGCGATCAAGGCCGTTGCGAAAATCTGATTTTCTCCAGCAGAGCGATCAAAGGTAATTTCGCTCCCAGTTTTACTAAGTACCTGTGTTGTGCCGTCATCCAATATCTTAATTTTGTCAACTTGGCTTTTATGAGCCAATTGTTTGTAAACGCTTGTCATTGCATTCGCCAACTCACGAACTTTTAAGGGGAAAAGCGCTGGTATCACCTCATCAATCACCATTCTCACCCTCTCTGATTTGTCAAGCGTTGCTCTGACGGGGCTTGACTTGTCTAGTTCCGATTTGCCTCTGTTGTACTCGGCAGTTTGAGCTTGTACTTGCGACTCCAACGCATCAATCTGGCGATTGTCGTTTCGTACCCGTTCGCTAAGCGAATCCATCTGTTCAATTACTTCGTTCAGATTTCTCTTCAGCCCAGCTAAAGTCCCGTCTCTGTCAATGCCTTCTATTCGAGAAACCCGGCGTCCGATTTCTTCGACCTGTAGTTGCAGCGCGCTTTGTTCAGTTAATAGCTCTCGTATTTCTTTTTTGCCTAGGTTGAAAGACTCCATAAACTCAAGCGCTTTTTTTCGCATTGCATCATGAAAGTAATCGTGCTCGATCACTTTTGCACAATCATCAGGCGGAGGGTAGAAAAGGCTAGTCCAAGCCGACTCAAGTCGCGACTTGATTGCCGTTAACTGAAAATCAGTTAACACGGGATCAATAGTCGGCGATGTCTGTGCTAGAAAAGCGTTTTCGAACTCTGCTTTACGTGGTTCTAACGCACGTTTTTCTGCCTCCCAATCGGATAGCTTGATTTCCGCTACTAACTGCTGACGGAAGTCTTGTATGAGATCTTTTGGTAGCAGATGAAAAGGTAATCTACCGGCGAGGATCGCCTCTAGCTTACGTTGACTATCCCTTAGTTTGTTTCTGTATTGCTCGCGCTCTTCTACCAGATCTTTCACAGTTGCAATATCACCGCCACCGCCGCCAGCTGCCGTGACACGATCAACCAAGGATTGCTGCTCCGCGCGCAGTCTAAGGCGTTCAGTTTCACTAGCTTCTGCGTCTTGCTTCAGGGTGGTTAGCTTGGTCTGGTTGTTCGAAAGGACTTCGAGCAAGCGAGACAGGTTTTCTTCATCTACCGATTGAATTTCATTACGCTTGTTTGCCTCAAAACTTTTTAAACGATCGGCGAGAGAGCGTAATAGCACCACGCCAAGCAGCCCCTCAAGACCTTGCTTAACCTGCTCAAGGCGGGATTGATCAGCTAATTTTTTTACCTCTTCGCCATCAAAAAAGAAGAATGGCGCTACGTGTGCAGGTACGAATTGCATATCGTCTAGCAGGTCTGCTAAGAGGAAGCCATTGCGGCCATCAGTTCTAGGTGTATCTGGCACTCCGCGCAGAACATCGCGAACTAGGGTTTCTTCTTCGTTTGTCCAGTTCCCATTTGTACGGAAATACCACTTACGACCGATATCTATAGCTTTAGTTTTGGTTTTGTTAATCACTACTCGAACACTCATCGTGTCTAGGCCATCGCGCCTTGCTTCGCCGTTGAATGCTCGTTCAAGGAAAGTTGGATATCCTTTCTTTTCGTCTGTTTTCAAACCAGCCCTGGCCAGATGAACCATCGAATCTTTGCCGTATAAGCAAAGATAAAGTGCCTCAAGTATCGAGGTCTTGCCGTATCCATTCATGCCGCCGATCAAGACGATATTTTTCCCATCAGATGGCTCAGGAAACACAAATACTTGATGCTGGTAGCTCTTGAAGCAAGTAAGCTCTAATCTAGAAATCCACATGGCTACTTCCGTTCCTCTTTTTGTTACTCAATACGGCCTAATATTTCCTCGAACCGCTGATAAATACCGTGCGCTCGTTCCTGATGTTGTCGTTCGCGCTGAACGGTTACTAGTTCCGTCAAAACATCCAAAGGAATGCTGTGTTTTTTGCAAACATCTTCAAGCGAAGCTAGAGCGACCGGCTCAGCCCACAGTGGTAAATCATTTAAGTATCCGTCGTCAGAAAAGTCTTCAGGCATCAGAAATCCCCTTTTCAGTTTGTAGATCAGACGTCCAGAACTGGTAGATCATGTCCAGCTCGGGCTCTGTAATTAATGGTGCGCCAAACTCTTTTTGAACGCGTAAAAGGTATTCAAGAATCTGTTTCCTTGCTTGAATCGTGAATGGCCCAGGAATATGTTTTCCAGTCGCATCAAAGGTCAGTCGTCCATTTCTTCTATGCGCTTGGCGCATTTCCGGTTTGTTACGAATCGCTTTTAACCAATCTCTAAACTCAACCAGCGGCAGAAAATGATGATTCCCGGAGTCTATGAATCCTTGAAGGCTTCTGTCCTTTTCGACAACAGTGCATGTCCAGCATCCAAACCGACTGTTCTTTGTGCCACAACCCGGCGCCTCGTTTTGACTCAGCATCACGGGACATTCACCACCCTCGGCATCTCGGTATAACTGGAACAAATCCCGATGATCACCTCCCCAGGGCGCATGAAAACTACCTAAGATTTCCCACACGTCGTCTGTTGTCAGATCAACGATTGGCCTATAAACCAAAGCGCCAACGAGATCACCGTGTGGAGTCAAATTGCTACCACGGTCATTTTGGCGTTTGTCTATAGCCCTTTGACGAGACTGGCTTTCATCACGCCTGACTCCTAAAACCACGATTGCAGAACCAAAACGCGAAATGTTATTTTTGATATACCCGCTTGTGGGCTGAATTTTCAAGCGATCTGTACACCACCGCATTGTTTGATTTGGACTTGGATAACCTTTGCCGATAAGCAGTGTCCAAAACGTCTTGTCTGGCTCTGGGTGAGTTCTTGCAACTGCTATTGGCAGATTCAGGTTTTTCGCTGCCTCATCTATCCGCTTGGTTACCATGTCAAGATGCGCAATGATTACAGGGCTCTCAACCAAGGTGTCATTCGATACGAAATGAACTTCGCGCGTTCGCTGGGAGGGCGGTGTAGAGAGAAGCGCTTCAAAAACACCATGCGCAACTACAGTGCTGTCCTTCCCACCCGAAAAGCCCACTACCCACGGGAAGCGGTGGGTAGTATCCAAATACTCCTCACGAATCCCGCGCACGAGGTCACGCCATTTGTCGGTTATCAAGACCTCGTCACTGGCGAGGTCGCGCTCCCCGCTATAAAAGCTTATAGGTAAATCGGAGCCCACTGATGCAAAACTCATGTTGGCGACCAATGAAACGAAACAGGTTGACCCATAAATTGCCTCTAGATGTTCTATGCCGCGTACGCGAATAATTTCGAGTACTAATAACGATATCTTATCAGCGAGGGGCAATATGCTGGGAGTCTGTCAGCGTCTGAAAAATCGCCGCAAGATTGCGCATTGTGAGCTTGCCTGAGCGTGAGAGCATGCGTTGCAAACAGCGTTGTGGCCTTGCGACTTGTGTAGCGAGATGCTCATAGCCAACCGTGGCGCTGACAAGTGTATGCAGCATGGATTTAGCTGTGTTGGTCTCGCCTTTCAGGTAGAGTACGGTTGCCTTTTCTAGCAAAGCTTGCGCAAAGGCTGGGTATGCGCGGATGTGGGTTGCAATGGTCGCGTTGGCATTCATTGTGAGTGGCATGGTTTACCTTTTATCTTGATTTTGTTGTTTTGCCCGTCCGCTCACAGATCGTCAACACCGAGTTCGATGCTGTTGACTTGCGCAGCGCTGGTGCGGCGGGCTTGGATGAGGGCTGTGAAATCTTTCTCGGCGAGGGCATCGGCGAAGCCTTGCATGACTTCGGGTTGCACCACGTAAAACGAGGGGGCGTTGTGGCTGAGCACGGCGATGGGCGCTCCTTTTGCTTTGCGTAGGGTGGCGCCGGGATTTTTCTTGAACTCGCTGATGCCTACGGTGAGGGGTGTGAGCAGGGCTTGCATGATGGCTTGGTATTTGGAGATGAAATTAGAGCTTATCTTAGAGCTGATTGGGTGATGCGGCAAATGAGTTACATGCTGTGCCTTTTGTTTTGGGCGCAGAGGCTTGGGCCAGCTTGCCGCATGTGAAGCGCTTGCTCGATGAGATCAACGCGCGCCCGGCGGCGCAGCGGGCAGAGGCTTTGAAGGCGAAGCACGGCTTTAAGGCGGAGATGGACGATGACGCAAGACAAGCGATGTTTCCGCAGAATGCGCGGTTGGGGAAGTGAAGCGTCGTTGGCTTAAAAGGGCAGATTTTTAAGCAGAAATGGCAGGTAGCCGGCATAGAGTCTGCGCGGAGTGCTATTGATTCAGTAGTGTTTTGAGTGTTTTCTATGGCGCTGATGCTCGCAGATGTTGCCCTGTGCGTGTGCGCGGCGCTACACTTGCAAACAATGCACCCCATCATTTCACAGCAGCGCGATCAGATCGCACAAATTTGCCAGAGGCTTGGTATTGCCAAGCTGGAGGTGTTTGGCTCGGCTGCGCGTGGGATTGATTTTGACGCGGCTACCAGCGATGCAGATTTCTTGGTGGAATATCAGCCGAATACTGTGCGCGGCCTAGAGAGTTATGTGGGAATGAAAATGGCGCTGGAGGCGCTGCTCAAGCGCCCGGTGGATTTGGTGGAGCCTGCGCGGTTGCGCAATCCGTTTGTATTGGCGGATATCAATCGCTCGCGTGAGGTGGTGTATGCCGCGTGATCCGCAGGCTTGGCTCTTGAGTGCCAACAAGCTGTTGGAAGAGCTGGCAACGGTGGCTCTGGTGCAGCAAGACACGGCAGCGCGCTTTGTAATGCGGGCGCAGCGCGGGGATGTGCCGCGCGGGCTGGCGATTTTGGATGAGATTGATGCGCGGTTTGCTAAGGCTACTTGAGCGGTGTTATTTAAGTAAAAACTGCTACTGGCCGGCATAGAATGTGCGCAGAGTGCTATTAAATATGTAGTGACTGCTGAGTTGATTTGATTGACCTGGCTTACATTGTTCAAAGATCATCAACGCGTACTTCGATGCTGTTGCCTCTGAGAGCGCTAGCGCGGCGAGCTTGCATTAGAGCGGTGAAGTCTTTTTCATCGTGTGGTTCAGTCAAACGGTGCATGACCTTGGTTGCGTCAACGGTTTTTGTTTTTCGCTGTGAAGCGACTGGGCTCTTTTTGAGCTGGTTTGTGCCGACTTCGTTCGGGGCTTTCATGATGTGTGGCTTGATTGCTTCTTGACTCTTATCTTAGAGCTTTATCGGCCTTTGAATTCGGTGAGCATTTTTTGCGCCGGATGCTGCATTCAATCTCGCAAAATATCTTGCAAAAACAATGCACGCCCGACTTGCGTGGGGTGGCTAATGAGATTGCTTCCCATTAAGCTCAACAGCTTTTGACAGGGTGATTGCATGAGTATGCGAATCGGGCGATGGTGGTGTGGGGCTGCGGTGCTGCTGGTAGCACTGGGCGGGGCGTTGGCTTTGAGTTGGGAGGCGGATCGGCCTTTGGATGTGCTCAAGGCGCGGTGGGCTGCGGCTGAATCGGGCTCTAGGTTTGTGGATGTGCGGGGGATGGCGGTGCACTATCGGGACGAGGGGCCGCGCAATGAGTTGGCGCCGATGGTGCTGCTGCATGGCACGGGGGCGAGTTTGCATACTTGGGATGGCTGGGCGGCTGAGTTGGCTCAATCGCGGCGGGTGATTCGGATGGATTTGCCAGGGTTTGGGTTGACGGGGCCGTATGCGGGAGCGTGGTTGCAAGAGGATGGCGATGGTGGGCATGAATCTGGTCGTTACTCGCTGGTGAATTACGCGAGGTTTGTGGTGGCCACGCTGGATGCGCTGGGCGTGGCGCAGCCGGTGGTGGTGGCGGGCAATTCGCTGGGTGGGCAGATTGCTTGGGAGACGGCCGATTACTTGAAAACTTCTGCGCCACAACCGCAACCGAACCGGGTGGCGAAATTGATCTTGGTGGATTCTGCGGGCTATGACTTCAAGGCGATTGACATGCCGATGGCTTTTGAGGCGGCGCAGGTGGCGCTACTCTCGCCGATCACGGAAAACACTTTGCCGCGCTGGCTGATTGCGCGCGATGTGCGCAGTGTGTATGGCGAGCCGAGCCGGGTGACGCCAGCTTTGGTGGAGCGCTATTTTGAGCTGGCGCTGCGGGAGGGCAACCGCCGCGCACTGGGCCTGCGCATGCGCGAGCCGCGTGCGATTGCGCCCGAGCGGATTGCGCAAATCACGCAGCCGACGCTGATCATCTGGGGTGGGCAAGACCGCTTGATTCCGCCATCGAACGCAGCGCTGTTTGCAAAAGACATCAAAGGCTCGAAGCCGGTGATGTTTGACAAATTAGGCCATGTGCCGCATGAGGAAGATGCGGCGCAGACGGTGGCGGCTGCGCAGGCGTTTTTGGCTCAGAAATAGCTGGTTTTTAAAGAAAAATGGCAGTTAGCCGGCATGAAATATGCGTAGAGTGCTATTGATTTTGTAGTGAATGCAGTCAGGTCAGAGCCCATTTTTCTTGAGCCAATCGTTCAACACCGGATGCCAATAGCCAGTGCCAGCGCCCAGTAGGCGGTGGCCGTCTTGGGCAACGGCGGGGGCGGCGTAAAAATCGGCGATGGTTTTTTGGCCTGCTGCCGTGGCGGCTTGCACATGGGCCTGGTGCCATTTTTTGGGTGCCTCTGCGCCCCAGTAAAGGTCGTTGGCGGCATACAGCCAGAGGCTGGGCACGCGGGTGCTGCTGGCGGCGCTGGCGAGCACTTCGCCCAAGCGATCGGGCTGGCAAGAGGCGCCGGGTGAGGTGCGCGGATTGCCGCCAGAGCCCCCTGCGAAATTGATGCAGCCCACCACGCCGGGCAGATTCTGGCCGCAGGCAGCCACGGTGGCCATGCCGCCCACCGACTGGCCAACCAGCACGATGCGCTCTTTGTTGGCCCAGCTTTGCTGCTGCAGCCATTGCTGGAGCAGTGCGATGGTGTGGGCGGCGGCTTCGGCGGTTTTGCGATAGTTGGCGGCCCCTGTGCACACGTTGCCATTCCAGCGGTTGCCGTTGTCTTCCGGGTCTTGGAGGGTGTTGTCGCCATAGCCGGGGCGCACGGCAGCGATCACGGCATAGCCTTTGCCATGCCAATAGCGCACGAAGGCCGAGCTGACGGGGTTTTTGAGCGCAGCGCGCTCTTCGATGCTGCCGGCTCGACCATGCGAGAAGATGACAACGGGCCAAGGTCCTGCGCCTGCATTGAACTGGCTGAGCGTGGGCGGAAAGACCTGTACCGGCATGCTGACTTCCATGCTGGCATGAGCGGAAGGCTTGATGGCTAGGCTGATGACGCTGGGCGTGAGGTCCATCGGCTGCGCAGATGCAGCCTGGCCTGCCAGCAGTTGGACAACCAAGAGGGTGGTGATGGCAATCAGAGATGTTTTCATATGGGTCTTACTTCGCGCCTGCGGCTTCGAGACTGGCTTGGTGGCGTTTGCCGCCGTCGTATCGGTCTTTTTCTAGCAAATTGATGTTAGCGCCCGCTTTCACCAAAGCCTTTATAGCTTCGCGTTGCTTGGCAAATACGGCTACATGCAGCGGCGTGCGGCCATAGCTGTCGCGGGCATTGAGATCGGCCTTGGTGGATGCCGCCGCTTCGATGACCGCGACGTGGCCGCGATGCGCGGCGGCATGCAATGCGCTGAATTGGGCGATCTCCTGTGCGCTGGGCGGGACTTGGGCAAGGGCGGGCGCAGTGATGGCCAAGGCCATCGCAATACCGAGCAGGGCGGACAGTAATACGGAGGCGATTGTCATCAGTGATCCTTCGGATGGAGGCATGCAAAGGGACGGGTAAATCAAGCGGCCAGCCGCTGCGCACCCCAGATCACCTGATCGACCACGGCTTTGATGCGTTGCACGGTGGCGGGGTCTTTGATCTGGCCTTTTGCGTCAAAAGCATCGGCGGCTTTACCCAGGGCAAACTGCTGGGGCGTGAGCCAGCATTGCAGATTGCGCAGCAGGGGCGCAAGGTGATCCAAGCTACGCAGGCCGCCCATCATGCCGGGGGAGGCGGAGAGCAGGCCGACGACTTTGCCGGCAAAGGGCTTGGTGCCGCTTTTCCAGTTGGCTGCTTCGTCTTCATTGCATTCAGCGCCGGCCTTGGCGGGGCTGCTGGCCCAGTCGATGGTGTTTTTGAGCAGCGCGGTGTAGCTGCCGTTGTACTCGGGGCTGGCGATGATCCAGCCGGCATGCTGGTGCATCATTTCTTTCAAGCGGATCACATCGCCGGGTGTGCCGCGTGATTCGAGATCGGCGTTGTAGAGCGGGATGTTCAGATCAGAAAGCTCGATGTAAGTGGGGCTGGCACCGGCTTCGCGCACGAGGCGGGCGGCCTCAGTGGCTAATTTGCGGTTGAGAGACTGAACGCGGCTGGAGCCTGCGAAGACGAGGATAGCTGGATGGGATGGATTCATGCCGCGCAGTTTACAAGAGCACAGCGCACGAATAAGCCGCTGCTCTGTTGCGCGGCACAATGCGGGGATGCCGCTTGTGATGAAATTCCTGCTCCGCGCTTTTTTGGCCTTGACGCTGCTGCTGGCCGTGGCCTTGGGCGCTGCGGCTTGGTGGCTGTCGGGCGATGGCCTGCGCCTGAAGATCCAAGCGCTGGCCACGACGCAGCTGGGTGTGCCGGTGACGCTCACCAAGCTTTCTTTGGAGGTGTTGCCTAGGCCCGCAGTGGCTTTCAGTGGTGTGAAGATCGCCACGCCAGCGCCCTTGCTGGCAGAGCGCATTGAGCTGCGGCCCGCTTGGCGCAAGCTGATCGGCTGGGGCGGAGCACCGCGTGAATTGGAGACCGAGGCACTCACGCTGCGCGGCCTGAGCCTGCCGCAACAAGGCTTGGATCAGCTCATGCAATTGCTATCAATAAAGGAGCAAGCTACACAGCAAACACGACGGGAAACTTCTCAAAACGCTCAAAATATATCTAAAACAGAGGCGAAGGCCAATGGCAGCGTGGCGGTGATGACAGGCGTGCTTGCTTTCCCGCAGCGCACGCGGCTGGATGATGTGGTGTGGCTGTCTGCGGCAGGCGAGGCGCTGGCGCTGTCTGGCGATGTACGCCTGAGCGCTGAGCGGGATGCCTTGCAGCTGAATTTGCAGATGGCCAGCGGTGTGCTGCGCGGCGAGCTGCGGCTGGTCTCCAAAGATGGGAAAAAGGATTGGCAGCTCAGCGGCGCCCTGACCACCAGCGACATGGATTTGGCGCAGCTTCCCGGCCTGCGCCAGCGCTTGGCGGGGCGCTTGCAGGGCACAACAACGCTCCATGCGCAAGCTGCGCAACGCGCTGGCCTGGGCGTTGCGCTGCAGACCCATACATCGTTTGACGTGCGTGGCGCGGTGATCAAAGGCGTGGATTTGGCCAAAGCGGTGCGCACGCTGGGCTTGTCGCGCGGTGGCGAGACGGCTTTGCAAGCGCTCAGCGGCAACGTGAGCACGCGTGGCACAGGTGCGCCGATGCTGATCACGCTCAGTGCGCTGCAAGCCAAATCCAGCATCTTGGTGGCCAGCGGCGCAATCAGCGTGGGTGCAGCAGCCAGCCCGGGCGCACCGCGCGCTTTGAATGGGAAGATCCATGTCGATCTGACGGCGGGAGACGGCAAGCTCGGCCAAGTGGTGGACCAAACCGTCGGGCAGCTCGTGGGCATTCCACTGATGATTGAAGGCACCACCGCTGCGCCGGTGGTGCAGCCCACACGCGGCGCAATGATCGGCGGCGCGATGGGCTCGGTGATTGCGCCGGTGATCGGCACGGGGGCGGGCGCGAAGCTGGGCGACAAAGCGGCGCAAAAACTGGAGAGCTGGCGGGATAAGCTGTTTGGCAAGTGAAGGCGCTTGGATCTGTTGGCAGCCGGGTTTTTAGGCCAAACAAGCGATTCGCCGGCATGATATAAGCATAGTATGCTATGAAATCAGTAGCGCATAAAATGCAACATCAGGGCAAGTGCTTTTCCCGCACCAGCTTGGCAGGATCGTAGCCTTGTTCGTTGAGGCGTGCTTCGATGGCCAGCCAATCTGCGCTGCTCAGCTGCGTCTCTCGGGCCAGCACCCAGAGGAATTCACGCTTGGGCTCACCGATCACCGCGTAGCGGTAATCGGCGGCCAACTGGATCACCCAATAATCACCCCACACCCAAGGCAACCAAGCCAGCCACTCTGGGGCGAAGCGCACCTGCAATTGCGGTGGGCTGAGTTGGCTGCCCGAGAGCACGGTGGCGCGGCCAGCGCGCGCAAGGCCTGTGACCTGCATGTCTTTGCCCTCTGCTGTGCGGCAGGCATTGATGACTTGGATCGTGCCGCTCGCTTGGGGGGTGTATTGCGCCCGGGTGTTGGAGGCACAGGATTTTTGGAATTTATTGGGATACAGCGCGATTTGATACCACTGGCCTTGGTAGCGCTGCAGATCAACATGTTGCACCGTGGTCAGCGGTTGGCTGATGGGGTTAGGGCTGGGGTTGGGGCTGGGGCTTTGTGCGGCAGCAGTCAAGCAGGTGGCCGCCCAGAGGCTGGCGATGAGGTGTTGGTAGGTCATTGTGCGACAAGCTTACTGGTTTTCAAATACGAATACCAAGATCTGTGCGCGAAACCCGTTTTTAGTTTGAAGAACGCAATCGCATCCAAACCATGCACCGCTCTGCATCCAGCCCCGGCACGGAGAGTTGTTCCACGTGAAACACCTCCACGTCTGCGGGCAGGGCGGCGATTTCATCATCGGGCTGCTTGCCTTTGAGCGCCATCCATACGCCAGCGTTTGGGCCATCTGATTTGAGATGCATGCGGGTGAGCTGCACAAAATCCACCAAGGAAGCAAAGGCGCGGCTGGTGATCACGTCAAACGGGGCGGCTTGCATCGCTTCAACTCTTGCATGCACGCCGCGCAGATTTTTGAGCGCGAGCTCGTTGGCCACCTGCTGCACGAAGGCCGCTTTTTTACCAACGGTATCCACACAAGTGACATCTAAGCCGGGCAAGACACTGGCTAACACCACGCCGGGCAGGCCGCCGCCAGAGCCCACATCAAGCAAGCGGCTCTGTGCCGATTCTGAATTTGCCGATGCTGCACGTGCCAAATATTTTTGCAAGGGCGGCGCAGCGGCCAGCGAATCTATGATGTGAAGCTGAAGCATCTGCGCTGGATCGCGCAAGGCCGTCAGGTTATAGACTTTGTTCCACTTCGCAATCAAATCCCGATAGGCCATGAGGCGGTGGGCTTGCGCGGTCTGGAGCGGCAAACCAAGCTGAGCGGCGGCGGCGTGGAGGGTGGCAAGTTGGGCGGCAAAATCGGGCATAAGCCCAAGGATTGTAGGCGGCGTTTTGTGCGATGCAGGCGCGATGAATCCATGGCCTGCGCCCATCAGCGTCTCACGCGATCTGTGGCGTTGAGCTTCTCCAACGCCTCGCTGGCGGCAAACTGGCATGCCTCCCAAGCTTTGGAAATGGCGTTGCCTTCCTTCATGAGCTCGTCCATGCCGCCTGCTTGCTGGGCTTTGGCTTGGAAGGCTTGGCGGGCGCGGCGGCATTCAGGGCTGAGCATGGCTTCGTATTCGGCCAAGCGCTTGTCCATGGCGCCGCGAGTTTGGGGGTCTGCTTTGGCATCGGCTTTGGGTGGCGGGCTGGCTACAGCGCCGCCGGATGGTTTAACAGATATCTCTGCGCCCGCGCCGTTGGCGCAAGGCGTATCGCTGAAGCTGATGCCGCCTGAGCCTTGGCAGCGGTACATTTTTTGAGCGCAGGCTGGCCAGCTCATGGCGCTCAGCAGCGCGACAGCGATCAGATGTTTCACGTGAAACTTTGTCATGGTGAGCCTCGATGTGATCAGGGGTTGTTCCAGCAGTTACCGGGTTGGTCTCGGATATGCACCCAATGGCGCAGGCGTGTGTCGAGCCGCAGGCCACGCTTGGCCACAAAGCCCCAGCCGGCTTGATGTTTGCCCGTACCAGTACCAGTGCCAGTGCCCGCTTCCGCGTCATGAAAATCGGCCATGCGCCAGCCCGAGCCAAGCTCTTTTTCGCAACGTGCGCTGGCCGCTGCCAACGATCCAATCACAAAGCCGGCCACGGGCTCGGTGCTGGCCACACTGCCCGAGGCCCAGCCGTCGGTCACCACATCGTTGAAGCTGATCGCGCCACGCTCGCGTTCGCCTTTGAGCGGCTCAGCCGATGTACGAGTGGCCGATGGAAAAGAGGATTCTGGCGTGGAGCCGTCTTTTTGGATGCAAAGAATCGGCAGCGCCAAACGGCAGGATGCATCGCCTTGATAAGGGTTGCAACTGTTGGCATGGGGCTGGCTGATGCCTTCTTTGGGCTGGCCATGGCAGCTCATCCAAACGGCGCTGGCAGGAAGCTTGTCGTTGGCCAATGCGCCCCATGTCAAGCCGAAAGCATCCGGGTTGTTTGGATTGGCGGGCAGGGCGACGGCTGGGCCGGCATTCGCAGGGCTTGAATTTGACGGGTTATGTGCCAAGGCTTTTTCTTGAGCCAGCTCTTGGGCGGCACGGCTGGGCTTGCCTTTGAGCCACAACAATGGCACGCAGAGCATGGCCAGCAGCACGACAACAATGAACATGCTGCGCGGCGTTAAAAAACCGAGTTGTGTTGCTTTCATGCGCCTTCTCTTTGAATCCATCAGAGCCAGCGTGAACGCAGAGCGCTCAGGCCGCTTGGGCTTTTGTCTCAGGATCGTTTGCGCTCGCAGCAAACCCTTTGAACTTCGCTTTTTTCAGATAAATCAACAAGAGCGAAATGCTGGCCGGCGTGATGCCGCTGATGCGCGAAGCCTGCCCGAGCGTCTCGGGCTGGTGCTTGGCCAGCTTATGCCGCGCTTCAAAGGAGAGGCTTTGCACTTGAGTGTAATCCAGCCCGACGGGCAAACGCAGGTTTTCATAGTGCGAGGCGCGCTTGACTTCATCGAGTTGGCGCTCAATGTAGCCACTGTATTTTGCGGCGATCTCGACCTGCTCCAATACCGACTCGCGCAGATCACCCAGTGTTTCACGTGAAACGGTCTCGCTGGTGTGATCTTGCTCGATTTGCGTTTCAGGTGCGGCTTGCCTCAGGGAAACCAAAGATTCATAGCTCACGCCCGGGCGACGCAGCAGCTCAAACAAGCTGTATTCATGCTCAATGCTTTTGCCCAGCACGCGCTCGGCCTCAGCCAAAGGCAGCTTGGCTGGCGTGACCCAAGTGGATTTCAAGCGCTGTGTTTCACGTGAAACAGCTTCGAGCTTGCGGCTGAAAGCCTCCCAGCGCGCATCGTCAACCAAGCCCAGCTTGCGGCCCACTTCGGTGAGCCGTGCGTCGGCATTGTCTTCGCGCAGTTGCAGCCGGTATTCTGCGCGGCTGGTGAACATGCGGTAAGGCTCGGTCACGCCCTGGGTGGTGAGATCGTCAACCAACACGCCGAGATAGGCTTCTGATCTGCCGGGCAACCACGTGCTGCGTTCATAGCTGATCGCGCCTGAGGCAGATTTGGCCGCATCGCCGAAGCCCATGCTGCGCACTTGAAGTGCCGCATTGATCCCCGCAAACAAGCCTTGCGCGGCGGCTTCTTCAGAGCCTGTCGTGCCGTTGATCTGCCCGGCAAAAAAGAGGCCGCCAACTGCCTTGGTTTCAAAGCTGGAGCGCAATTCGCGTGGATCGAAATAATCGTATTCAATCGCGTAGCCGGGGCGCAAGATGTGGGCATTTTCCAGCCCCTTGATCGAGCGGATCATGGCCAGTTGAATATCAAAAGGCATGCTGGTGGAGATGCCATTGGGATAAATTTCGTGCGTCGTCAAGCCTTCGGGCTCTAGGAAAATTTGGTGTGCATCTTTGTCGGCAAAGCGGTTGACTTTGTCTTCCACGCTCGGGCAGTAGCGCGGTCCCACGCCTTCGATTTTGCCGGTAAACATGGGGCTGCGGTCAAAGCCGGAGCGGATGATGGCGTGCGTTTTTTCGTTGGTGTGCGTGATCCAGCAGGGCACTTGGCGCGGATGCATGGCCGCCCCACCGTAGGCATGCGCCATGAAGCTGAAGACGGGCATGGGGCTTGCGATATTGCCATTCTTATCCGGCATGCCATCCCCGGGTTGCTCAATGCATTGTGAATAATCAATGCTGCGGCCATCGATGCGAGCGGGCGTGCCGGTTTTGAGGCGGCCTTGCGGGAGTTTGAGCTCTTTGAGCCTGGCAGAAAGCGACACGGCTGGCGGATCGCCGGCCCGCCCCGCCGCGTAATTGTTCAGGCCAACGTGGATTTTGCCGTCTAAGAAAGTGCCTGCTGTGAGCACCACAGAGCGGCTGCGAAAACGAATGCCGACCTGCGTCACAGCGCCCACAACGCGGTCGCCCTCAACCAGCAAATCATCCACAGCCTGCTGGAAGAGCCACAAATTCGGTTGATTTTCTAAGCGATGTCGAATCGCCGCTTTGTACAGCACACGATCCGCCTGCGCCCGAGTCGCCCTCACAGCCGGGCCTTTCGAGCCATTCAAAATCCTGAATTGAATGCCTGCCTCATCAGTCGCCAGAGCCATCGCCCCGCCCAGCGCATCCACCTCTTTGACCAAATGACCCTTGCCAATCCCGCCAATCGAGGGGTTGCAGCTCATCTGCCCCAGCGTCTCGATATTGTGCGAAAGCAGCAAAGTTGAGCAGCCCATGCGCGCGCTGGCCAGCGCCGCTTCCGTGCCAGCGTGGCCACCGCCGACGACGATGACATCAAATATCTGTGGGTAGTCCATGGGTTGTGTGATGGCTTGGTGAGTGTGTATTGTCTCAAATTTCCAATACGCTATAAAAACCATAGCATACTACACAGATCGTGTGCCGGCAATTAGCTTGTTTCGCTTGGATTTCTGGAGCGTTGATGGCCTCGCAGCGCGGCAGATGCGCCTGCCCCTTAATTCAGGGGTGTGTGGTGAGTGCTTTGCGCGGCGGTAAGGTGTGAACCAAGATGCGCTTCATCACAGTCAGGTATTGCTTGAACAAGCTGCCCGTGTTGTAAAACAAACCATATTTTTTGCACAGCGCCTGAATCTGCGGCGCAATCTCGGGGTAACGGTGCGCGGGCATATCGGGGAACAAATGGTGCTCAATTTGGTGGCTCAGATGCCCTGTCATGATGTGAAACAAGCGGCTGCCGCTGAGGTTGCTGGATCCCGAGAGTTGGCGCAAATACCAATCTCCCCGGGTCTCTTGGCGCGTATCGGCTTCGCGGTAAATCGCCACGCCGTCTGTAAAGTGGCCGCAGAAAATCACCACATAAGTCCATAAGTTGCGGATCAAGTTGGCGCAGAAGTTGCCCGCGAGCACGCGCGGCGCACTCCATAAAGCGAGTGCGGGAAAGAGCAGGTAGTCTTTGAACCAGACCTTGCCAACCTTGGTCAGGAAGCGTTTCAGCCGCGCTCGAAACTCTGCCTTGGGCATTGCGCCATGGATGTATTTTCCGATCTCCAGATCATGTGAACCCACACCATATTGAAAGCCGAGTGCCAGCAGCGCATTGGCGAGCGGTTGCAGCAAGTGCCGAGGCTTCCAGCGCTGCGCATCCGTGAGGCGAAGCAAGGAATAGCCCAAATCACGGTCTTTGCCTAGGATATTGGTGTAAGTGTGGTGCATCACGTTGTGCGAATGACGCCACTGCTCACCGTCGCATGCAATGTCCCACTCAAACTTTTGCGAATTCAGGGCAGGATCACCCGTCCAGTCGTATTGGCCGTGCATCACGTTGTGGCCGATTTCCATGTTGTCCAAGATCTTGGCGTGGGCCAAAGCCATCACGCCAGCCACCCAACTCAGGGGCCCGAGACCGAAATGCAGCAAGGCGCGCCCACCGATTTCGCTGGCGCGGCTGATGCGAATCATGCTTCGGATGTGATCCACATCGGCCTGACCGAGATGGTTCATCACACTGGCGCGAATCGCGTCAAGCTCGCGCTCAAATTCATCGATCTGGGCGCGGCTTAAATGGGTGGGTTGGGCAAAGCTCATACAGGTTCCTAGGAAGAAGGGTTCAAGGATTCAGGGGGAAGAAGGGCTCAAAGATCCAGTGTGATATCGGATCGCGCCGCGCTGATGCACAGGCGGATCAGCGCGTTGGGCTCAGAAGAGATTTCTCCGGTTTGAAGGTTTTGCACCGTGCCGCTGGTCTTGGTGCATTGGCAGCTGCGGCAAATGCCGATGCGGCAGCCATGCTTGGGCGACAAGCCGTTTTGCTCGGCCTGCACCAGCAAGGCAGCGCTGCCTTGCGTCGTAAATTGCTTGCCGCTGGCTTGGAACGATACGGTCACTGGCGTGCCCGCCAGCTCGGTGGGCAGAATCGGCGCAGCAACGAAGCGCTCGCTATCAAGAGGCTGTGCCATGCCCGAGGTGAGCCAATACTGGTGCATGTCGTCCATCCAAGCGCCAGGCCCGCACATCCAAGCACGCCGCGCAGCAAGATCGGGCACGGCTGCATGCAGGGCAGCGGGGCTCAAACGCCCGGCTGTAGCGGAAAAGTGCAGCATCTGGCGCAGTCTTGGGAAAGTCGCCTGCAACTGTGCCAGCGCTCCTGCAAAGAGCTGGTCTTGCGGGCTGCGGCACATGTGCGCAAACACCACATCGCCGGCGTAATGGCGTGCGTTCAAATCTCGCAGCATGGCCATGACGGGTGTGATGCCACTGCCCGCGCTCAGAAGCAGGATTTTTTCTGACAGCTCGGCTGGCAAGACGAAATCGCCCATCGCTTGGCTGATGGTCAACACATCACCGGCACGAATGTGATCATGCATGTGAGCCGAAACACAGCCGCTTGGCTGGCGCTGCACGGTGATGGCCAAGCGCCGCGCACCGGGGCGCGAGGAGATGCTGTACATGCGCGATACCCGCCGACCCGCTATCTCAAGCTGCACCCTGACAAACTGGCCTGCCAATGCGCCCTGCCACAGTGCGTTGGGCGCAAGCACGAAGGTCTTGGTGGAGGCGTTCTCTTGCACCACCCGCACCACCCGAGCACGAACCTCGGTGAGCGAGAGCATCGGATGTATGCCGCGTAGCGTGTCCTCTACCGCGCCGTGGCTCACGATCGACTCAACCCAGGGCTGCTTGAAGAGCCGCGTGACAGGCGCATTCAGCTTGTGGGCGAATCGTGACAGTGTTCTTTGTGGCGCGTGGGGGTGCATGTCTACTCCAAGTTGTGGGCAGAGGCCCGTTGCCTCTTTCCTTGGCTTGTATTGTGTACGATCGTACACATGTCGGCAAGTATTTGATTCCAAATTAGAGGATAAAACCAATATGCCAATGAAAAATCAGAATAATTGACACAAAATCACGGCATTGTTAAAATACGGTTGTACACAAAAAAAGAGTCATATGAGTGCCACCCGCAGCCATTCACCGCGCGTGATCAAAGAAGAATTGAGCCGAAGCGAGCGCAAAGATTTGACGCGAAGCAGCCTCACGCAGGCGGCATTGCAGCTCATGGGCGAAGGCCGCAGCTTCACCAGCCTAGGCATTCGAGAAATCGCCCGCGAAGCCGGCATGGTGCCCAATGCGTTTTACCGGCACTTTCGCAACACCGATGAATTGGGGCTGGCGTTGGTGGAGGAGGTGGGCATCACGCTGCGCCGCCTTTTGCGCGAAGCCAGGCAAAGCGGCATCGCACAAGACGATATCGTGCGTCGCTCGGTGCAGGTGTATCACCAGTATGTGTTGCACAACCGATTGTTGTTCCTCTTCATCGCCAGCGAGCGCTCTGGCGGCAGCCGAATCTTGCGGCTGGCGATCCGCAACGACGTGATCCACTTCACCAACGAGATGGCGCAAGATTTCCGTATTCTGGGGCTCTACAAAGATCTCTCCACCCGAAGCCTCCAAATGATTTGCGGTTTGATCGTGACCACCATGCTTGCGGCCGCACCAGAAATCCTCGATTTGCCTGCCAACCAGCCGCTGCTAGAAGCTGAAATGACCGAGAATTTTGTGCAGCAAATGCAAGTTGTTTTGCTCGGTGCCACGCTGTGGAAAGAGAAAGCACATGCCCGTGAATGAGAAGACGCCTTTGGCCGCAGCATCTGAATAGCGTGCGAGGGCAGCCAGCTTTGAACAGCCATCTGGCGATGGTGATGGGCCATGGCAGCGCAGGCCATGGTGGATCTAGCGGTTTATGCTGAATAATCTCAATATGCAAATCCTTGAATTCACCACAGACAGCCTGCGTTTTTTGGATGCTCTGCCAGAGCAAGTACCCATGGGTGGTTTTATTTGGATGTATCTTGATCGCGATGATTTCGCAAAGCACCAAGTCGCATTGCAGCAGGCTGCGCAACAGATCGGCGGCTCGGTGCTGCTGGATGTGCACCTGGAAGACATTCAAAACATACAGCATCCTTCGCACTATGATTTCACGTCTATCTACGATTTGATCATTTTTCGTCGTTTGGCCACGCCACTGGAAATGCTGCAAGAAAGCCAGCACGAAGCGGCGAAAGATGCCTATCACAGCCACGCACCCACCTTGCCAGCTTCTTTGCGCGATAAGAATGAGCCGCATTTCAAGCGGATCAGCTCCAAGGCCGTTGGCTTTGCGGTGTTTGATCGGCTGCTGATCACCGTGCATCCGCGCGGCTGCTATGCCGCGCGCAATTT
>JANNED010000082.1:0-2368 GCA_031388245.1 Variovorax sp.
CGCGGTGCTCAATGGTGCGCTGCAGTGCTTCTTGGGGGGTGATGGGCATGATGTTTCTCTTTGCTTTGCGTTACTGGTTAGGAAGAGTTGAATACCGAATTTCCGGGCGCGAAAGACGCGAAAGTTACGCGAAAAGAAAACCAAAAAGACCAAATAATATTTTGGCCAATGCAATCGATAGGTGTTTCGTATCGGATTACAATTTTGAATACATTTTGATTCTTTCGCGTAACTTTCGAGATCATGATATTCTCTTCAGCCTTGAAAGTACGACTGAATCACAGCAATCGCCCGATCCACGCCTTCTTGATCCACATCCAGATGCGTCACGAAGCGCAAGCGGTACAAACCGGTGGCTAGGATGTTGTGTTGTTTGAGATGCGCGATCAAGCCTGCCGCCTTGGCTTTTAAAGGCTCTTGCACATCGACGAAGACGATGTTGCTATGAACGGGATCGACAGTGAGGCCATCGATTTGCGCGAGGCTAGTCCCCAAGCGCTTGGCCAGTGCATGATCTTGCGCCAAGCGCTCGACTTGATGATCGAGCGCATAGCTTGCCGCAGCAGCCAGCATGCCCGCTTGGCGCATGCCGCCGCCGGCCATTTTGCGGATGCGGTGGGCTCTTGCAATCAGTTCTCGCGAGCCGCAGAGCGCCGAGCCAATCGGTGCGCCTAAGCCTTTGCTGAAACAGACGCTCACCGAATCGAAATTTTGAGCCATCCGCTTTGCTTCTAAATTTATAGCGCTCTGTGCAGGAAATACGCCGGCGAGAGGCCTTTTTTGCTTCAAATCTCTGCTCTGAGTAGCGTCAAGGGTTTGTGTGGCCTGTGCAGTGGCTGCATTGAACAAGCGCGCGCCATCAAGATGCGTGGCCAAGCCTTTGCTGCGCGCAAGCTCAGTTGCGGCTTGGATATAAGACAGCGGCAGCAGCTTTCCGCCGAGGGTGTTTTCAAGGCAAAGCAGGCGTGTGCGAGCAAAGTGCGCGTCATCGGGCTTGATGCTCGCTTCAATTTCAGCCAGTGGCAGTGTGCCATCTACTGCATGCGCGATGGGCTGCGGCTGCACGCTGCCCAGCACCGCCGCGCCGCCGCCTTCCCAGCGGTAGCAATGCGCCATTTGCCCGACGATGTATTCATCGCCGCGCTGGCAGTGCGACAAAATCGCGCAAAAATTACTCTGCGTGCCGGTGGGCACAAAAAGCGCCGCCTCAAAACCCAAGAGTGCTGCAATCTTCTCTTGCAGCGCATTCACGCTCGGGTCATCGCCAAACACATCATCACCCAACGGTGCGGCCAACATCGCTTCGCGCATGGCGGGTGTAGGCTGGGTGACGGTGTCGCTGCGCAGGTCAACAGTTTGCATGGAACGCCTTTACTTTTCACTCAGTGCAAGTTTGACACCAAAGCCAATAAACATCGCACCCGCTGCGCGTTCGAGCCAGAGCATGGCACGTTGGGCAACATTCATCCGTTGGCTCACCCATGAGGCAAGCAATACATAGCCGAGGTTGATCGGAACTGAATTGAGAATGAAGAAAAGCCCAAGCACCGCGAATGCGAGCGAGGGTTGCGCGGCGTGAGGGCTGATGAATTGCGGCAGGAAGGCTAAGAAGAACAGCGCCACCTTGGGGTTGAGCGCATTGGTCCAGAAGCCTTGAATAACGACATTTTTAAGATGCTTTAGGTCACTAGCCGGCATAGAATATGCGCAGGGTGCTATTGAATCGATAGTGATTGGCGTCGTCTTCGTCATCACCATGCGGATACCGACGTAGACCAAATACGCCGCACCGATGAGTTTGAGCGCGGTGAATGCCGAGCTGGATGCTGCAATCAATGCGCTCACGCCGAGCGCCGCCGCGCCCACATGCACAAGGCAGCCCGCCAAGATGCCCAGCATGGCTGCGATGCCTGCGCGCCAGCCGCCTTTGATGGCATGTGTGATTTGGAAGAACACATCGGGCCCAGGCGTGAGGTTCAGTGCCCAGCCGGCGAGGATGAAGAGCCAGAGATTGTGGATGCCTAAATCAGCCATGTTTTGAGCCTTTTGAGTGCTTAGCCGGCATAAAATATGAGCAGAATGCTATTCTTTTTATAGTAAAAAGTTTTTGAGCATCGCATGGCCATGCTCAGTCAAAATGCTCTCGGGATGAAACTGCACACCTTCGATACGCACTTCGTGGGCATAGCCTGTGTGCATCACGCCCATGATCTCGCCGTCAGCCGTCCACGCGGTTGTTTTCAACTCTTTCGGGCAGCTCGATTTTTCAATCGCCAGCGAGTGGTAGCGGTTCACGGTGAATTGCTGAGGTAAATCTTTGAACACGCCAACACGCGTTGTGCTGATCACACTCGTCTTGCCATGCATG
>JANNED010000113.1:0-3832 GCA_031388245.1 Variovorax sp.
GTTAAACATCCGCTTGAATTCAAGATCTTTCACGATCAGCTCAAGCCGCTCTGCATCGTCTGCAATCGTTTTCAGGCCATCGAGGTCGCTTTCTTCTTTGCTCATCTCAAAAAGCTCAGCGTTGTCCGCCAAATCACGGTCTAGCGCGGTGAGGTGATTGACGACGTTTTCTAGCTGGCGTTTTTCTTTGCCCAGCTCTTGGGCTTTCTTCGGATCATTCCAAACGCTGGGATCTTCTAAAGCGGCGTTGACTTCATCTAAGCGATGGCTTTTGCGCTCGTAGTCAAAGATACCCCCGAAGATCGAGGGTGCGGGCGGCCAGATCGGTGAGCTTGCTGCCGATAGCGTTGATTTGTTCTGCGTCCATGTGAGTCACTTGTTTCTAAACGGGGAAACCCATATTTTCGCACTCTTAGAGACAGCTTTTCTGCGATGGCTCTTCAAACGTGAAAAAGGCTGGAATTTGAAGCAAAAGACGCGGATAGCCGGCATAAAATATGCGTAGAGTGCTACGAAAATAGGAGTTTAACGACGCGCCAGTCATATCCATCCGCTGTGTGATGGGTCTGAAAAAGCTGAAGACTGCCCTCGGTCGGGCGCTGCAAATTCCAAGCGTGTATCCTTCTAGCATGAAACAGATTTTGGATGCCTTCTGGCGAGCTGCTGCTTATTGTCTTCACCCACGCGTGATCGCTCTGTCGCTGGTGCCTTTGTTGCTGATGGTGGGAATAGCTGGGGTGTTTGGCTATTTCTTTTGGGAAAGCACGCTGGGCGCTGTGAACGCTTGGCTACTCTCCAGCGATTGGCTCTCGCGTGGGATTGGCTGGCTAGAGGGCATGGGCTTTGGTGGGCTGAAAGCTGCGATTGCGCCGCTGCTCGTTATTTTGGCTGCTACGCCGCTGGTGGTGATCGGCTCTTTGATGTTTGTGGCTTTTCTCATGACACCCGCAATGGTTTCGCTGGTGGCTGAGCGGCGCTTTCATCAGCTCGAACGCAGACGAGGCGCGGGGATTTTTGCCAGCATCTTGTGGTCTTTTGGCGCGGTGTTGGTTGCCATGATGGCGTTGCTGGCCTCCGTGCCATTGTGGTTGATTCCGCCGCTGATTTTGATCGTGCCGCCGCTGATCTGGGGCTGGCTCACGTATCGTGTGATGGCCTTTGATGCGCTGGCTGAGCATGCCAGCAAAGAGGAGCGGCGCGAAGTGATGAAACAGCACCGCATGCAACTGCTGGGCATGGGCGTGGTGGCGGGCTATTTGGGCGCTGCGCCCACACTGCTGTGGGCATCTGGCGTGATGTTTGTGGTGCTTGCGCCAATTTTTATTGTGGCCGCGATTTGGATTTACACCTTGGTGTTTGCATTTTCATCGCTGTGGTTTGCGCATTTTTGTCTGGATGCCCTGCAAGCAATGCGAGCGAAAGACTACGCACCTCATAGCAACGAAAATTTTAAGCCAAACAACCCATTTCCCGGCATCAATCCTGCAAACGATGCGCCTGATTTGATAGTCAATCAGCCATCCGCGCCGATCTCTGATGCGTCGGATATATCAGACATCACACCTAAAAAACTCTCATGATCTCTCCAAACCCACGCTTTCATCTCATCATTGTTGGCGACGAAATCCTCTCTGGCAAGCGCCAAGACAAACACCTCTCCAAAGCCATCGAGCTGCTCGCAGCAAGAGGGCTTGCGCTGGAAAGCGCGGAATATGTGGGCGACGATCCGCAGCGCATCACAGCTGTGCTTCAGCGCGCTTTTGATTCTGGAGACATCGTTTTCTCCACCGGCGGCATTGGCGCCACGCCGGATGACCATACCCGCCAATGCGCAGCCAAGGCATTGGGCCGCGAGCTCGCCTTGCATCCGCAGGCCGAAGCTTTGATCCGCGAGCGGATGCAAGATGTCGCCAAGGAGCAGGGTTTGGCGTATGAGCCCGATCGGCCTGACAACATGCATCGCCTCAACATGGGTGTGTTTCCCGTGGGCGCAGAAATCATTCCCAATCCATACAACAAAATCGCAGGCTTCAGCTGTGGCAAAGACACGGCTGATCCCCATGTCCATTTTTTCCCTGGCTTTCCTGTGATGGCTTGGCCGATGATGGAATGGGTACTCGATACGAACTACAAGCATTTGCACCGCGCAGTGGTTCTCCAAGAGAAATCCGTGATCGTGATGGGGGCGATGGAGGCCACGCTCACGCCGCTGATGGAGCAGGTGGAGGCCGATCATTCTGGCATCAAAGTGTTCAGCTTGCCCAGCGTTGATCATCCGCAATATGGCAAACACATTGAGCTGGGTGTGAAAGGCCCCGTGGCATTGGATGCAGCCTATGCGCAATTGCTGGCTGGCCTGAACAAATTCAATCTGCAGCTCGGCCCAGAGTTGATGCGCTGAGCGCCATCACCCTTGCTGCTGAACAAACTGCCTGACCAGCACGGCGACTGCGACAGCGCGGCAGCCGCTGGCATTTTGCCCGCTCCAAAGCGGTGAAAAATCTGCCTTGCCAGCGCGCTCTGCCGCTGCGCGTAAGGGTGCAATCGCCGCTGTGCTGGTGGGGAAAGCGGGGGCTTGTGGATGAAGTGCGCCCAATTCGCGCATCAGGCGGTTGGTGATGCCTCTGGCAGGGCGGCCTGTGAAGAGGGTGGTGAGCTCGGTGTGGTGAAGCTCTGGGTGCGCGGCGCTGCTGCGCAGCGCTGCACGATGCAGGGGGCTGGTGGTGGCCTCGTCGCAAAGCAGGAAGGCTGTGCCGATTTGCACGGCGGATGCACCGAGCGCGAGCGCTGCTTGAACGGCTTGCGCTGAGGCGATGCCGCCGGCAGCAATGACGGGCACTTTGACCGCTGAGACGATTTGCGGCAACAGGGTGAACGTGCCTTGCTGAGTGGCCAGCTCTCTTTGCCAATCTTCTGGGAAAGCGCTCGACAAACCTTCATGTGTGCCATTCGAGCCATGCTCATCGCGCAATAAAAACATGCCGCGATGGCCGCCAGCCTCCAAGCCTTGCGCAATGATCGCGTCTGCGCCATGCGCCTCTAGCCACTTTGCTTCCGCGACGGTGGTGGCGCTGGAGAGCACTTTGCCGCCCCAAGCTTTGACTCTGGCCACCAAATGCGGCGCGGGTAGGCCGAAATGAAAGCTGACGACGGGCGGCTCAAAGGGCGCGATCAGATCACACAACGCATCAGAAAACGGTGCGCGGCCAGCGCCTACGGTGATTTTGCTTGGGTCGATCTCGTGCTCGGTGTAATAGGCGCGAAGCAACTCTCGCCAAGCCGCTTCGCGCTCAGGCGTGGCTACATTGGGCAGCGGCGGGGTGTGGCAGAAGAAATTCAGGTTGTAGGGCAGGCGGGTGGCTGCGCGAATCGCTTCAATCTCGGCAGTGATCTGCTCCGGTGAGAGCATCGCGCAGGGCAGCGAGCCCAAGCCGCCGGCTTGGCTCACAGCAATGGCCAGTGCACTGCCTTGCACGCCAGCCATGGGCGCTTGGATCAGCGGCTGCTGGATGCCGAGCAGTTTGCACAAGGCTTGTGTGGCTGGAGTCATGGTTTTTAACAGGATTTAAAGCAAAAGAGGCCAATTGCCGGCACAGATACAGCGTAGATTGCTATTGTATTGATAGTGAAGGCTGTGCGATGAAATCGAGCAAAATCTTCGCCGTCTCAGCAGGCCGCATATCGGGGAAGAAATGCCCGCCGGGCAGCGAGGCACTTTGCATGTTGGGCAGGCGGCGTTGCCACTGCGCAGGAATATCGTAGAGCTTGTTCATCACGCCATGCTCGCCGTAGAAGACGAGGCTGGGGCAGTTCACGGTTGCTGCGATGTCGG
>JANNED010000191.1:0-2011 GCA_031388245.1 Variovorax sp.
TGAGAATATTGAAACCTGGCTCGTGGTTCGGCGAATTATCGACGCTGGACGGTCGCCCGCGTCCACAAGAGGCGGTGGCTTTCGAGCCGACTACTCTTCTTCAGATCGACCAAAAACGGTTCGACGACTTGGCTGCCGAAGAGCCGCTGCTCTTTCACGATATTGCATTGCTAACATGCCGGAATCAGCGGCGTGCGCTGGCATTCATCGCGCACAACGCGGCTCCGATCCGCGTGCGATTGGCTAAGGCAATCTTGAGCGCTGCAAGTGCGACGGGTCATAATCGCATTAAAATGCGACAGGCCGAGTTGGCCGCGATTGTCGGCATTTCTCGGCAGACGCTCAACAAGGAACTCAAAGTCTTAGAGAGCGCATACTTCATCGAGGTCAAATATGCGGAACTGGTTGTCAAAGACGAAGCGGGGCTGCGTTCGATCTAAGATGTTTAGTGCGCCATCGGTCTATATTCAGAGGATAGCGAGCGTCAAAGCGAACCAGATCGATGTGTAACACTCAAAGTATTGTTGGATGCTGCCATTTGCCTCACGCAGCATCAAACATCGCTGCAAATTCCTTGTCGGCGAAGTAGCGCAACTTCTTCACGATAAGCGGGTTTTCGCCCACGCGCATCAGCAGCAGCGTATCGGGCGCGAGTCTCATGATTTCATTGGGGTCCATGAGATTGCGGGTGGCGAGGTGCTGGGTTTTGCTCAAGGTTCGTTCGGGGTCTTTGACGATCATATCCTTCTCGCTCTGCCCGCCGGTCTCATAGGTGATGGTTTTTCGGCCTATCGTCTTCGAGAGTATATCGGCGGTATCATAGTCGTTGACCCCGAACGCCTGCAGGACACCAGCGTTGGACAGGAACGTCCCCGAGTTAGCTCCGTAAAGGCTGCGGAGTTGGTGGATGTCCTGCAAGATCGGCCAGAGTTGTAGACCGTAACCGGCCATCAAGCCAATCGCGCGCTCGACAGGTTGCAGCCGCCCGAGCGCGGCAAATTCATCAAGTAGGAACAGCACGGGGCGCGGCGGCTTGGCGAACGACCGGGCCATTTCGTTGATCGACTGCGCGAGCAGAAGACGCAGCCAGCGCGAATAGGTATCGAGCCGGTCGGGCGGCAGGATCAGGAACACCGTCGCCACGCTGTCCTTGAGATCGGCAAAGGCAAAATCGGACCCGCCCACTACAGCTGCGATGCGCGGGCTGTCGAGAAAATGGGTGTGCCGCTGCGCGCCCGACAACACGCCCGCCGCTTCGCGGTGCGATTTACTGAGGTAGCGGTTGGCGGCGCGCGCGATCAATCCGCCCGCACCGTCGCTTGCCTGCATGACGGTGAGCAGCGCCGTGAAATCGTCAGGGGCCAGCGTCAGATAGTCCCGGACGCTGGAGAGATTCCGGTGTGCCACATCATCATGACAGACGACGTAGAGGATGATGCCCGAGATCAGCGCCTTGGCCTCTTCGTTCCAATGCGCTTCGGTTTCATTTTCGTCGAACACCAGCGCGTCGGCGAGCGTCATGGCATCTTCAGCCAAATCGAGGCTGTCGGCTTCAAGCCGGTCAAGCGGATTGTAACGCGCCGTTTCCCGCCCGGATATCCCGAACGGATCGAGGCAATACACCGGACCAAACGCTTCGCGCTGGCGAAGCGTCACACGGGCATTCTCACCCTTGGGGTCGATGCAGACGACCGACCGATTGACAGTCAGCAGATTGGGGATGATCGTGCCTACGCCCTTGCCCGAGCGTGTCGGGGCAATAGTGATGAGATGGGCAGAGCCGTCATAACGGAGCAACCGGCCAAAGGTATCGCGCCCGATCAGCAGATCGCCATTGTTCTTCGCCAGCGCGTTCACATCGGCGCGCGATCCGAACTGTGCGGAGCCGAGTGTATCGTCAGGGCGGGCGAACCTGACCTTGAGGTAAATGCCCCCGATCCACGCGGCGAGGCCACCTATCAGGATCAGCCAGAATGCCGTTTGTGTCTTTGGCAGCCACCACGCGATGAGC
>JANNED010000197.1:0-4780 GCA_031388245.1 Variovorax sp.
AGTTCGCCTTGGTCGTTTTTGAACTCGGCGATTTCGATATACGCTTCGTTTTTGAGGCCAGCGTTCACAACGACGTGGTTGTGGTCAACGCGGATGACTTCGGCGGTGATGACTTCACCGGAGCGCATTTCGGTGCGCTTGAGCGATTCTTCAAAGAGGGCTGCAAAAGATTCTGACATGAGATTTCCTGATGGCGCTTCGCCCCAAATAGCGGCGGGATGCCGCTTCAAATTTGATAGCAGTTAACGCAGGTTTTATGCCGGCGTGCGGCATGGTTCGTTAAAAAATCCTGCCAACCATGCGCATGCAGCGCGAGGGGAGTCAGCAGGGCCTTGCATGCTGGGCTACATGGTCAACAAAGATCACAAACCCAGCTTGTTGCGCCATTGGCTCTGAACAGAGGCCACCGATTCTTCGATGGTTTGCACAGAATTGTCCAACAGAACAGCATCTTCAGCAGCTTTGAGTGGCGCAGAGCTGCGAGATGAATCTCGCAAATCCCGCGCTTCTAAATCCGCACGAAGGAAATCGAGTTTAGCAGAAATTCCCTTTGAAATCAACTGCTTATAGCGTCGCTCAGCTCGCGTTGCGCTGCTGGCGGTGAGGAAGATTTTGAGCGGCGCAGCTGGGAAAATCACTGTCCCCATATCGCGCCCATCCGCCACCAAGCCCGGCAGCCGCGCAAAGCTGTGCTGCAAAGCCGTGAGCGCAGCTCGTACAGCAGGGAAAACCGACACAATAGATGCGCCAACGCCCATCTCTTCGCTGCGGATCAGCTCGCTCACATCGTCTTCATTGAGCAGCACAGCCTCAGCTTCAAACACCACCGGCAAATGCGCGGCGATTTTTGCAAGCGCTGCTTCGTCGTCCCAAGCAATGCCTTGCTGCTTGGCAGCCAGAGCAGTTAGGCGGTAAAGCGCACCTGAATCGAGATAGTGAAAGCCCAGCTGCTGCGCCACGCGGCTGGCGAGCGTGCCTTTGCCAGAGGCTGTTGGGCCATCGATGCAAATCACTGGGACGCTACGCGGCTGCACGACGCTGAACAAGGTTTCAAAATAATCGGGAAAAGTCTTGGCCACGCATTTCGGGTCTTCGATGCGCACGGCGACGCCAGCTGGATTGAACGCTGCCAAAGAAAAACACATGGCGATGCGGTGATCGTCATAGGTGTGGATGCTGGCAGCTTTCCAGTCTTGCAAAGCGGGAGGTGTGATGCGGATGAAATCTTGGCCATCTTCGACGCTTGCACCAAGCTTGCGCAGCTCTGTGGCCATCGCGGCGATGCGATCCGTTTCTTTCACGCGCCAACTGGCGATGTTGCGCAGCGTGGTTGTCCCGTCGGCATAGAGCGCCATGACAGCGAGCGTCATGGCCGCATCAGGGATGTGGTTGCAATCGAGGTCAAGGGCTTTGAGTGGTGATGATCCTTTTCTGATCTCTAAATGATTCGCGCCGCTTTCGATTTTTGCACCCATCAGGCGCGCCGCATCCACAAAACGTATGTCGCCTTGGATGGCATGCTCACTTAAACCCTCAATTCGTATCTCGGGGCTATTTTCTAAGCCTTTTTGGTCATTTGCCAGCGTAGCGATTGCGCCAAGCGCTATGAAATAGCTAGCGGACGATGCATCTGCTTCCACCCAGATTTCCCCCGGCGATTGGTAGCTTGCGCCTTGCAAAATCGTGAACCGCTTCCATGAATCGCGTTTGACTTCGATGCCAAACTTCTCTAGCAAATTCAGCGTGATTTCGATGTACGGCTTGGAGATCAGCTCGCCCATCACGTCGATGTGGATGTCTTGCTTGGCGACGAGTGGCAACGCTAGCAAAAGCGCCGTGAGGAATTGGCTCGACACATCACCTCGCACGGCAATCGGCGCATCTAATTTCAAGCTGGGCTGGCCGATTTTGAGCGGCGGAAAGCCATCGTTGCCGGTGTAGTCAATGCTGCAACCGAGCTGGCGCAAGGCATCCACCAAATCGCCAATCGGCCGCTCGTGCATGCGCGGCACGCCGGAGAGCACAAAATCTCCGCCGAGCACGGCCAGCGCAGCGGTGAGTGGGCGCATGGCTGTGCCAGCGTTGCCAAGAAAAAGCTTGGCGGCATTTTTCGGCGCTTGGCCTCCCAGTCCTGTGATGGCCACATCCGTTGAAACACCTCCCACATGTCGCTCCACACCGCAACCCAATTGTTGCAAAGCGGTGAGCATCACGCGTGTGTCATCTGAATCGAGCAAATCGTGAATCAGCGTGCGCCCCGCGCTGAGGGCAGCCAACAGCAACAAGCGGTTAGAGATGCTTTTGGAGCCGGGCAACTGCACAGTGCCTGCGGCACTGTGCAAAGCTGGCAGGTCAAGGAATGCCGTAGAAAACATGGGTGAGATCAAAGCGCTGAGCAGTCAGTGAAGGCACAGCTTATTTGCGCGTCGTCATTTTCCATTGCGCTCGCGTCAGGCTGGCGCGATCAATCTCATGCTCGAGTTGATCGGCTTGCTCTGCTTGCATCAAGCGCTCTAGCGCTTGCAGTGCTTTCTGGAAATGCCGTGATTGCGTCAGCAGCTCTTGCCGATTGGCCATGAGAACGTCCGTCCAGAGTTTGGAATCACTCGCGGCGATGCGCGTGAAATCTCTGAAGCCCATGCCAGCGAGCGACAAGTATTCCCGGCCATTGGGCTGATCTGTGATCGCATTCATCATCGCAAACGCAATCAAATGCGGCAGGTGGCTCACCGCAGCATAAGCCGAATCATGCGCTTCGGGCGACATTTTTAGCACTTGGCAGCCCAGCGCTTCCCACAGCGCAGTGGCTTTGGTCAATTGCGCAGTTTGTGTGCGCTCAATGGGCGTGATGATGACTTGCTTTTTATCGTACAGCGTCACATCCGCATGCTCCACGCCTGAGAGCTCCTTGCCGGCAATGGGATGCGCCGCCACAAACACGCCCACTTGATCTTTCAAAACGCGACGCGCAGCATCGACCACATTGCGCTTGGTCGAGCCCACGTCCATCACCAGCGTGGAGGGGGTGATGATGTGCTTGATGCTTTTGAGCGTCGCCTCAATCGCAGCCACTGGCACGGCAATCAACACCAAATCTGCGCCAGAGGCGGCCAGCAAAGCAGATGGCGCTTCCACGTCAATCACGCCCATCTTCAAGGCGCGCTGGGTGGTCGAGGGGGATTTGCTGTAACCGACCACGCGCTTGACCAAGCCCGCTTTTTTCATCGCCAAGGCAAACGAGCCGCCCATCAGGCCACAGCCAATCAATCCGAGTTGGTCAAACATGATGCTTTTTCTTATTTAGGAGCTGACGGGGTAGGAGCCCAACACTTTGAAGTAGGCGCAAAGCCCTTGCAGCTCAGAGAGCGCCTTCGCCACATTGGGCTCTTTCGCATGGCCTTGCAAATCAATATAAAAATAGTACTCCCACTGCCCTGTGCGCGCTGGGCGAGATTCAAAGCGCGTCATGGATACGCCGTGCTTTTTCAGTGGGACGAGCAGATCATGAACAGCGCCTGGTTTGTTCGGCACAGAGATGATCAAGCTGGTGCAATCTTTGCCGCTGGGCTCGGGGGCGGCAATGGTGTCGGGCAACGCAATGATGCAAAAACGCGTGCGGTTGTAGGCATCGTCTTGAATCGCGTGGCTGGCGATGTGCAGACCATACACGCTGGCGGCGCGTTCACCAGAAATACCCGCCCAGTTTGCATTCTCTCGTGCCAAGCGCGCGCCTTCCGCGTTGCTAGACACCGCTTTGCGCTCAGCGTTAGGCACATGCTTGGTGAGCCATTCTTGGCATTGGGCGAGCGCCTGCGGATGCGCAGCGACCACTGTGATGCCCTCCAAGCTTTGCGATTGGCGCAGCAAATGGTGGCGCACCATGAGGCTAACTTCACCCACAATATTCGCTGGCGTTTGCAGCATCAAATCCAAGCTACGCGTCACAGGCCCTTCGGTGGAATTTTCCACACCCACCACGCCGAAATGCGCAGAGCCCGCCGCCGTGGCTTGAAACACCTGATCAAAATTCGCACAGTAAATCAGCTCAACGGATGAGCCAAAAAACTCCAGCGCTGCTTGCTCGCAAAATGTGCCCGCTGGCCCGAGCACAGCCACACGTTGCGCCGCCTCCAAGCTGCGGCAAGCTGACATGATTTCGCGCCAAATATGGCTCACGTTATCCGCTTTAAGAGGCCCAGAGTTAACGCTTTGCAAACCCGCAATCACCTGCGCCTCGCGCTCAGGCCGATAAACTGCCGAGCCCTCCAGCCGCTTGATCTCGCCGACCTCGCCTGCGAGCTCGGCTCGCCGATTCAGCGCCTTCAAAAGCGCTTGATCGACGGCATCGATCTCTGTGCGCAGCTGGGAAAGGGTTTTGGTGCTCATTTGTGCAATTAGCCGGCGTGTTTGCTGCGTAGAGTGCTATTAAATTCAGAGTGAAACTCAGAGCGATTAAGCTTCTGAAGTTGGCTCTTGCCCACCCATGCTGCCTTCGCCCGCTGCGTCGTCACCGGATGCATCGTCACTGGCTGCATCCACTACCGCATCGTTTTCCACAATACGCTGCAAGCCGCTGAGCTTCGTTCCTTCGTCCAGTGCGATCAACGTCACGCCCTGCGTCGCGCGGCCGAGCTCTCGAATCTCGCTGACGCGCGTTCTCACGATAACGCCTTTGTCTGTGATCATCATGATCTCGTCATCGGCATGCACCAATGTGGCCGCCACAATCTTCCCATTGCGCTCACTTTGCTGAATGGCGATCATGCCTTTTGTGCCCCGG
>JANNED010000232.1:0-2218 GCA_031388245.1 Variovorax sp.
CACCACGCTGCACACCCATCTCCTGCAAGATGGCGGACATGCATTGCACCTGCGCATGGAGCTGGCGTAAGGTGTAGGTTTGTTCAGTGTTCGTCTCGGTGCTGACGAAGACGACGGCAGCTTGATCTGCACGGTCTTTGAGATGACGATCAACCGCGTTGTGGCAGAGATTGGTTGTGCCGCCTTTGTACCAATGTGCAAACGGTGGATGGCTGTGGTCGCAGATTTGTTCGGGCTGCTTGAACCATTCGATCAACCCGGCTTGCTCTTTCCAAAAAGCTTCAGGTTGGTCTATCGAACGCTTGTAAAAATCGGCATAGGCGATCATGGCTTGTCTCTCGGAATTGTGATGAAACTCAATTCCCAAATTATGAGGGTTTGGCTTGCGATGGTCTGACAAGGCAAAATGTCAGTCACTGCATTTTTTGATTTGAAAATTCTAGGAGACAAAGATGGCGAAAAATTTCTCGCAAATGGAAGACAGCAACACTTCCCCCAACGCCAGCATTCACGACATCAGCCGCCCCGAGCGCCGCATGTTCCTCGGCACATCCAGTGCGCTCGCACTCAGCGCCCTGCTCCCCGCTTGCGCACAATCGCCCTCTGCGCCCGCAGCTAAGCCCCAAGCCGCAGCGCTGAGCTTCAAACCCATCCCGATCGATGTCTCCGACAAATTCATCGTGCCCGAGGGTTACAGCGCCCAGCCGCTAGGCGCTTGGGGCGAACCCGTTGGCATGGCAGGCAACATGCCCGCTTTTAAAATGGATGCGAGCAACACAGCGGCTGAGCAAGCTGCGCAAATGGGTATGCACCATGATGGCATGCATTTTTACAGCTTGGAGGGCAGCAAACGCGGCCTGCTCACAATGAACCATGAGTATGTGGACGATGGTTTGTTGCATGTCGGCGGCATAAAAGAATGGAGCGCAGAGAAAGTGCGCAAATCGCAAGCGGCGCATGGCATCAGCGTGATAGAAGTGCAGCAAGTTGGCCAAGACTGGCAAATGGTGCGCCCCAGCCAATACGCGCGCCGCATCACCGCCAACACACCCTTTGCCATAGGAGGCCCATGTCGTGGCCACGCGCTGATGCGCACAGCCGCTGACCCGCGCGGCGAAACGATCCTGGGCACGGTCAACAATTGCGCCAGTGGCAAAACGCCTTGGGGCACGTATCTCTCAGGTGAGGAGAACTTTGCTTTCTATTTCGGCAATGCCAACTTGGAAGACACGCACCAACGCCGCTGGGGCTTGCGCAAAGATTCTTTCTTCGGCTGGCCAGCGCATGATGCGCGTTTTGACATCAGCAAAACGCCTAACGAGCCCAATCGTTTTGGCTGGGTGGTCGAAGTTGACCCGATGGATCCAAGCAGCACCCCCATCAAGCGCACCGCTCTGGGCCGCGCTGCGCATGAAGGCGCGTGGGTGGCCGTCACCAAAGACAAACGCGCTGTGGTGTACAGCGGAGAAGACGCACGCAACGAATACATCTACAAATTCGTCAGCCGCGACAGCATCAAGCCCGCTGGCAATGGATTGACGCAAGCCCAGGCCAACCGTGCACTGCTCGATCACGGCACGCTGTATGTGGCAAGGTTCAATGCAGACGGCAAAGGCGTGTGGCTGCCGCTCGTGCACGGCCAAGGCGGCTTGACAGCGGCCAATGGCTTTGCCGATCAGGGCGAAGTGTGCATCAAAGCCCGCCAAGCCAGCGATTTGCTCGGCGGCACCAAGATGGATCGCCCTGAGTGGCTGGCCATCGACGAAAAATCAGGTTGGATCTACTGCACCCTGACCAACAACAGCGCTCGCGGCGCGCCCGGCATGCCTGCTGTGGATGCCGCCAATCCGCGCGCCAGCAATGCACATGGCAACATCATCCGCTGGAAGGAAGCAGGTGATTTTGATCAAGTTGCTTTTGAATGGAATCACCTCGTTTTTGCCGGTGATCCAGCCGCTGCCCGCGCCGAGGCCAAAGGCAACATCCAAGGCGATCTCTTCGGTTGCCCTGATGGCCTGGCCTTCGATCCCGCAGGCCGCTTATGGATTCAAACCGATATGCATGCCAGCCAAATGTACAAAGGCGAATTCACCAATTTGGGCAACAACCAAATGCTCATCTATGACGCAGCCAGCGGCCACACAAAACGCTTCCTCACCGCCCCCACCAACAGCGAGGTCACGGGCGCAACGTGGACACCCGACGGCAAAACCTTGTT
>JANNED010000243.1:0-12348 GCA_031388245.1 Variovorax sp.
TGGATCTCACGCCTTACTATGGCTTTGAAGAAGACGCGGTGCATTTCCATACCCTGTGCAAAATGGCCGTGACTCCCTTCGGCGCAGACAAATACCCGACATTCAAAACATGGTGCGATACGTATTTTTATCTCAAGCATCGCAAAGAGCAGCGCGGCATTGGCGGCATCTTTATGGACGATTTCACCGAAGGCGGTTTTGCCAATGGCTTTAGCTTGATGCAATCGATTGGCAATGCCTTCGTGCCCGCCTATTTACCGATCTTGGAGAAGCGCTGCGATGCGCGCTTTGGCCAGCGCGAGCGTGATTTCCAGCTCTATCGGCGTGGGCGTTACGTTGAATTCAATCTGGTGTGGGATCGCGGCACACATTTCGGCCTGCAATCAGGCGGGCGCACCGAATCAATCTTGATGAGCATGCCGCCGATGGTGAGCTGGGCTTACAAACGCAAGCCGCGCAGCGGCACACCTGAGGGTGATCTGTACAAGAAGTTTCTTGTCTGCAGGGATTGGATTTGAGCATCGTGCGCAGGCTAGGCATCTATGGTGGTGCCTTCGATCCACCGCATCTTGCACACGAGGCACTGGCTCATGCCGCCGCCGCGCAATATGCACTCGATATGCTGCTGATCCTGCCGACCGGCCATGCTTGGCACAAAAGCCGCACACTCACCGCCGCTGTGCATCGCTTGGCCATGGCCAAGCTTGGCTTTGCTGATGTGCCGCAGGCCAGCGTGGATGGGCGCGAACTCTTGCGCAATGGGCCAACTTACACCTTCGATACTTTGCAAGAGCTGATGATGCAGCATCCTCAAGCAGAGCTATTTTTGCTGATGGGAGAAGATCAGCTGGCTTTTTTCCCGCAGTGGCATCGGTATGCAGAGATTGTGCAGATTGCTACACTTTTGGTAGCGCTCCGTGCAGATTCTGTGCCGGTAAACAACCCCAAAGAGCATAAAAAGCAAGGTAAAATAGCGTTTTCGACGATTCACATGCCCGCCTCGCCCATCAGCGCGACCCTTATTCGCAACACAATCCGGCAGCTTGGCGCAACATCCCCATCGCTAGACGATCTGGTCAAGCCTTCAGTTGCACGGTATATTGCTGAACATCGCCTTTACTCTCTTCTTTGAAAATATCCTGAATGGCCACTCCAAAATCCGCCCATACTTCCTCTCACATCAAACGTCGCATCACGCCAGCGTCTGCCGCGTCTGCCGATTCACAAGGCAAGCGTGATGTGATCAAGCTCACCAAGGCGATCGTCGATGGCTTGGAAGATGTGAAAGCGCAAAACCTGATGGTCTTTGACACCGAGCATTTGAGCAGCTTGTTTGAGCGCGTGATTGTGGCCAGCGGCACCAGCAATCGCCAAACCAAGGCACTGGCGATGAGCGTGCGCGAGGCGGTGAGCGAAGCAGGGTTTCCCAAGCCACGCACCGAAGGCGAAGACAACGGCGAGTGGATCATTGTCGATTGCGGCGCGGCCGTGGTGCACATCATGCAGCCCGCTATTCGCCAGTATTACCACTTGGAAGACATCTGGGGTGAAAAACCGATGCGCACCAAACATGCCGCGGCAGAGAAGGTGATTGAGAAGCAAATCGCTGATGCTGTTTTGAAGCCCAAGAAGCCTGCTGCCGGCAAAAAATCTGCATCAGATGCTACTAAAAAAGTAGCAAAAGCTGTGCCCTCAGATCAAGCCATTGCTCAAAAACCAGCGCTCAAAAAGCAGGCGGCCAAAGCCTCCCCGCAAGCTGTGGCAAAAAAAGCTGCCGCGAAAAAAGTGGCCGCTAAAACGGCGGCTCCATCAGCTGTCAAAAAACCAGCTGCCAAAAAGCCAGCCGCTAAAAAATCCGTGTGAAGCTGCTCATCGTCGCCGTCGGCCAGCGCGTGCCCGATTGGGCGCAAACCGCATGGGATGATTACACCAAGCGCTTCCCATCTGAGCTCAAAATCGAGCTCAAGACGATCAAAACCGAGCCACGCACCAACAACAAAAACACCACTGCTTTGATGCTTGCAGAGCGTGAGCGCATCGAAGCGGCAATACCTAAAGGTGCAAGAATCATCGTGCTCGATGAACGCGGTAAACACACCAGCACTGTCCAGCTCGCCCAGCGCCTCACCGACTGGCAGCTCGGTGGCACCGATGTCACAATCGTCATCGGTGGGCCTGATGGCCTCGACCCAGAATTCAAAAAATCTGCCCAAGAGACCCTGCGCTTGTCCGACCTGACCTTGCCTCATGCCATGGTGCGTGTCCTGCTGGTGGAGCAGCTCTACCGCGCTTGGTCTGTGAATGCCGGGCACCCTTATCATCGTGAGTAAACATCGTGAGTAAGCTCATTTATCTGGCCTCTCAAAGCCCACGGCGTGCTCAGCTTTTGGATCTGTTGGGCGTGAAGTTTGAATTGCTCTTACCAGATGCGAACGAAGATGCCGAGAGCCTTGAATTGGTTTTCAAGAACGAAGCGCCCAGCCACTATGTGAAGCGTGTGACGGGGCTCAAGCTAGATGCAGCGGTCGTGCGGATGAAGGCGCGGGGCTTGAAGGTAGCTCCTGTGATTTGCTCAGATACGACCGTTGCCATGGGGCGAACGATTTATGGCAAACCAGCAGACGAACAAGATGCCGTGCGCATGTTGACGGAGCTGGCTGGTAAGACGCATCGCGTGCTGACCGCAGTAGCGATGCAAAGCGGCAAGCGCAGGGTTGAGGCGTTGTCAATCTCCAAGGTGAGCTTTGCATCCATGACACGACATCAAATCAAAGCCTATGTGGCCACTGGCGAGCCCATGGGCAAGGCCGGTGCCTATGCCATTCAGGGCAGGGCGGCGGCCTTCATCGGCCATATCAGCGGCAGCCACAGCGGCATCATGGGCTTGCCGATGTACGAGACGGCGCAACTGCTTGGGCAACTGAGTATCCTCTAACTTCTTTTTTGCGTTGTTCGCGAATTTTCGCGTTTTTCGCGTTACCTTCGTCTTTTGTGAGAGAAGCTCCGGCCATGCAACACGATATCCTCATCAACTGGAGCCCTCAAGAAACCCGCGTGGCGCTCATCGAGCATGGCGCTGTGCAGGAGCTGCACATTGAGCGGCATTTAGAGCGCGGCTTGGTGGGTAATGTGTATTTGGGCAAGGTGGCGCGGGTGCTGCCGGGCATGCAATCGGCCTTCATAGATATTGGGTTGGAGCGAGCGGCCTTCTTGCATGTGGCCGATTTGGCCAGTGCGGTGCATGCCCGATATTCGGATGGGGTGCAGCGCTCCGCGCAATCGAGCAGCCTGGCCATGCCCATAGAAAAACAAGTGTTTGAAGGCCAAGCGCTGATGGTGCAAGTGATCAAAGATCCGATTGGCAGCAAAGGTGCGCGGCTGTCGAGCCAAATCAGCTTGGCCGGGCGGCAATTGGTATTTTTGCCACAAGATGATCACATCGGTATCTCTCAAAAAATCCCCTCCGAGCAACGCGAGAGCCTGCGCGAGCGTTTGCAAAAGCTGTGGGATGCGCATGCTGATCTCATGCAATTCAAAGGCGGCGGTTTTATCCTGCGCACCAATGCAGAAGAGGCCACAGACGCTGAGCTGCAAGACGATATGGCCTACCTGCTCAAAACTTGGCTGCGCATCAAGCAGAGTGCAACGCAGCTGCCGCCACAATCCACCCTGCACACGGATTTGACGCTCATGCAACGCATCTTGCGCGATATGGTCACTGAAGAGACGCAGATGATCCGCATTGATTCACGCGAGCAGCATGATGCGCTCATGGCCTTCGGCAAAGAATTTATGCCGCATGCCGCCGCCAAGCTTCAGCTTTACAAAGGCGAGCGCCCGATTTTTGATTTATGCAATGTTGACGAGGAAGTCGCCAAGGCGCTGGACAGGCGTGTGGAGCTCAAATCGGGCGGCTATTTGATCATCGATCAAACCGAGGCGCTCACCACCATTGATGTGAACACAGGCGGCTTTGTGGGCGCAAGAAATTTTGACGACACGATTTTCAAAACGAATTTAGAGGCAGCCGGTGCCATGGCGCGCCAGCTGCGCTTGCGCAATCTGGGCGGCGTGATCATTGCAGATTTCATAGATATGGTGCGCCCCGAGCATCGCGATCAAGTACTTGCTGAGCTGGGCAAACATCTCGCGCGAGACCGCACCAAAACGAATGCGGCCAACCATTTTTCGCCCCTCGGCTTGGTGGAGATGACGCGCAAACGCACCCGCGAATCCCTTGCCCACATGCTGTGTGAGCCATGCCCAGCCTGCCAAGGCTTGGGGCAAGTGAAAACGCCGCGCTCGGTGGCTTACGACATCCTGCGTGAGATTTTGCGCGAGGCCAGGCAATTCAGCCCCAAAGAATTCCGAGTGATTGCTGCGCCGCAGGTGATTGAGCTGTTTCTAGACGAAGAAAGCCAGCATTTGGCCGGGCTGTCGGATTTTGTTGGCAAACCCATTTCGTTGCAATCCGAAAGCACGATGGTGCAAGAGCAATACGATATTGTGCTGATGTGATGCACTTGGCTTCAACCAGCTGATTTAAATGGTATCTGACCCCATTTAATTTCCAAGTTCGAGATCTTTGAGTTGCTCTTCTTGCCTTGCGTGCAGCAGCGCTTGCACAACCTCAGCGAGATCGCCTTCCATGATGAAAAGCAATTTGTAGAGCGTGAGGTTGATGCGGTGATCCGTCATGCGGCCTTGGGGGAAATTGTAGGTACGAATGCGGTCGCTTCTGTCGCCGCTGCCGATCAAGCCTTTGCGCGTGGCAGCCTCAATGGCAGCGCGCTCGCTGCGCTCTTTTTCTTGCAAGCGCGCTTGCAGCACTTGCAGCGCCTTGGCTTTGTTCGCATGCTGGCTGCGGCCATCTTGGCATTCGGCCACGAGGCCTGTGGGCAAATGCACAACGCGCACGGCGGAGTCTGTTTTGTTGATGTGCTGGCCTCCTGCACCGGATGCGCGGAAGGTGTCAATGCGCAAGTCAGCAGGGTTCAAAGTGATGGCTTGATGCTCATCGGGCTCAGGCATCACGGCCACGGTACACGCACTGGTGTGGATGCGGCCTTGCGTCTCGGTGGTCGGCACGCGCTGCACGCGGTGGCCGCCCGATTCAAAGCGCAGCTTGCCATACACGCCAACGCCCCATTCATCGGTATGACCCTCCATGCGCAGCACCACCTCTTTGTAGCCACCGATCTCGCTGACTGATTCGCTCATGATTTCCACGCGCCAGCCTTGTGTGGTGGCGTAGCGGGTGTACATGCGGCACAAATCACCAGCGAAGAGCGCCGATTCGTCGCCGCCGGTGCCAGCGCGGATTTCGATGAAGGCAGCTCTGGCATCATCTGGATCGCGCGGGATCAGGAGGCGCTGCAATTCCTCTTCTAATTGGGTGAGCTCAGCTTCTCCTGAGGCAATTTCTTCACGTGCCATCTCGGCCATGTCTGGATCGGCGAGCAGCTCTTTCGCTGAAGCCATGTCGCGCTCGATCTGCTGATAGCGGCCATAGCGGCCAGCGGTGGGCGTCACCTGCGCATGCTCTTGCGACAGCGCACGAAAGGCTTTCATATCAGCCATGATGTCTGGCTTGGCCAGCAAGCTCTCTACATCCAGCAAACGCTCTGTGATGGTTTCAAGTTTAGATCGGAGGAAAGGTTTCATGGGAAAAAGATCAACGGCTTCAAAGAACAACATTAGCTATTAAATAAATAGCATACTATGCAGTGTTAATGCCGGCTAACGCTCATTTTCTTCTGAAATTTCTGTTTTGGATGAATCCAGCGGCTTGAGATACAAACGCTGCACGGCATCGAGCGCAGCGGCGCGCTGGGCGGGCTCTGATGCGCCAAGTTGGCTGTATGCAGGATGCAAAAACTTGGCTGCTACCCCGCGCGAGAGGGCATCAAGCACGGTATCGATGTCTTCGCCTTTGGCCAAGAGGCGCTTGGCGCGCGCAATCTCAGCAAGCCGCCAGGCATCGCTTTGTGCATTGAGCTGCTGGATCAAACTGGCCGTGCCTTCAGAGCGCTGCTGCATCCAGCGTAGAAAATCTTGCACGCCAGCATCCACAATCACCTCGGCTTGCGCCACCGCCGCTTGGCGCGTGGCCTGCGCAGTTTGCACCACGCTGGCCAGATCGTCTACAGTGTAGAGATACACATCATCGAGCGCTTTCACCTCAGGCTCAATATCACGCGGCACAGCCAGATCGACCATGAAGATGGGGCGATGTTTGCGTGCTTTGAGCGCTCGCTCCACCGCGCCGAGGCCAATGATGGGCAAGGTGCTCGCAGTGCAGCTGATCACTGCATCAAACTCATGCAAACGCGATGGCAGCTCGCTCAAATGCATGGTGTGCAGCGCGGTATGGCTGATGGTGGCTGTGGGGGCGAGGCGCTCCAGCAGCGCTTGGCCGCGTTCCATCGTGCGGTTGGCAATCACCATCTGACGCGGATTTTTTGCAGCGAAATGGGTGGCGGCCAGCTCGATCATCTCGCCCGCCCCCACGAAGAGGATGCAGATTTTGGAGAGATCTTCAAACAATTGCCCCGCCAGCCGCACGGCGGCGGCGGCCATGCTGATGCTTTGCGTGCCGATATCGGTATGGCTGCGCACTTCTTTGGCGGTCGCAAAGCTGCGCTGAAACATTTGATGCAAGGTGCTGCCCATCGCGCCAGCGTTTTCTGCGGCGTTGACCGCATCTTTGAGTTGGCCTAAGATTTGCGTCTCGCCCAAGACCATGGAATCGAGGCCGCTGGCCACCCGAAAGGCATGGCGAGCTGCTTCGCCACCTTGCAAAGTGTAGGTGTGGCTCTGCAGAGATGCGCTGCTCACGCCGCCGCTGCTGGCGAGCCACTGGAGCACTTGCTCCGTTTGTGCGTCGTCGCCTGAGCCATAGATTTCAGTGCGATTGCAGGTGGAGACGAGGGTTAACTCTGGCTGGCTTTTCAGCTCGCTGCGCAGCGAAGCAAGCGCGGGCGTGATCTGATCGAGCGCAAACGCAAACCGACCGCGCAGATCCAGTGGCGCGGTATGGTGGTTGATGCCTAATGCCCATACAGTCATGCTTTGATTATAAGTTTGATGCGCTTTGAGAGTATTGCCGGCATTAATGCTGCATAGTTAGCTATGAATTAATGAGCAACTCTGCCATCTCAGCATCTGTAAAGCCGGCCAGCCGGCGAGCTTCTTCATTGATTGGCGCACGAAGTCGCGGGGCGGCGTGTTGCTCGCAGAGCTTGCGAAAATGCGCAACAGGATCGAGCTTGTCGCGCTCGCAGAGCCAGCGATACCAATGGTTGCCGGTGGCCACATGCCCGACTTCATCTCGCAAAATCAGATCCAAAATGCCAACGATGCGCAAAGCATCAGGGCTGCCTACTTTGCGCAGCTTCGCTTGCATCGGGGGTGTGGCATCCAGCCCGCGCGCCTCTAAAGTGCGTGGCACAAGAGCCATTCTTGCCACGATATCGCCTTGCGTGCGCTCCACCATATCCCATAAGCCTGTGTGTGCAGGAAAATCGCCATAGTCGTGGCCCATGCTGCGTAGTTGAGCTCTGAGCAGGCTGAAATGATGCGCTTCCTCAGCGGCGACTTGGATCCAATCTGTGTAGTAAGAAGCGGGCATGCTAGGGAAGCGCCAAGCCGCATCGAGCGCAAGATTGATGGCATTGAACTCAATGTGGCACACCGAATGCACCAGCCCGGCTAAGCCAAGCGGTGTAAAAATGGAGCGCTGCGGCACATCTAAATGCGCTCGCAATTCGGGCCGAGCAGGCTGGCCGGGCAGCGGATGCGTAGGTTGGAGAATTTCTTCTGAGTCATCGTTTGCTATGCTATCAATAGCGCACATTGCAGACAATACGCCGGACAATTGCACTTTTTGATCTAAATCTGTGCTTTCCAGAGCGGTGAGGGCTAAACGGCGCAATGTCATGCATGAATGATAATTGCAGCCTGCTTTGATCCACAAGAGAAATTGACATGGCTATTTATGAACTAGACGGCGTTGCGCCCAGCATCAGCGCGGGCGCTTGGGTGGCAGATTCTGCCGATGTGATGGGCGCAGTTGAGCTTGGTGAGGATGCGAGCGTGTGGTTTGGCGCGGTGGTGCGCGGCGATACGGCACATATCAAGATTGGCAGACATTCCAACGTACAAGACGGCGCCGTGCTGCATGCGGATGAGGGCGTGCCTTTGGTGATTGGCGATGATGTGACGATTGGCCATCAAGTGATGCTGCATGGCTGCACGATCGGCGATGGCTCACTGATAGGCATTCAATCGGTGATTCTGAACAGAGCCAAAATTGGCAAAGGCTGCATTGTTGGCGCAGGCTCGCTGGTGACTGAAGGCAAAGAATTCCCAGATTATTCAATGATCTTGGGCTCGCCTGCGAAGGTGGTGCGCCAGTTGGATGAGGCAACTGTTGCCAAACTGGCTTTGAGTGCGAAGCATTACGTGTTGAATGCGCAGCGCTTTGCCAAGGGTTTGAAGAAGATCGCCTGACCCCCAGTTAACCCAGTTGATCGCCATGTCTGAACTCCATAAATTTATCTTCGAGGGCCTGCCCGTGCGTGGTGCGCTCGTGCGGCTCACAGATTCTTGGCAAGAGGTGTTAAAGCGCCGCGCGGCCAATTCACACACGGGTGCCTATCCGCTGCCCGTGCAAGCATTGCTTGGCGAGATGCTGGCCGCTGGCACGCTGATGCAGAGCAACATCAAGTTCAATGGCGCTCTGGTGCTGCAAATCATGGGCGACGGGCCGGTGAAAGTGGCCGTGGCTGAAGTGCAAAGCGATTTGTCGCTGCGCGCGACGGCCAGTGTGCAAGGCGAGGTGGGCGAAGGCGCAAAATTGTCAGAATTGGTCAACGTGCTCAACCAAGGGCGCTGCGCGATCACGCTCGATCCCAAAGACAAATTCCCAGGCCAGCAGCCTTATCAAGGCGTGGTGCCGCTGCATGGCGACAGAAATGAAAAGCTCGAAAAGCTCAGTGAGGTGTTGCAACACTACATGCTGCAATCCGAGCAGCTCGATACACGCCTGATCTTGGCCGCAGACGCGCATGTGGCCGCCGGCTTGTTGATTCAGCGTATGCCTTTAGAAGGCGCGGGCAATCTTGGCAAAGCCAACGAAGACGATATCGATTCCAATGAATCTTTCAACCGAATCGCCATCTTCGCGCAAACTTTAAAGCGCGAAGAGCTGCTCAGCCTCGATGCCGACACGATTCTCCACCGCCTTTTTTGGGAAGAAAAGCTTTTGCGCTTTGAGCCCCACACGCCTCAATTCGCTTGCTCCTGCTCCAGAGAAAAAGTAGCCAACATGCTGCACGGATTGGGCACGGCTGAGGTAGAAAGCATCTTGCTGGAGCGAGGCAACGTGGAAGTCGGCTGCGACTTCTGTGGCGTGCAATACCGATTCGATCCAGTCGATGCAGCGGAGATTTTCACGCAAGCGCTCGATCATCCGCCTGGGTCACAAAGCGTGCAGTAATGCAAGAATTTCGCGCCATTGCACTCTGATCAACGACGCGCTCGCTTGACTTTCTTTTTTGCCGCTTTCTTCACGGCCGCTTTCAGCGATGCAATCGGCGACAGATTGCGCTGTGTACGCTCAGCCGCTGATCGTTTGCTGGTTTTCGCTGAAGCTTTGCTGCCTTTTTTCGCGGGTCGGCCCGTGGCGCGGTCGTCTGCATCGAGGCGCACATAAGCGCCTGGAATCGCTGGCTGGCCGCCCTGAGCAGGGCTGCCGCCCACGCGCATGACTTCACCCTCGCGCACCAAGCGAAAATCGATTTTTCGACCATCGAGATCAACGCGGCCCACCTGCACGCGAACGCGCGAACCCAAGGCGTAGCGGATGCCCGTGCGCTCGCCCCGAAGCTCTTGGCGCACTTCATCGAAGCGGAAATATTCGCCGCCTAGCTCGGTGATGTGGACCAAGCCTTCCACATACATCGCATCCAAGGTGACGAACAAGCCGAAGCTCGTGGCCGCCGTGACCGTGCCCGCATACTCCTCGCCCAAATGCTCTTTCATGTATTTGCATTTGAGCCAGGCTTCGACATCTTTGCTGGCTTCATCGGCGCGCCGCTCGTTGGCGCTGCAATGCAGGCCAGCGGCTTCCCACGCGGTTTGCTCCGCGCTTGATTTTTTGCTCGATGGCTCAGCCGCAGCTTTGCCGCTGCGCTTTTCAAAATCAGTGGTTTTCTTTTTCCGCGATGCTAGGCGCTTTTTAAATTGCTCCACGGCTTCGCCAGGCGTGGGCAAAGTGGGAAGTTTATAAGTCGTCTTGGCCAAGATCGACTTGATCACGCGATGCACCAGCAAATCAGGATAGCGGCGAATCGGTGAGGTGAAATGCGTATAAGCCTCGTAGGCGAGGCCGAAATGCCCGCTATTGATCGGCGTGTAGATCGCTTGGCTCATCGAGCGCAGCAGCATGGTGTGAATTTGCGCGGCTTCAGGGCGATCTTTGGTGGCCACAGAAATCGCTTGAAATTCAGCTGGCGTGGGATCATCACTCAAGCTCGCGTTGATGCCCATGCCGCGCAAATATTGCCGCAGCACTTCTTTCTTCTCAGCAGTGGGCCCTTCATGCACGCGAAAGAGGCCCGTTTTCTTCGCGTTCATGATGAAATCGGCCGAGCAGACGTTGGCTGCGAGCATCGCTTCTTCAATCAGCTTGTGGGCTTCGTTGCGTGTGCGCGGCACGATTTTCTCGATGCGGCCGGATTCATCGCAAACGATTTGCGTCTCCACCGTTTCCAAATCAATCGCGCCACGTTTGCCACGTGAGGCGAGCAGGGCGCGGTACACGTCCGACAAATTCATCAAATGCGGCACGCTGTCGAAGCCGCTTTGCTTGCGTTTCTTTGCTTCCGTGCCGTTCGTGTTGGCCAAAATCGCCGCCACTTCGGTATAGGTAAAGCGCGCGTGGCTGAACATCACCGCTGGATAAAACTGATAGGCATGCACATCGCCTTGCGCCGTTACCAGCATGTCACACACCATGCACAAGCGCTCGACGTTTGGATTGAGCGAACACAGGCCATTGGACAATTTCTCTGGCAGCATCGGAATCACGCGACGCGGGAAATACACGCTGGTGGCTCGCTCATAGGCATCCACATCAATCGGCGCGCCGGTTTGAACGTAGTTGGACACATCAGCAATTGCCACCAAAAGCCGCCAACCCTTTCCACGGCCTACTTTCGCTGGCTCGCAGTACACCGCATCATCAAAATCGCGAGCATCTTCGCCATCAATCGTTACCAGCTCTACGTCGGTTAAATCCACGCGGCCCTTTTTATCTGCGGGGCGCACTTTATCGGGCAGCTTGCGCGCTTCATCGAGCGTCGCATCTGAGAAGACATGCGGCACGCTGTATTTGCGCACCGCTATTTCAATCTCCATGCCGGGATCGTCCATCTCACCGAGCACTTCTGTGACGCGCCCCACGGGTTGCGCATTGAGCGAGGGCAGCTCAGTGAGCTGCACCACCACCACTTGCCCCGTTTTGGCACTTCCCGTGCCGTTTTTGGGGATGAGCACATCTTGCCCATAGCGCTTGTCTTCTGGCGCAACGAGCCAGATGCCGCCTTCTTGCAGCAAGCGGCCGATGATCGGGCTTTTGGGGCGCTCTAGAATTTCTGTGACTCGGCCTTCGGGCCTGCCACGGCGATCTTGGCGCACGACGCGCACCCGCACATGGTCTTTGTGCAAGACAGCGCGCATCTCAGAAGGCGAGAGATAAATGTCGCCCTCGCCATCGTCGCGTTGCACAAAGCCATGGCCATCGCGGTGGCCTTGTACCGTGCCTTCTATTTCTTCGGAGATAGATGCTGCAGACGTGCCGCTGGCAGCGCTGAGAGATACGGGATGAGAGTTTGCTTTGATATACAATCCATTCTTCTGAAAATTAGCCCAGATGGCGGAATTGGTAGACGCACTAGTTTCAGGTACTAGCGAGTAACATCGTGGAGGTTCGAGTCCTCTTCTGGGCACCACATTTTGCGTTAACCTGCACGAATGATAGCCAGCTTTGCTGGCTTTTTTGTGTCTGCTCGCTTTGGACAATGATTTTCTGCCCCTTTCATGCAAAAGCAAGCAAGCAAACTTGCATTCTTTTGCTCATAGCTCGTTTGCAAGCGACGCGGCGCAGCGATTGAAAATATTTACTTGCTTCATGCGCTTGAAGAGCGTATCTTGTGAAATGTCAGATTTGCTCTGACACCTTTTTGCAAGCGATCTTTGGCTTGCAAAATCACGCAGGCAATTCTTTGCCTGCTTTGCTGGCCGGACGTTGATCTCCGTGCTCAGCATGTCTAGGTGGCATGCAGC
>JANNED010000248.1:0-1624 GCA_031388245.1 Variovorax sp.
CCCGCGAAAAAGCCCTCCACTGCTGCCAAGCTTGGCCCCAGACTGACGCCGAAATACAAGATCGTGCCCCCGAGCTACCGCCGCAGCGTGCCGCGCTCGCGAGCGGCTTCTGAGGCAGGCGCAGCGGTGGCAGGCAGCAGCGAGGGCGGCAAAACGGCGCTGGCATGGATGCACACGGCGCGATTCCTCACAACATCTGCGCAACTTTATCAACTGCCAGAGCATGCCTATCCCGAGGTGGCCTTTGTGGGTCGCTCCAATGCCGGCAAATCCACCTGCATCAACACGCTTTGCCAGCAGCGCCAGCTCGCCTATGCCTCCAAAACGCCAGGGCGCACGCAGCACATCAACATGTTTTCCTTGGGCAAGCAGGGTGCGACGGATTTGATCCTGTGCGATTTGCCCGGCTACGGCTATGCGGCGGTGGACAAACAATCCAAAGCACGCTGGCAACAGGTGATGGCCAACTATTTGGTCAGCCGCCCGCAGCTCAAAGCCGTGGTGATGCTGGCCGATTCGCGTCACGGGCTCACGGAGCTTGACGAGAGTTTGCTTGATGTGATCCGCACCCGGGTGGAAGCGGGTCTGGAATTTGTGGTGTTGCTCACCAAGGCGGACAAGCTCAACAAAACCGAAGCATCCAAAGCCCTTTCTATTGCAAAACTGCAAACAGCGGGTGGCGAAGTTCAGCTTTTTTCTGCATTGAAGCGCATTGGCATTGAAGAGGCGGCGCTGCGTGTTTATGGCTGGAAAATGCCCGTGGCACAGCCGCCTTTGGCGCAGTCTTGATGATAAAACAGCCATTAGCCGGCATAGAATATACGATGTATGCTATCGAAACTATAGTCAATACAAGGCTGCCATGATCACTTCTGCTCTGCTTGAACTCCCCCACGGCATCACGCTGTCATGCCGCAGCGCTGGCCAGTCAGGGCAGCCGGGGATTGTTTTCCTGCATGGTTTTCCTGAGGCTGCTTTTGTGTGGGATGCCACTTTGTTGCATTTCGCCGCTTTAGGTTACCGCTGCATAGCGCCAAATTTGCGCGGCTTTGAACAATCCTCTTCTCCTGCAGATGTGGCGCAATACCGAGCCAAGCATTTGGTGCAAGACATCACGGCCTTGATCGCTTTGGAATCGCCCGGCCAGCCGCTGGCTGCGCTTGTGGCGCATGATTGGGGTGGTGCGGTGGCTTGGAATTTAGCCAATCAGATGCCGCAATTGATGCGCAAACTCTGCATCATCAATTCGCCGCATCCCGGCACGTTTTTGCGTGATCTAAAAGGTGATGCGCATCAGCAAACCGCCAGCAGCTACATGAATTTCCTCTGCCGCCCGGATGCAGAAAGCCTGTTGGCAGAAGATGATTTCCGCCGCCTCTTCGAGTTTTTCAGCCGCTTGGGGGCGGTCGATGGCCCATACGCTTGCGCCGTCATCATGCGGCTCGCTGACCGCAACATGTGTTGCGTCGGGTGAGAAGGCGTAGATGCCGCGTTGTGGGTCGTGCAAGCGAGCGAGCTCTTGTCCCGTGCCCACGTCAAATATGATTTGGGCGTCGCGCCGCCTCACGGCCAACCGGTCGCCCTTCGAGGAGAGGGCCGCCCTTTCGAGTTCGGCATCGTCGAA
>JANNED010000145.1:0-1907 GCA_031388245.1 Variovorax sp.
TGCCGTCAAATGGATTGATGAGAACAACATCCACCTCGGTCTCAAGTTCGATGGCCGCGTGGCAGAAGACTTCAAGCTCGCCACGGGCACCTTCGTGAGCGTGGGCCCGCTGCGCGCCAAAATCATTGCAGCAGGCGCACCCTATTTGCAAGATGCGGTGATCACAGGCCTCAATATGAAGGAAGTCGGCGCACTGCTCATCCCCGCGCTGATCCCATGCCGCAAGCATTTGAACCTGCCCGATACTGCCACGCTCGCTGATGTGGCCGCGCATCCGCAATTGCACAGCGCCATGCAAAGCATGCTCAACACACTCGCGCAATCATCCACAGGCTCAGCCACCCGCATTGCCCGAGCCCTGCTGCTGACCGAGCCTCCCAGCATCGACAAAGGCGAGATCACCGACAAAGGCTCCATCAACCAACGCGCCGTGCTCCAACACCGCGCGGCCTTGGTAGAGGCTTTGCACCAAGACAGCTTGTCGCAAGCTTTGAAACCCGTTTGATTTTTTACTCCTGGAGACACACAATGACAAGCACTCGCCGCCAATTCACCCAAGCCACCGCCGCTACGCTTTTAGGAGCATCTAGCGCAGGCAACGTTTGGGCGCAAGGCAAAATTGACACCTTAAAAATCATCGTCGGCTTTCCGCCCGGCGGCACCACGGATGCTTTTGCCCGGCGCGTTGGCGAAAAATTGCGCGGCATTTATGCCACCAATGTGATCATTGAAAACCGCCCCGGCGTGGGCGGCCAAATCGGCGTGACGACGCTGAAGAATTCGCCTGGCGATGGCACTGCGATGCTCTACACACCGGCTTCCATGCTCACTGTGTATCCGCATTCCTATTCCAAGCTGCCCTATGCGCAAAGCGATGTTGCGCCGATCTCGATTGGCCATGCCACGGATCACGCCTTCGTCGTGGGCTCGGCGGTGCCAGCCGATGTGACGAATCTGCGCCAATACATCACTTGGGCGAAAGCCAATCCAGGCAAGGTCAACGTGGGCAATCCTGGCGCGGGTTCCATGCCGCACTTGCTGGCTGGCCGCTTTGCCACGCTCGCAGGCATTGAATCGACCAATGTGCCCTTCCCCGGCTCCGGCCCGGGCATCCCGCAGGTGCTTGGCGGGCAGATCAGCACCATGTCATCACCGCTGGGCGATTGGGTGCAGCATGTGAAAACAGGCCGTGTGCGCATCTTGGCCACCTCTGGGCCTACACGCTCGCCGTTTGTGGACAACGTGCCCACTTTCAAAGAGCAAGGCTTTGATGAGCTCGTCATTCGCGAATGGTTTGGTTTTTTCCTGCCTGCCACCGCATCGCAAGCTGTGCGCGACCGCGCCTCTACATTTCTTCGCGCCAGCTTGATTCAGCCCGATGTGGTGGCCTCGATGGCGCCGCTGGCCGCACACGTCGATCCCGTTACGCAAGATCAGTTTGCAGTGCGCATGAAATCGGATAGCGAATTTGCAGGGCGCTTGGTGAAGGCTTTGGGCTTTCGGGCGGATTCTTAAAACGAATCACAGCGATGAGCAAAACCGTCATCTACGAATTGGAAGTCATGTTCTCGGATTGCGATCCGGCGGGCATTGTCTTTTTTGCGAATTTCAGCAAATGGATGGATGCCTCATCGCTCAATTTTTTTGTGCAATGCGGCATCCCGCCTTGGCGTGAATTGGTGAAAACGCACAACATCATCGGCACGCCCCTGCTGGAAATTCACACCAAATTCTCAGTCAGCGCGACTTACGGTGAGCGCTTGCAAATACACACCAGCATCGAAGAATTTGCACGCGCCACATTGCTCCAGCGCCACCGAGTGATGCGCGGAGACACCTTAATTTGCGAAGGCACCGAGCGCCGAGCGCTGTGCATCAAGCATCCCGATGATGCGAGCCGCATCAAA
>JANNED010000264.1:0-2091 GCA_031388245.1 Variovorax sp.
ATCACAAAGCCCGCGCCAAACCAGCTGTTCATGCCTTTGGCGTTCAGCGGAATGCCCAGAAACTTCAGCTCAGGGCCAAGCGCTACATTGAGCTGCAGATGGTAAATCATCTCGATCATGGCGCCCGCGCCCGCAAGCACGATCAGCGCGCAAATGGCCAAGCCCAGATAGCTCACCCAAAGTTTGCGCAAAAAGCCATAAGCCGCCACGCGCAAATTCATCATGATCAGCGAGGCAATGCCGCCTGGCGAATACATCACCATAAAAAGGAAGATCAGGCCAAGATACAGCAGCCAAGCTTTGGTAAATTCCGAGAGCAAAACAAACGCGAGCACCATCAAAATCGCACCAATGATCGGGCCGAAGAAGAAGGTTGCGCCGCCGAGAAATGTGAACAACAAATAAGCGCCCGAGCGTGCAGCGCCCACCACCTCGGCTGTGACGATCTCAAACAAAATCGATCCCAAGCCGCCGGCAATGCCTGCGAAAAAGCCCGAAATAATGAAAGCCATGTAGCGCACGCGCTGCGTGTTATAGCCCACGAATTCCACGCGCTCCGGGTTGTCGCGCACAGCGTTCAGCATGCGGCCAAGAGGCGTGCGCGTGAAGGCAAACATCAGCGCCACGCAAACAAAGGTGTAGATCGCAATCAAGTAATACACCTGAATCGCGGGGCCAAAAGTGATGCCGAAAAAGCCCTGCCCCACGACTCGATTGGCCGAAACGCCAGCCTCGCCACCGAAGAATTCTGAGAACATCAGTGACATCGCAAACACCAGCTCCGCCATGCCCAGCGTGATCATCGCAAACGGTGTGCCTGCCTTCTTCGTCGTCACATAGCCAAACAACACCGCAAAGCCTAAGCCTGCCATGCCGCCCACAATCGGCACCAAGCTCACAGGGATGGCCAGCTTACCGCCCGAGGCCATATTGAGCGCATGAATCGCCATATACGAGCCGAGGCCGGTGTACACCGCATGGCCAAAGCTCAGCATGCCGCCTTGGCCAAGCAGCATGTTGTACGACAGGCAAGCAATGATGGCAATGCCCATTTGCGCGAGCATCATGGTAGATAAGCCGCTCGTGAAAATGAGCGGCGCAACGATGAGCAGCAAGGCAAACAAGCTCCATACCACCCAGCGCCCGATGTTGAGCGGCTTAAATTCATAATGTGATTTGCTCATAGCCCTATCCCTCCCTCGTTCCAAGGAGACCCTTAGGCCGGAAGATCAGAATCAACACCAAAAAGAGGTAAGGAAGAATCGGCGCCATTTGCGAAATTGTGAGTTTGAGCACTGAATTGTTTTTCGCTGCGTCAGACAGTTGCACGCCCAATTGCTGCGCTACGCTGACGATGGAGTAATCAAACGCCACAGCAAAGGTCTGAATCACGCCAATCAAAATCGAAGCGAGAAACGCGCCCGATAGCGAACCCATACCGCCCACGACGACGACGACGAAGATCACCGATCCCACTGCTGCAGCCATCGCAGGCTCAGTAACAAACGTACTGCCGCCAATCACGCCAGCCAAGCCGGCCAGAGCAGCGCCAGCACCGAACACCATCATCAAAACGCGTGGTACGTTATGCCCCAGTGCTTCCACCGTGTCTGGGTGTGTTAGCGATGCTTGAATCACCAAACCAATACGTGTACGCGTGAGAAGCAGCCACACAGCAATCAACATCGCCAATGCCACCAGCATCATGAAGCCGCGCGTTGCAGGAAAGAGCGAGCAAACAATCCGCACGGAGGCGTCAGCTGACGTACATAATTCGGGCCCTGCTTGCCCCCAGACGAAGCTGAGGCCGTCTTTGGCGTGATTCACCAAAGTAAACAGCGGGCCTTTCAAAGCATCGGGTGGGCTGAACGATACGGCAGAACGCCCCCATACCAATTGCACCAATTCCAAAAGAATATACGACAGGCCGAATGTAATGAGCAACTCAGGCACATGCCCATATTGATGCACTTTACGCAACGCATATTTCTCAAACATCGCGCCCATCAGACCCACCACGAGCGGCGCAACAAACAAGGCAGCCCAAAAGCCGATGATGCCGCTCACGGTGTAACCCACATAAGCGCCCAC
>JANNED010000287.1:0-7735 GCA_031388245.1 Variovorax sp.
GCCGCCTTCTTCAAAATTGAGCACGAATTGCACCGCGATCCGCGCACCATTGGGCCATTGCGCATGCGGTGCATTGCTGCCGTAGCCAGCAAGATCACGCGGATAAGCGGCAGTGCTGTCGTAGATGGTCATTCCTAGAGCCCAGCAAATCCAAGCAGCGCCTCAGAGAGATCGCGCTGCGGTTGATGCCGCTCAAATTGCAAGTTGCTGAACACTTGGCTCAGGTGCGCATCCATCAGCACCACAGCAAGCTCCGCATCACCGCGCGACAGCGCTTGAACAATGCCCAAGTGTTCATCGTTGCTCTCTTGCGCGGCATCTGCGCTTTGATACATCAATGTGATGAGGGCGCAGCGCGAGATCAAATCACTGAGCAGCTCCGCCAGCACTTGGTTGCCCAGCAGCTCAGCCATGCGCACATGGAAATCACCGAGCAGCTCGATTCGCCCTGGCGCATCGCCGCTTTCTACGGCCGCTTTTTCTTGGGCAACATGCTCGCGCAGGGATTTGATGTGCTCTGGTGTCGCTTGGCTCGCGAAGTGGCGTGTCATCTGCGCCTCCAGCATGCGGCGCACGCCAAAGACTTGCGAAGCCTCCTCAATCGAAGGCGAAGCCACAAACGCGCCGCGCGCAGGCTCGAGCACGATCAAGCGCTGGTTTTCTAGCTGATAGAGCGCCTGGCGCACCAGCGTGCGCGAGACACCAAAATGATCTGCCAGCTTTTGCTCGACCAGCTTCACCCCTGGCGACAAACGATGTTCGACAATCGCTTTGGTGAGCGCTTGCACAATGTGTTGTGTGGTGGAGACTTCCATGGCATCAATTTTGCGGCAGCTTAACTCTGAAGGACAGGCTGAAATTGTATACACTTAACTGCGAACACTTCAGAGAGACTTAGCGCCATGGGCTTATCCACACACGTTTTAGACACCATGCATGGCTGCCCTGCAGCGGGCATGCCGGCCAGCCTGCATGTGCTGCGCGGCGCGGCCTACACGCTCATCAAAAGCTTCACGCTGAGTGCCGATGGCCGTAACCCCGATGGCCCTTTGTTTGACAACGCAAGCTTGCAAGCAGGCCGCTACCGCCTGAGCTTTGATGTGGCCGCCTATTTCAAAAGCAAGGGCGTGGCGTTGCCCGAGCCAGCCTTTTTAGAAACGGTCCACCTTGATTTCGGCATTGCACACACGGATCAGCATTACCATGTGCCATTGCTGTGCTCGCCGTGGAGCTATTCAACCTATCGGGGTAGCTGACATATTCGCGTCATCAAGCTCAGCGAACATTCAGATATTTGCTTTAACTGCGTCAGAATTTTATGAACCATCGTCGTCTTGCCGTCATCAATACTGCTTTAGGCGCTACAGGGCTGATCGCATTTCCTGGCTTGCTTCGTGCGCAGCAGGCCGTTACTCGGATCATCGTGCCTTTTGCTCCCGGAGCGGGCACCGATGCAGTGGGGCGCTTGGTGGCGCAAAAGCTATCTGAAGTGATGGGTACAAGCGTTGTGGTGGACAACAAAACAGGCGCAGGCGGCGCGATTGGGGCGAAATTTGTGGCGGATGCCGCGCCCGATGGCCAGACGCTTTTGCTGGCTGCTGCGCCATTCACCACCGTGCCCGCTGCGCTGCCCAATGCGGGCTACGATCCTATTCGCCAGTTTGCGCCCGTCGGCATGATTGCGAGTGGCCCTTTGGTGTGGGCGGTAAACAAAGATTTGCCAGTCAGCAGCATGCGCGATTTTGTGCAACTGGCCAAGGCCAAACCTGGTTATTTCAATTATGGCAGCGCCGGCGCAGGCGGCATCAATCATTTGGTGCTGGAAATGCTGAAAAACCGTGCGGGCATCTTCGTCACGCATATCCCCTATCGCGGCATTGCACCCGCCACAATGGACATGATCGGCGGGCAAATTCATTTGGTCACTGGCACCGTTACAGCGCTTGCGCCCTTCATCAAAGATGGCCGCGTGAAGGCGTTGGCCGTTACAGCTGCCAAGCGTTCGAGCGCTTTGCCTGATGTGCCCAGCATGGCAGAGGCTGGCTTTGCGGGATTCGATGTGCTCAATTATTTCGGTTTGATGGCGCCGAAGGCCACGCCAGCCGCTGTGATTGAGCGCTTGAATGCGGCGCTTGGCAAAGTGGTGCAACTGCCTGATGTGCGTGCTCGATTTGCCAGCGATGCACTGGAGCCCGTGACAGCTGCCAACGGCTCGCCGGCACAACTGGCCAGCTTCATTGAGAAAGATTTCTCGCTCTGGCGGCAAGTGGTGGTGGCTCAGAATTTGAAAATTGACGCGGCTTGAAAATTGCCCCTGCAAGGGCTGGTCAGACGCACCGCGCGGTCATCAAAATCCAGCCATCTTCTTGGTCTGAGACCTCCAGCTTGGCATACGGCGCATAAGCATCTTGGAGCTCAGCCTCTTGGCGCTCCAAGATGCCTGCCAGCACCAAATGGCCAGCGGGCGATACATGCCCTGTGAGCAAGGGCGCGAGTACTTTGAGTGGCGTGGCCAAAATATTGGCGAGCACCACGGCATAGCTTCTTGGCTCGCCGCACACTTGATTGGGTAAGCCTGCATGGAGCGCCACTTGGTTTGCTGTTGCATTGTCGATGGTGGATTGCACCGCAGCTTCATCAATATCCACCGCATCAATGAAAGATGCGCCATAGCGCGCCGCGCCGATCGCCAAGATGCCGCTGCCGCAGCCGTAATCTAAAACGCGTTGGTCGAGCAAAGTTGCCTCATGGCGAGCGATCCAGCGCAGGCACATGCGCGTGGTCGGGTGCGTGCCGGTGCCGAAGGCCAAGCCGGGGTCGAGCGTGATGATTTTTGAGGCACCTGATGGCTTGTCATGCCAAGTCGGCACGATCCAAAAATCAGGCGTAATTTCTACGGGTGCAAACTGCGATTGCGTCAAGCGCACCCAATCTTGATCGGCCACTTCTTGCAGACCGAGGCTTTTGCATTCAGAGAAAAAGTCTTGGTGCGCCAGCGTCGATACTGCGTCGTCAGCTATTAATTTTGTAGCATACAAGGCTTTGACGACAGAGCGCTCCCAGCCCGCTTTGGGCGGCGGCATGCCCGGCTCGCCAAACAAAGCTTGCTCCGCAGGTGTGGCCACATCCGCATCTTCCACGCTCACAGAAAGCGCATCCAGCGCCTCTAGCGCGTCGCTCAAAGATTCCACCTGTGCCTCAGGGCAAAGAATGCTCAATTCAAACACAAGGCTTGCCCCTTTGATCAACGCTTGTGGATTTTCATCCACTCTTCAAGGTAATGAATGTTCGTGCCGCCCTGCATGAATTTCGCATCTGCCATCAGTTCGCGATGCAGCGGAATATTGGTTTTGATGCCTTCGATCACGGTTTCGTCCAGCGCGGTGCGCATGCGCAGCAGCGCTTGCTCGCGGCTGCTGGCATGCACGATGATTTTGCCAATCATGCTGTCGTAATTAGGCGGTACGTAATAGTTGGTGTAAGCATGCGAATCCACGCGCACACCCGGGCCGCCCGGCGGATGCCACAGGCTGATGCGCCCAGGGCTAGGCATGAAGTTAAAGGGATCTTCCGCATTCACGCGGCATTCAATCGAATGCCCGCGAATCTCGATTTGCCGTTGCGTAAACGGCAGCTTCTCGCCAGCGGCCACGCGGATTTGCGTTTGCACAATATCCACGCCCGTGATCATCTCCGTCACCGGATGCTCCACCTGCACGCGGGTGTTCATCTCAATGAAATAGAACTCGCCGTTTTCATAGAGAAATTCAAACGTGCCCGCGCCGCGATAGCCAATCTTTTTGCAAGCAGCCGTGCATCGCTCTCCAATTTTCTCGATCAGCTTGCGCAAAATACCCGGCGCTGGCGCTTCTTCAATGATCTTTTGATGCCGGCGCTGCATGGAACAATCGCGTTCGCCCAAATACACGGCATTTCTGAAAGTGTCTGCAATGATTTGAATTTCGATATGACGCGGGTTTTGTAAAAACTTTTCCAAATACACCGCAGGGTTGCCAAAGGCCGCGCCAGCTTCAGCCTTGGTCATTGTCACGGCATTGATCAGCGCTGCCTCGGTGTGCACCACGCGCATACCGCGGCCGCCGCCGCCGCCAGCGGCTTTGATGATCACGGGATAGCCTACTTTTTTAGCAATCGCGCGGATGCTGGCCGCGTCATCAGGTAATGCGCCTTCCGAGCCGGGCACACAGGGCACGCCCGCTTTGATCATCGCTTGTTTGGCCGAGACTTTGTCTCCCATGATGCGAATGGAATCGCCCGTGGGGCCAATGAATTTGAAGCCCGATTGCTCCACGCGATCAGCAAAATCAGCGTTTTCTGAGAGGAAACCATAGCCAGGATGAATCGCCTCGGCATCCGTCACCTCCGCTGTGGAGATGATGGCAGGCATATTCAAGTAGCTTTGCGCAGAAGGCGCAGGGCCAATGCACACCGCTTCATCGGCCAGCTTCACGTATTTGGCTTCGCGATCCGCTTCGGAATAGACCACCACAGATTTCACGCCCAGCTCGCGACAGGCTCTTTGGATACGAAGAGCGATCTCACCGCGATTGGCGATCAGGATTTTTTTGAACATGGCGCGTGCCCTATTCGATGATGAACAAAGGCTGGCCGTATTCCACCGCAGCGCCGTTCTCCACCATGATCTTCTTGATCACGCCTGCTTTGTCAGCCTCAATCTCGTTCAAGATCTTCATGGCTTCGATGATGCAAATCGTCTCGCCAGCAGCCACGGTATCGCCAATCTCGACAAAAGCCTTGGCCTCGGGGCTGGATGAGCGATAAAAGCTCCCCACCATCGGAGATTTCACGGTGTGGCCCGCCAAAGCCACCACATCAGCGGCAGCTTCCGAGAGTGCCGGGGCTGCCGCAGGCGCGGGCGCGGGCGCAGCCTGCGTCATGGGCATCTGCTGGGGTGCTTGCATCATGGCTGGCGCTGCGCTGTACACCACGCCTGTTGGGCCTTTGACAATCCGCACCTTGCCATCGGTATCGGTGATTTCCAGTTCATGAACCTGCGATTCAGAGACCAAATCGATCAGGGTTTTGAGTTTGCGTAAATCCATGGGTTGACTCCAACGATCATTTTTATGGCTGCGAGGCTGACATCGCTAGCGCGGATTGCGAGTGTAACCTACTTTAAAAGCAGCTAAATGTATACAAACCGCTTGAAAAGAGTCGATCAGAGGCTAATTCAGGTAATCTGAGTGAAATCAGCAATCTGCGGGGCAGAGAGTTTGCCCATATGCCGCAGCGCAATCGCGCCCTTTGCGTTGAGCACCACCGTAAAAGGCAGCGCGCCTGACAAGTTGCCCAGTGTACGCGATAGCTCAATGCCTGCCAAGCCCGCCAATGGCGTCGGAAAGCCCACCGCCATCTTGCCCAAAAACTGATTCACTGCTTTTGCATTGTCGGCAGCCAAGCCCACCATTTGCCAGCCGTTGGCCGCATGTTGACGGTAAAAAGCATCCAATAAAGGCATTTCTTCCACACAGGGCGGGCACCAAGTGGCCCAAAAATTCACCACCAGTGGCTTGCCGCGCAGCTTAGAAAGCTTGTACATGCCACCTGTTGGCAGCTCCGCTTCAAGCGCCCAAAGCGCAGCAAGTGCGCCGTCTTCCGGCTCGGCGAGACGATAGCGCCACAGCGCCAGCCCAGTGCCTGCCAATGCAGCAGCTGCGGCAGCGCCAGCAAAAAGCAGCTTGCGTCGTTTGGCAGCAGTTTCTTGGGAAAAGGGTGTATCGTTGCTCATTTGCATTTAAGTGTAATCAACTGGCATCGATCAGCGCCTGCAAAGCCGCGATATCACCACGTGGCCTGCGGCCTTTGGCATCCTTGGCCAAAGCACCGCGAATATCGTCATGGTCATACACCATCAAATGCACGCCCACCGTCTCGCTCAAAGGCGCACACAAGCTGTGAATGCTGAGTGCGCTCACCGTCTCGCCGTTGAAGCCCGTCACCTCCCGCGCCTCATAACGTGCGTTGTGGTTGATGAGCGCAATTTCTGGGGATTTCGGATCGTCGCAGAAGAGGCCAATGTAAATATCCGAAAGCCGAGTTGCCGTGCCATGCCACACCGCGCCGCTCAAATGCGGGCGAAATTCAGGCAACCGTTCCATCCATGTGAGCGCCAGCTCTCTCAGCGCCTTCAGCTCAACGGGTTGCGTCTCTGAGCAAAATATTTCAATGTATTCCCGCACTGCATCTTCTAGCGCATCGTTATCGGGCAAAGCCGTGCGCGCTGGCAGGCCAAGTTGCTTGGCCGCCCTTCGCTTGGCCTGCCCATACTCCAGCCCTTCCTCCACCACAAGGCGAGAGGCGGTGTTGAGCAATTCTTCTGTGACGCGATCAGAGGGCATTTTTAAGGGAGAAAGCAGCAGAATGCCGGCATATTATAAGCATAGTATGCTACTATTTTAATAGCATATACCGAGCCTTGATGCCATGATACGCGAGGGAAGACCTGAATGAGCCTGCTTCGTATGGCGGACATGCTCAGCTCGCATTTGGCCTCAGAAAAGCTGCAAACTGATCCAATAAGCCACGGCGGCCACAAAAGCACTGGCGGGAATCGTGAAAATCCAAGCCCAGACGATATTGCCCGCCACGCCCCAGCGCACACCACTGGCGCGCTCGACCGAGCCCACGCCCACAATCGCGCCGGTGATGGTGTGCGTCGTGGACACCGGTATTCCCATGGCGGTGGCGGTGAAGAGCGTCATTGCGCCGCCGGTTTCCGCGCAAAAGCCGCCCACTGGCTTGAGCTTGGTGATTTTTTGGCCCATGGTTTTCACAATGCGCCAGCCGCCAAACATGGTGCCCAAGCCAATCGTGATGTAGCAGGCAATGACCACCCAGCCGGGCAAATAATTTTTGTCGGCTTTCATCCATTCCGGCAGCCCGGCCACGCCCGAAGCCGTCGCGGCCATGAGCAACAGCCAGATAATGCCCGCAGTTTTCTGCGCGTCGTTGCCGCCATGGCCCAAGCTGTATGCAGCGGCAGAGACGAGTTGCAAGCGGCGAAACCAACGATCCGTTTGGCTCGGCGTGCGTTTGCGGCAAATCCACGCCACGGCCACCATCATGAGAGAGCCGAGCAAAAAGCCCATGAGCGGCGAGACCAAAATGAAAGCCACGATTTTCAAGATACCGCCAGCGATCAACACACTTGTGCCCGCCTTCGCAATTGCCGCGCCCACAATGCCACCAATCAGTGCATGCGACGAACTGCTGGGGATGCCATACCACCAGGTGATGATGTTCCAAGTGATCGCGCCGATCAGCGCGCCAAACACCACATGCATATCCACCACGCCTGGCATCACCACACCCTTGCCGATGGTCGCCGCCACGCTGAGCGCAAAAATAAAGTAAGCCACAAAGTTGAAAAACGCTGCAAAAATCACAGCCTGCAAGGGCTTGAGCACACCGGTGGAGACCACGGTGGCAATCGAATTAGCGGCATCGTGAAAGCCGTTCATGAAGTCAAACGCCAGCGCGAGAAACACCAGCATGAAGACGACCCATAAAGCTGTAGGTATAGCGGTTGGCACTTGTTCCATGTTTAAATTCCCTTAAAAGTCAGGGAATCAAGAATTTTCGAGGACCACGCCCTCGATCAAGTTCGCCACATCTTCGCAGCGATCCGTAATGGTTTCGAGCAACTGATAAATCGCCTTGAGCTTGATCACCTCGCGCACATCGGGCTCTTCGC
>JANNED010000019.1:0-13116 GCA_031388245.1 Variovorax sp.
AACCCCGATCCGTATTACCAGCAGGGCGGTGATATGGTGCGTGTGGCCGGCATGAGCTACACCTGCGAGCCGGGTGCAAAGAGTGGCGAGCGCATCTCGGAGATGCGCCTCAAGGGGCAATTGATTGACCCGAACAAGACCTATCGTGTCGCTGGCTGGGCACCCGTGCAAGAAGCCAGCAAAAACGCCGGCCCGCCTGTTTGGGATGTGGTGGAAACTTATCTCAGAAGCCAAAAAGTGCTGAGTCCGGTGCGCGTGAACAATCCGAAACTTCTGGGCCTCGCTGGCAATCCCGGAATCGTGTGAAACTCTGCGGCCTGAGCGCACTCAAGCTGTCAGGGTGCGATGCATTGTGCAGTCGATCAAAACGGGATATTACTATGAATTCAATAGCAAACTATGTATATATTATGCCGGCATTCAGCCGATTTGGCTTGAAATTATTGGCTTCAGCTGGTCTGGCCGCATTGCTCACCGCTTGCGCAGGCGTGGGCACGAGCGTGGGCATCAGTGTGCCGATTGGCCGCATGGGCGGCGTAGGTGTGAGCGTGGGCTCGGGCGGCACAGTCTCTGGCTCCGTTGGTGTGGGTGCGGGGGGTGGCTCGGTCAGCGTCGGCGCTTCTGGCCAGCTGCCCAAACCAGCCGCTACCGAGCCCGAGAAAAAAGAAGAGAAAAAGCCCTAAGGCTCTGAGCAAAGCAGCGCCACCAGCTCATCCAGCGTGGTGATTTCCAGCGTTGGCTCTTTGCCTTCGTGCGGCCAAAGCTTGTCTTGCCGATTCAGCCATACCGCCTGCATGCCTGCATTCAAAGCGCCCACCACATCTTGCGCCGCATCATCGCCCACATGCAGCACCGAGCCTGAATCTACCCCCACAGCTTGCGCAGCGGCATGAAAAATGCCCACATCAGGCTTGGCCAAGCCAAAGCTTTTGGCGCTCACTGCCGCCTGAAAATAATGCGCGATGCCCACCAAATCCAGCTGCGCATTGCCATTGGAGAGCGAGACCATCGGGTAGCGCAGAGAAAGCTGGCGCAGCGCGGGCAGGGTGTCTTCATAAAATGCCACCCGATTGCGCTCTGCAAAAAACACCGCATAGGCCGCATCCGCCAGCAGAGGATCATCACCCGCGCGATACAGCGCCAGCCGAATGGATTCTCTGCGAATCGCGCCCAAATCGTGCGCGATTTCCGGCTTGTTTTTCAGCACCACATCGTGCATGTGCTCGCGGATTTCGCGCAGCGCAGTCGGCGAGGCAAAGAGCGCTGCCGTCATGCGCGCATGCTCATGCAGCCAAGCTTGCAAAGCCTTTTCTGCCCGCTCAATCACGGGCCAAATCGGCCAGAGTGTGTCGTCCAGATCCAGTGAAATTGCTTTGATTCGCAGAATGTCAATCATCTAAGGTAAGCCTCTTGCTGACACAATAGCACCATGACATTTCAAACCGAACCCGCGTTTTCCCATGGTAGCCAAAACCAATACCAAGCCAGCACCGCCATTTTGCTCTGTAACCTCGGCACGCCCGATGCGCCCACCGCGCCTGCGCTGCGCCGCTATCTGGGCGAATTTTTAAGCGACCACCGCGTGGTAGAAATTCCCAAGGCCATCTGGTGGCTCATTTTGCACGGCATCATCCTGCGCTTTCGCCCCGCCAAATCTGCCAAAAAATACGAAAGCATTTGGATCGCCCCCGATCAAGATGGCCAAGGCGGCGGCTCGCCGCTCAAAGTCTGGAGCGAGAAAAATGCGCTGCTCTTGCAGGGCAGCTTAGCGCAGCGCGGCCACCGCGTGCGCGTGGTGCTCGGCATGCGCTATGGCAGCCCAAGCATTCCCAGCCAATTGCAGGCTTTGAAGGCGCAGGGCTTCAAGCGCATCCTCATCCTGCCGCTGTATCCCCAATACAGCGGCACCACCACAGCCAGCGTGTTTGATGCCGTCTACACCTGGGCTGCCCAAACCCGCACCGTGCCCGAGCTGCGCTTTGTGAACCACTACCATGATCACGCCGCCTACATCGAAGCGCTGGCCAGCCGCATCCAAGCGCATTGGCAAAAGCATGGCCGCAGCGCAAAGCTCATCATGAGCTTTCATGGCGTGCCCGAGCGCACCTTGCATTTGGGCGATATCTACCACTGCGAATGCCACAAAACCGCTCGCCTCCTTGCCGAGCAGCTGGGCCTTGGCAAAGCGCAGTATCAGCTCACCTTCCAATCGCGCTTTGGCAAAGCCAAGTGGCTTGAGCCATACACCGAGCCCACCTTGATTGAGCTGGCGCAACAAGGTGTTCAAAGCGTCGATGTCGTTTGCCCCGGCTTCCCCGTCGATTGCCTCGAGACTTTAGAAGAAATATCGATGGAGGCCAAAGAAGCCTTCTTGCATGCGGGCGGAAAAGAATTCAGCTACATCCCTTGCCTCAATGATTCCCAGCCTTGGATCACCGCGCTGGCCCATATCGCCGAGCAGCACCTGAGCGGCTGGGATACCCAAAGCGCCCCGGATGATCAGGCGCTCGCGCTGCAAAAGCGGCTTGCTCGCGAGCTGGGTGCAAAAATATAAGCCTTTTAGGCTGCACCCCGGCAATATATCTACATAGTTTGCTATTCATTTTATAGTGGTCAGTGGCACATGAATGCTTCCACCTCGGCTCACAAGGCGGCTGCCCACCCAGCTGCCTACGATCTCGTGCCCTACGCGAGCTATCCCTTCCCGCATTTGCATCCCGCGCGCATCGCCGCCACAGTGCAGCTGCGAGGCATGCAGCCGCCTCCCGTGGCCACGGCGCGTGTGCTCGATATCGGCTGCGGCTCGGGCGGCCACGTGATCGCTCTGGCGGGCTTTTATCCACAGATGCAGCTGGTGGGCGTGGATGTGGCCGCAGGGCAGATTGAGCAAGGCCAGCAGCGCCTGCGTGCGCTTGGCCTGAGCAATGTGAGCCTGCATGCTGGCAATTTGGCGCAAGGCTTGCCCCCAAGCGCGATAAAGGCCGCGCAAGCCTTCGGGGGCCAGTTTGATTACATTCTTTGCCAAGGCGTGTATTACGTCGTGCCTGATGCCGTGCGCAGCGCAATTTGGCAAATTTTGCGCCAGCATCTGGCACCCCGTGGCATCGCACACATCAGCTTCAACACCTATCCCGGCTGGAAGCAGCGCGAAGTGGCGCAGGATTTTGCACAATTTCATGTGCAAAAGCGCTCGCATACCAACGCCCATCCAGCGACTGCCGAGCAAAAAGAGCAAGCCGTGCGCGATGGCTTGGGCAAAGTTGCCGCGATGGCGCCCAAGCAAGCTGCCGGCCTGACCTCAGGCTATGGCGAAAGCCTGCAAGCTGAGGCGCAGGCGGCGGCGCATGCCATGCCCGGCTTGCTCTTTCATGAATTCCTCTCGGGTGAGAATCGCCCGCTGTATTTCCATGCTATGGCCGAGCAGGCCAGCCTAGAAGGATTCGCCTACCTGTGCGAAGCCGCCTTGCCCGATGCTTGGCCGGGCAGATGGGGTGCCGTCGCTCAGCCACTCAGAGAAATGGCCGCTGGCGATCCTTTGCTTCTTGAGCAATACATCGATTTCGCCACAGCGCGCACCTACCGCAACAGCCTTTGGATCGCGCACAGCGCTGCCTCAGCCCTTCCTTTGCTGAGCGGCCCATGGCCAAGCCAAGCGCTGGCAGGCTTGCATCTGGCGGTAGATCGGACGCCGATAGCCGCCAGCGCAGGCGCAGCGCCAAGCTATCTCAGCACAAGTGGTGTGAGCTTCAGCGCCGCTGCGCATGCGGGCGCGCTAGAGAGCTTGCTCAGCCAAGCGGGTGCGCCGCTGTGGCGCAATGCGCAAGAGATATTGGCAGCGCATCCTGGCGCAGCCGCTTTGATCCATGAGTGTGTATTACTTGGCTTGATCAATGCTTGGAAGGAGCCGCCCAGCCTGAGCCATTTGCGGCCCGGGCAAGCTTGGGATTGGCTGCGCCGCGATGCGCAGAGCCATCGCGCTGGGTATGTGGTCACTGTGTGGCATCAGAGCGTGCGCTTGGCTGAAGAAGAGCGCAAATGGCTCGCGCTGGCCGATGGCCAAGCATCTTTAGATGAAGCGATGGCCTGCTTGGGCGATCAGGCCGTGGCGCAATGGGTTCGCTTTGGCTGGTTGGCCTAGCCTGCTAGCTTCGCTGCCATCCTCACTACAGTGAAAAAAGTTGTTTTCCAACACCTTTTTTCCACCTTGCGCAAGCCCTCATCCGGGTAGATGTAAAAGGCATGAAACCGTCAAAAATTAATGGTACAAAGTATGGAGAGCATTCACAAATGCACACACGATCGATCAGGCCGTTGAGGTTGAAAGATTCAAAAAATGAATGATTTAGTATTCATTTTTGAGCGAGCTGTTGGAAGAAAAATACATAAAAAGTATTCATTTAGGAGTGAGGCGTTGTTACATAAAGTTCGATGGAAATCACATCACGAGCCCAGTTTCAGGGGCTTGGCAGCCGCATTTGCGCGAATTTGGTGCTTTTTTGTCATATTTCGACTGTCTTTTTTTCGCCATATGAATACTTTTGATCTATGCGCTTTCATAGGAAAACCCTTATTTTTTCGCTCAAGCAAAATTTTTCTCCGTGACTTTTTTCACACTTTGCTCTCAATATTTTTCGACCTGATGCAAAAGCTGTGTCGCCCACAGCGCATGGCTTCTTGTGTCTCTTCATCCCGCATCCCCCCAGAGGTGTATCTTGGCTAAACAAAAACAAACCCTCCAAACCATTCCTTCTGCCCTGGTGCAAGCCATGCGAGGCCGCGCAAGCGAAGCGCCGCACTCCTGGGTGCGCAAGCCATTGATGCAGGGCGTTTTGATGCTCACTGCCGCGCTTGCTGCCAATTCACTGATGGCGCAAGTCATTCCCAATGCCGGCCAAATCTCTCGCGAGACGAATGTCCCCGCGCCCAGCTTGCCCAAAGCAGATCCCAAGCTGCCCAAAGCGCAAGAAGTGCGCCCACAGCTGGCCACGCAAAGCGGCTTCGCCATGACGCTCAACGGCGTGCGCATCACTGGCAACACGCAAATACTAGAGACCGAGCTCCAGCTCTTGGTGCTTGACAATCTTGGCAAGCGCATCGGCTTCAATGAGCTGCAAGCCGCCGCCGATGCGGTGAGCAACTTTTATCGCAGCAAGGGCTATTTTGTGGCCCGCGCTTATTTGCCTCAGCAAGAGATCAAAGATGGCATCGTCGAAATTGCGGTCCTTGAAGGCCAAGTTGGCAAAGCAGAGGCCAAATCAGCCGGCCCGCTGCGCACAGATATCGCTGTAGTGCAAGGCGTGCTCAATGCCAATGTGCCAGCCGGCTCCATCGTGCAGGAGAAATCGCTAGAGCGCGCCGCGCTGCTGGCCAATGATTTGCCCGGCATCAATGCGGGCATCAGCTTAGATCCCGGTGCCAACACGGGCCAAACCGATGTATCCCTCAACGTGACGGAAGGCAAGCTTTTCAGCGCCAGCGTGGATCTCGACAATTACGGCAGCCGCTTCACGGGCGATATTCGCTTGGGCGCAACGCTCAATTTCAACAGCCCCTTTGGCTTGGGCGATCAAGCCAGCTTGCGCCTGATGCAATCCAACCGGGATCTCGCCATGATCCGCGCCAGCTATTCTTTGCCCGTGGGCAACCAAGGCGCTCGCCTTGGTGTGGCCGCCTCGCGTGTGTTGTTTGAGGTGTGTTGCCAGCTCGGGTTCAATCCCAGCGGCTCCAGCAACATGGTCAGTGTGTTTGGCTTGTATCCGCTGGAGCGTCAGCGTGATCGCAGCATTTATTTGAATGCCAATTTCGACAACAAGCAGCAAACCAACAAGAGCGGCGTGGCCGTCTCGGGCGAGCGCGAGTTGAATGTGCTCACACTGGGCAGCTCCTATCAATCTCGCGATAGCTTTGCTGGCGGCGGCAACACCTTTGGCAATCTTTCCTTCGTCTCCGGCCAGCTCAAAATCAAAGATGCTGTGGGCATCACCTCTGATGCCTCCGGCCCCAAAGCCGCAGGCAGCTTCACCAAGCTGGGCTATCAAGTTTCGCGCAATCAGCGCTTATCAGATCGCTTCAGCCTCTATGGCGGCCTCAATGGCCAATTGGCAGGCAAAAATCTCGACAGCGCAGAGCGCTTCACCTTGGGCGGCGCCACAGGCGTGCGCGGCTATCCGGGCGGCGAGGCCAGCGGCGATGGTGGCTACATTGCCCAGATCGAGCTGCGCGCTGATTTGCCGATTGATGGCAGCGTTCAGTGGCAAAGCTTCTTGTTCTACGATTATGGTGGCATCCGCATCAATCAAAAGCCCTTCGGCGCAACGGGCACCGTCCCCAATACCTATGAGCTCTCAAGCTGGGGCTTGGGCCTGAATCTCGCCATGACAGGCGTCTTCCAGATTCGCACAATTTATGCGCAAAAAATCGGCACCAATCCCGGCGCCACACTCCCCAATTTCTATGATGCAGATGGCAAAAAAGACCGTCATCGCATTTGGTTCCAAGCCGTGACGCAGTTCTGATCATCGGGAAGTACACACATGAACACCACCCCCACATCCAACGCATCCACCGAAAACAACAATTCTCTCGGGAAATCCAAAATCATGACCAAATCCTCACAAGCAGAAGCCAAAGTCACCAGCTTCACCGTGCGCACCGGCGGCAGGAAGATGACCTACACCTTCCGCCCGCGCAAGCGCCTGTCCATGCTGCTCAAATTCTTGATCGGCATCTTTGGCGGCCAAGTGCTGGTGTGGCCCGGCATGGCCGCTGCCCAAGGCCTGGCCGCCAATGCACTGCCTACGGGCGGCAGTGTGGCCGCAGGCGCTGCCACCATCGGCACCGTTGGCAATGCCATGAGCGTGAACCAGACCACCAGCAAAGTGATCTTGAATTGGTCCACCTTCAACATCGGCACAGATGCCAGCGTCACCTTCAATCAGCCCAGCTCCAGCTCGGTGGCGCTGAATCAAGTCACCACCAGCGGCCAAGCCAGCCAAATTTTGGGCCGCATGTCTTCCAATGGCCAAGTTTGGCTGCAAAACTCATCGGGCGTGTATATCGGCAAAGATGCCACCATCGATGTAGGTGGCCTGCTCGCCACCAGCCTGAAGGTCGATGAAAACGCCTTCATGAATGGCAACACCATCTCTATGGAAAACACCGGCGGCGCAGGCGCTGTGATCAACGATGGCAAGATCACCGTCCGAGGCGGTGCCAATGGCGGCGGCTACGTGGCCCTGATTGCCCCCAGCGTGCAAAACGCTGGCGTCATCAACGCCCCCATGGGCACTGTGCGCATGGCCGCTGGCGACAAAGTCACCGTTGATTTAGCAGGCGATGGCCTCATCCGCCTGAATATTGACCGCGCCGCCGCTTTGGCCAGCGTGAAGAATGCCGGCGTCATCACCGCCGATGGCGGCAGCATCGTGCTCTCTGCCCGCAGCGCAGGCGATCTGGCCAGCCTCGTGGTCAACAACACCGGCATTTTGCAGGCCAACAGCTTGGTCGAGCGCAATGGCCGCATCTTCCTGGATGGCGGCAACGGCATCACAGAAAACTCTGGCAGCTTGATTGCCAAAGGCGAAGCCGCTGGCACCACCGGCGGGCAAGTGCAAATGGCAGGCAATGCAGTCGGTCTGCGCGGCAATGCCGTGGTCGATGTATCAGGCCAAGCCGGCGGCGGCAGCGCCCAAATTGGCGGCGCTTATCAGGGCCGCAACACCACCAGCATCATTGATGGCAGCGCTGTGGCCAATGCTCAAGTGGTCGTGGTCGATAGCACCGCTCAAATCAAAGCAGATGCTGTAGCCAGCGGCAATGGTGGCCGCGTGGTGGCTTGGGCAGACGACACCACGGTGTTTGGCGGCCAAGTCTCGGCCCGTGGCGGCTCAGCTTCTGGCAATGGTGGCGCTGTTGAAACTTCCGGCAAGAAGACACTTGTAGTGGCTGAAAGCACTCGTGTGGATACTTCAGCAGCCCACGGCGCTGCGGGCGAATGGCTGCTGGATCCGACGGATATCACCATCAGCAATGCAGTAACCACAGTGGATGTGAATGGTGCTTCCCCTTATGCCCCTTCCGCTGCTTCATCTAATATCAGTTGGGCAACCATCGATAGCGGGCTTTCGACTGGAAACGTTGTAGTAACGACTGTTGGTACACCAGCAACTGGCGGAAATACGGGCAACATCACCGTGACCGCAGCGAGTGGCACGCTCAACCGCGCCAATTCCCTCACCTTGAATGCTGAAGACAGCATCCTCGTGAATGCTGGCATCACCAACACAGGTGCTGGCGCTTTGACTTTGACAGCCGGTAACAATATTTCAGTCGGTGCAGCGATTGCCGTAGCCGGCGGCGTAACAGCCCGCGCCAACAGCACCTCGGGTGGCTCCACGATTGCCAGCATCACCGGCTCGATTACCACTGCGACTGGTGGCAACATCTCAGCATCTGCAGGCAACGTCTTGCTGCAAGTCGACTCAGGCACGGGCGGCATTGTCATGGCTAGTGGCCTGCGAGCCACGAGCGCGGCTGCTGGCAGCATCACGCTGAACACCGCAGGCTCTACAGGCGCCATCACAGCAGGCTCGCTCAATGCAGGCTCAGCCGGCCTCACGATCACCACGGGTGGCGGCAACATCAGTCAAGCAGGCGCTGCTGCGGCTGATGCCATCATCAGCTTAGGCACGGCAAGTATCAATGCAGTTGATGGCACGATCAACCTCAACAACGTCAACAATAATTTTGCAACACTTGCTGTGGCCACCGGCACTGGCGCTTTAACGATCCGCGATACCAATGCGATTGTTTTAGGCAACATTGCCCGCACGGGCGCGGGTACTCTTGATGTCGGAACAAGTAACAGTGCAGTCACGCAAGCAGCGGGCACATCCATCATCATGGGTAGCGGCATGGCAACTTTCAATACGACCAATGGTGCGATCACGCTGGGCAATGCCAACAACGATTTCTCCAAGCTGGCGGTTGCCAATGGCGCTGCCGCTCTCACGGTGGTTGATGTCAACTCCATCGAACTGAGCAACATCATCCGTAACGGTGGTGCTGGCACAGTCAACGTCACCGCTGGCACTGCTGGCTCCATCACTCAAACCACAGGTACTTCAATCACCACCGGGGCTGCGAATGCAACCTTTACTGCAGGCACGATCAGCCTAGCCAGCGGCACAAATGACTTTGGTACTTTGATCATCGGCACGGGCACTGGCAATGTCGATGTGGTGGATAAAAATGCGATCATCCTTGGCGCAATCGCCCGCACCAGCACCGGCACACTCGGCATCACCGCTGGGGGCGCCATCACGCAGTCTGGCGCACTCACCATGGGCACAGGCGCGGCCACCATTTCTGCGACCACTGCCAACGATGTGACATTGAATCAAGCAGGCAATAATTTCAATTCCCTCACTGTCACAGGTAAAAACGTCACGGTTCGCGATACAGATGGCTTGATTCTTACAGCGGTGACCGCCGCTGCGGCAGGCAATATCGATGTCAAAGCCGGCGGCTTGCTCACCTTGCCCGCGGCAGCCATCAGCACCACAGGCAACGTGACTTTAGCCAGTGGCGGCGCAACAGCCCTGAACACGGCAAACACCATCACAGGTGCCAGCGTCACGCTCACATCAGGCACGGGCACGCTCGGCATTGGCCACAACGTGACTGCCTCCACAGGCGGCGTGGTGCTCAGCTCCACCAATGCCAATATCAATCAAACAGCCGGCGTGATCACTGCCAATGCAGCCAATGCCAACAGCAGTGCAACTGCGGGCACAGGCAGTGTGTCGCTCATTCAAGCCGGCAACGACTTTGCCACCCTAGCCGCCAGCGGTGCTGGTATTGCCATCGTCGATACCAATGCTTTGGTGTTAGGCAATATCAACCAATCAACAGCAGCAGGCGTGTTGGATATCAAGGCTGGCAAAGCAATCACTCAAGTCGCAGGCACAGGCGTGGTCGCTCAAAGCACAGGCAGCTCCACCATCGCCGCAGGTACAGGTTTTGACCTCACGTTGGCCAACAGCGCCCAAAACGGCGTGCTAGCTACTGGTCTGCTCAATCTGGCTGGTAACAACATCACTTACTACGAGCAAGACGGCGTGACCATCCAAGCGCTTACAGTGGGCGCAGCCGGTAATGTGGATATCAAGGCAGGTGGCAATGGCGTTTTGGCTTTGAACACTGCCCTTAGCACCATGGGCAACGTCAATCTTGCCAGCGCAGGCACAGGTCTTTTCGACACCAAAGCAGCCATCACTGGCGGCACAGTCACGCTCACCAGCGGCTCAGGTGCAGGTACTTTGGGCGTGGGCCATAACGTTACATCCACAATCGGCCTAGTATCGCTAACTTCAGCTGGCGGCAATATCAACCAAACTGCGGGAGCCATCACCTCTGCCACGGGTGTCTCCATCACCACAAGCGGCGGCAATTTCACGCAATCAGCTGGCACGTCTATCGTCGCTGCAGCAGCAAGCACCAGCAACATCAATGCTGGCGCTGGCAACATCACAGCCAATCAAGCAAACAACAATTTCGCCACCCTCGCAGCTTCTGGTGCAGCCGTGACTTTGCGCGATACCAATGCGCTGGTATTGGGCACGGTATCTGCCACGGGTGCGCTCGTCGTCAATGCAGGCCAAGCAATCACCCAAGTTGCCACCAGCGTCGTGAGCGCCACGGGCGCAGCTACCTTCAATACCTCGGGGGCATCAGACATTACGGTGGCCAACCAAGGCAACGTTTTCGGCGCAGCCGTCAATGCCAGCACCAACGCAGCCAATGCCATCAGCCTTGGCGCAGGAAGCGGCGGCATTCAAATCGGCACCTTGTCTGATTCCACGATCGGCGTCAAAACTGCTAACGGAGCCATCACGCAAGCCAGTGCGCTCACGCTCAGCAAAAACGTCACACTGGATGCTGGTACAGCCGCCGTAACATTCAATCAGGTCAGCAACGCTTTATCGGGCACAGTTGCCGCTACCGGCGGTGCGGTGAGCTTGACAAACAATGTTGGCCTCACTTTAGGCAATATCAATGCAACTGGCGCATTGGTAGTCACGACGAGTGGCGATGTGGTATCGCAAGCAGTTGGCAGCACAATCACTGCCGGCAGCACCAGCAATTTCACAACAGGCGACATCACATCGGCTAACGTAACCGTTGCCAACAGCGGCAATAAATTCACCGGTGCAATCAGTGGCCAAGCAAAAGCAATCAGCATCAAAAACGATCAAGCCACGGTGCTAGGCGCAATCACAGCAAAAGACGGTATCACAGTCGTCTCTCAAGGCACTATCTCGCAAACTGGTGTGTTATCTCAAAGCGATGCTGCAGGCGCGGTGGCATTCACTGTCACAGACACCACTGCTAACCCCTACGACATCATCCTCAATACGCAAAACAATACGGTGGCAGGCAGCGTCACATTCGCAGAAGGCGGCGCTGGCCCGGCTGACTTGCGTGATGTGGCATGGCGCAACGTTAATGCAACGCCTGCATCACCCACCTATACCGCCACCAGCCTGCGTAACCTCACGGTAGAGCACACCAACGCTGCGATCGCTTTGGCCGCCACGAATATCACCGGCAATCTCTCCATCGTCGCAGGCGGCGCGATCACGCAAAGCGGTATTTTGGATGTCGATGGCACATCGTCGTTCAATGCAGGCGCGAATGATGTCACCCTCAACTCTAAAGTTAATAACTTGACAGGTGCTGTGTCAGCCACTGGCGGCACACTCGCGCTAAATAACGGTGCCAACACCATCCGCCTCGGCACACTCAGCCTGACCACCGGCCTGAGCCTGACCACCAGCAGCGCCAGCGGCAGCGTGTTCACCAAAGATGTGAATTTTGGCTTCGGCTTCACCAGCCCTACCGTCATCACCATCGACGGCGATGTCACCTTCCAAGCCAAAGGCATCACCATGACCGGCGGCGTTAATGCCACGGCGAACACCGATGATTTGGTATTGATTGATACCAACACGACGGCATCTCAGCCCACGATATTGGGCAATATCGGCTTGGTTGGTACACCCTTTGGCTCGGTCACTGTTACTGGCCCTACCGGCGGCGACAACAAAATTCAAATCGGCGGCGCGGTTTATACAGAAAACGGTCAAACCTACAACAGCAACATCATTTTGATGGCTGCCACGACATTTGACAGCAACGCCAACGGTGCATTGATGAGCTTCAAAGCCATTGATGGCGCTCAGACACTCCAAATCAACACCGATGGCACAGTACGTTTGGGCAAAGTGGGCAACACAACACCGTTGACCAGCCTGACTGTGAGCAATACAGGCACTCCGGGTACAGTGGTCGTTACGGACGATATCAAAGCTGGTGCAATCACATTTGGTGATTTTGTGGAATTAGACGCGGCAGTAGCAGGCACAAACATCACCATAGCGAGCACCACAGGCGGCGCAATCAGCTTCAACGATGTGGTTTATAGCACTGCAACCGAAAGCAACAAGCTCACAGTACGTACCGATGGTGCAACCACTTTTGCCAACACGGTCGGCGCTGGAGCGGGTCAAAAGCTTGGAAGCCTCACTGTCGAAGGCGTGACTACGGCCGCTACGGGTACGACCAGCCTCGCCAACAACGTCACCACCTCTGGCGCGCAAACTTACAACAACGCTGTGACCTTGGCAGGTAGTGTCGTCGCCACTGGTTCAGGCATCAGCTTCGCAAAAACGATCAATGGCACAACAGCCGCTACTGAAAGTCTCACCATTACCGATGCTGGTACGACCACTCTCGGCGGTGCAATTGGCGGCACGGTTGGCTTAAATGCTTTGAGTATCGACACCCAAGGCGCATTGGCATTGCCTGCTGTCAAAGCGGCGAGCCTCACTGTGAACACCAACAACACAGGCGCAATCACCCAAACCGCTGCAGCTGTGATCTCCGGTGCATCCAATTTCAATGCCGGCGCTTCTAAAAACATCACACTCACCCAGAATACCAACGACTTCCAAGGTGCTGTGGTGCTAACCGGCAATGTGGTGCAAGTTACCGATGCCAATGCTTTGAATTTGGGTGCTTTGACCGTGACAGGCGATTTAACCGCGATTGCCAACA
>JANNED010000036.1:0-2316 GCA_031388245.1 Variovorax sp.
GGTCCACCAGGCCCTGGGCGGTGGCCGGGTCCATCTGGGCCTCGACATTGATCGACAGGCCTTCGTTGAAGCGCCAGCGCGGCGCATCGCAGGCGGCCTGCGGGTTCTGGCCGAAGTCCAGCATGCGCACCAGGGTCTGCATGTGGCCCTGGGGCTGCATGTTGGCACCCATCACGCCATAGCTCATCACAGGCTGGCCGTCTTTGGTGAGGAAGGCGGGAATGATGGTGTGGAAAGGGCGCTTGCCCGGTGCAACGGCGTTGGGCGAGGCTGCATCGAGCGAGAAGGCATGCCCGCGGTTTTGCAAGCTGATGCCAAAGCTGGGCTCCACGCAGCCTGAGCCAAAGCCCATGTAGTTGCTCTGAATGAAGCTGACCATCATGCCTGACTCATCGGCAGTGGTGAGATAAATTGTGCCGCCCTTGGCCACATTGCCCGCTTGGAAATCTTGCGCTGTGTCCATGCGGATGAGTTTCGCACGGGAAGCCAGATATGCTCCATCGAGCATTTGCTCGGGCGTCACCGCCATGGACGATGGCTCTGCCACGAATTGGTACACATCGGCAAAAGCCAGCTTCATCGCCTCGATTTGCAGATGCTGCGAATCCACGCCATCCAGCTTGTGCGATGCCACATCAAAATGATTCAAGATGCCGAGCGCAATCAGCGCTGCAATGCCTTGGCCATTGGGCCCAATCTCATGCAAATCGTAGCCTCGGTAGCTTTGCGAAATCGGCGCTACCCATTCTGGCTTGTAGGCCGCAAAATCTGCTGCAGTGAGGCTGCCGCCATGGGTTGATGAGAATTTCTCAATCGCTTGTGCAATCTCGCCGCCATAAAACGCTGCGCCCTTGGTCTCTGCAATTTTGCGCAAGCCATTCGCTGCCGCCTTGAACTGAAACAGCTCACCCACATTGGGCGCACGCCCCCACGGCAAAAAGGCTTGCGCAAAGCCGGGCAAGCTTTGCAGCTCTGGCGTAGCAGCTGCCCATTTGCCTTGCACCACAGGAGGCAGCAAGTAGCCACGCTCGGCAATTTCAATCGCGGGTTCCATCAAATCGGCAAAAGGCAATTTGCCAAACTTTTCGCTCAGCGCCACCCAGCTGCCCACTGCACCCGGCACAGTCACGCTGTCCATCCCGCGCTTGGGCGGATTGGCGCTTTGGCCGTATTTGCTGTGGAAATAGGCCTCACTCCACGCCTTGGGCGCGCGGCCAGAAGCATTCAGGCCATGCAGTTTTTTGCCATCCCACAAAATGCAAAAAGAATCCGAGCCGAGACCATTGCTCACAGGCTCACAAATCGTGATCGCGGCAGCAGCGGCCACCGCAGCATCCACTGCATTGCCTCCCTTCAGCATCATGCGCAAGCCGGCCTGCGCGGCCAGCGGATGCGAGGTGCTCACCACATTGCGGGCGAAGACGGGGATGCGGGTGGTGGAGTAGGAGTTGGAAAAATCGAAATTCATAGGCTGATTATCGGGCTGAATAGAATATTGAAACACAACACAGGCATCACCATGGCAGATACCACCCTTCTCATTGACGTGATCAAGCAAGAGCTCAAAAGCCGCAGCAAAACCTATGCCGACATGGCTGAAGCTTTGGAGATGAGCGAATCCACGATCAAGCGCATGTTCAGTAAAAAGGAAATGCCGCTCTCGCGGATTGACGATGTCTGCCGCTTTTTGGGTACCGATTTCGCCGATCTCTCCCGCAAAGTGGTAGAGAGCACGCCCCTCATGACGGAGCTCACCTACGAGCAAGAAGCCGCGGTGGTGAAAGATCCTCTCTTGCTGCTTGCCGCAATCTGTGTGCTGTCGTATTGGGACTACGAGCAGATCGTGCAGACCTATCAAATGAGTGAGGCGCAATGCACGGCGAAGTTGCTTGCCTTAGACAAACTCGGCGTGATTGAGCTCAAGCCGATGAACCGGTACCGCCTTAAAGTGGCGAAGACCTTTCGATGGCGCGGAGACGGCCCGATCCGCAGCTATTTCACGCAGCACATTGTGGGAGAGTATTTTTCAGGCCGTTTTGACCGCGAAGGCGAGACATTGCTGATGGTTCATGGCAACATCAACCGCACTGTGGCCCCAAATTTCGTCGAGCGCATCAACCGCATCGGCCAAGATTTTGCGGCGCAGCATTTGGCCGATAAAAAGTTGGATGAGAAACACCGCGATGGATTCACGATGATTGTGGGCTTGAGGAGATGGGAGTTTTCGGCGTTTACCGGGATGCGCAGGAAATAGAGAACTACCGAGTTTCCAAACGCGAAAGGCGCAAAAGTTACGCGAAAGTCGCGAAAAAGAAA
>JANNED010000069.1:0-5627 GCA_031388245.1 Variovorax sp.
TTTTTCCTCCAATATTCTATCCCAACTCACCAGCCCCGCTGCATTGCACAGCCCGCTTCACACGCAATTTTTGAGCGTACAAGATGTCGTGCAGCTCGTGCAAACGGCTGGCTTGCCGAACACTTTTGCTCGCATGGTGCAAGCCCTGCGCGAGGATTTTGCGCGTTGGCCTGAGTTTGATAAATCCGCCCGCACCGCCGCGCACTCCCAAGACGGCGTGATTGAGCTGATGCCGATTGCCGACAACCAACAGTTCAGCTTTAAGTATGTCAACGGTCACCCGAAAAATCCACAGCGCGGCTTATCCACCGTGATGGCTTTTGGTGTGCTCGCGGATGTGGCCACAGGCATGCCCTTGCTGATTTCTGAGTTGACACTCACCACTGCCATCCGCACCGCAGCCACCAGCGTGCTTGCCGCGCAACTGCTCGCCCGCAAAGACAGCCGCAGCATGGCGCTGATTGGCAATGGTGCGCAAGCTGAGTTTCAGGCACTGGCGTTTCATCACCTGCTAAGCATCAATGAAATCCGCTTGTTTGACACCGACCCAGAGGCAACGATCAAGCTGGTGCGCAATTTGCAACGCAACCCCACCGCACGCGGCTTGAAGCTCATTGTTTGCGCGAACGCAGGGCAAGCAGTGGCGGGCGCTGACATCGTCACCACCGTCACGGCAGACAAACAAAACGCTGCCGTCATCACAGCAGACATCATCGAGCCTGGCATGCACATCAATGCCGTGGGAGGTGACTGCCCCGGCAAAACAGAAGTGCCGCCTGAGGTGCTCGCACTTTCTAATGTGTTTGTGGAATACGAGCCGCAAACCCGGATTGAAGGCGATTTGCAGCATATGCCGAGGGATTTTGCGGTCACTGAGCTCTGGCGCGTGCTCACTGGCCAAGCGGCTGGCCGTACATCTGCGCAAGAGATCACGATGTTTGATTCTGTGGGCTTTGCCTTAGAAGATTTCTCTGCCCTGCGCACGCTGCGCGTGATGGCGCAGGAGCAATCTGCTGGAAGCGTGCTGGATTTGATCCCGCAACTGAGCGACCCCAAGGATTTGTATGAGCTGATTGCCTTGCCTGCAAGCCCAGTCAAGGCCAAATCTACGCAAGAAACCACCGCCAGCCGCATCACAATAGCGGCATGAAATCTTCACATTTTCCCATCAGCCTGATTGGCGCGCCCACTGATGTGGGCGCAGGCACGCGCGGCGCGAGCATGGGGCCTGATGCCTTGCGCGTGGCGGGCTTGGCGCAGGCGCTTGTTGCGCAAGGCTTGCAGGTCAAAGATTGCGCCAATTTGAATGGCCCGCCCAATCCATGGCAACCAGCTGTTAATGGCTTTCGGCATTTGCCCGAAGTGGCCGAGTGGAATCGCCTTGTGCACGATGCGGTGCTAGCCGAATTGCAAGCAGGCCAGTTGCCCATCTTGCTCGGCGGAGATCATTGCCTTGGCATTGGCTCGATCAGCGCGGTGGCGCGGCATTGCCAAGCGACTGCCAAGAAGCTGCGCGTGCTCTGGTTTGATGCGCATGCCGATTTCAATACCGCCACGCTCACCCCCAGCGGCAATATCCACGGCATGCCTGTGGCTTGTCTTTGCGGCTATGGCCCACCCGAGCTGGTGGGCATTGGCGGCTACTCTGCGGAGAAGCCCGCCATCAGAGCCAAAGACATCAAGCAAATCGGTATCCGCAGCGTAGACGATGGTGAAAAACGCCTCGTGCATGAAGCCGGGATTGAGGTGTTTGACATGCGCTTCATCGACGAGATGGGTATGCGACACGCGATGGAGCTGGCGCTGGCTTTGACGGATGCCACCACGCATCTGCATGTGAGCTTGGATGTGGATTTTCTCGACCCCGATATTGCACCCGGCGTAGGCACCACCGTGCGCGGCGGGCCGACTTACCGCGAGGCGCAGCTGTGCATGGAAATGGTGGCCGACACGGGCTTGCTCGCCTCACTTGATATTGTGGAGCTGAACCCTGCTTTAGATATTCGCAACCAAACGGCGGAGCTGGCAGTGGATTTGGTGGAGAGCATGTTTGGTAAATCGACTTTGATGCGGAAGAGGGGTTGATTTTGAAAATCACAGATAACGGATTAAAACTGTTCAATTCTTCAAGCCGTTAGATGCAGTTAATATCCACGAGCGAAAAGAGCTAAAAGCAGGCGAATTCAAGCTTTCGCTCCTAAAGCACAGGTAGTGCCCCTGATCAACGCTGACGCTTTGCTCCCAAGGCATCAGTAAGCTGCCCAAGCGCAATTCCTCCAGCACTAAAATTTTGGGCACGAGACCAATACCCAGCCCGCTGAGTGCTGCTTGAATCACCGCCGAATATTGCGCAAAGCGCGGGCCCGCCAGCACTTGCCGCTCAGGTATTTCATGCTGCACAGCCCATTGGCGCCACGCTCCGGGGGCATGTTCGTGGTGCAGAAGCGTCAATTGGGTTAAGTCAACCGGCGCACTCACGGCGCGCGCACCTAGCAAGCTTGGCGCAGCGATCAAGCAAAACTCACGCCCTGCCAAATAATCAGACGCCACCCCCGGCCAGTTGCCATCGCCATAGCGAATGGCTGCATCCACGCCTTCCGGCAAATCTTCACTATTATTCAAGTGTTGACTGAAACTCATGATCACGCTGGGGCACTGCGAGCTAAACGATGGCAAGCGAGGAATCAGCCACTTGGTTAGAAAAGTAGGCACGCTAGCCAAGGTCAATGTCCCCGACCCACTTGCTGTGGAGCGCAGTTCAAAGCTAGCTGCTTCAATCGTGCGCAAACTGCTCGATACTTTTTGCCAATAAATTTGACCTTGTGGCGTGAGTGTTGAGTTGCGGCCTGATTTTTGAAACAAGGCTCGCCCCAAAAATTCTTCTAAACCTGAGATTTGCTTGCTCACCGCACTGACCGTGATGCACAGCGCACTTGCCGCATGGGAAAAGCTGCCGTGCCGCACCACGGCATCAAAAGCAAGCAGTTCCTGAATGGTGGGGCAGATGCGTTTCATGGACTGTAGTGTATGTCGGCTTGATGAAAAATAGTTTCCAAAATATCAACTATCGTGAATTCAAATTCAAGCTACTACATCGTAACTCAGCGCAGAATTCACAGCAGTCCATGATTCGGGCGATTACAGAATTTGAATTGGAAAAAAAGTGATTCGCGGTGTTGCGTTGGTTTATGCCATCTATCTGTTGCTGCCGATTGCTTTGCTGCTGATCGGCAGCTTCGGTAATTTGTGGACCAATACGCTGCTGCCAACAGGCGTGACAGGCCGCTGGTATACCGATCTTTGGCTGGATACCTCTTTTCGCAAAGCATTCGTGAGCAGCCTCACGGTGGCAGGCGCGGCTTGCGTCATCAACACGTTGCTGGCTGTGCCTTTGGCCTACAGCCTCTACCACGGTGCGAAGCAGCGTGGCAGCTTGGCCGCCAAGCTGGTGAGCGCCATGCCGGTGGCCGTGCCCACGATCACCCTTGGCTTTGGCTACATGATTGTTTTCAATACCGATTGGATGCCTTGGCTGGGCAGCTTGCCCTTGCTGATTGCAGCACATGCGATTCATACCCTGCCCTACTTAACCCAGACGCTGCTGGCCGATCTGCGCCATTTACGCCTCGATCAATTAGAGAATGCGGCAGCCACGCTCGGTGCATCGAGCTGGCAGCAGTTCTACAGCGTGGTGCTGCCCAATTTGCGTCAAAGTTTACTCAGCGGCCTAGTGATGGTGGCGGCTATCTCGGTGGGTGAGTTTGGTTTGTCCAATTTACTAACCAGTTTCCAAAATCGCACCTATCCCGTCGTATTACTGCAAGCCTTTTATGGGGCGACTGGGTTTGCCTGCGCCGCCACGGTGATCTTGCTGGTGCTGGCCAGCTTATCGGCCACGCTGTCTTCTGCCTTTGTAAAAAAATCATGAGCCTTGAATTACAACAACTGAGCTACCAATATCCGGGCACCACGCAAGGTGTGCATGGCTTGAACTTGCAGGTGAGCAAAGGAGAGCTGGTGGCGGTGATTGGCCCCAGTGGCTCTGGCAAATCAACTTTACTTAAATTGATCTCGGGTTTAACCACCGGCTACACAGGCTCCATCGTTCTGAACGGCAGCGACATCTCTGGCTTGCCAGTGCATCAACGCAATTTGGGCATGGTCTTTCAAAGCTATGCGCTGTTCCCGCATTTGAATGTGCTGGATAACATTGCCTATGGCCTCAAGTTACGTGGCATCAGCACCGCAGATCGCCACGCACGCGCCTCGGAATTGCTTGACACGATAGACATGCGCAGCTTAGCGCAGCGCTCTGTCGCTCAGCTCTCAGGCGGGCAGCAGCAGCGCGTGGCCTTAGCCAGAGCTTTGGCCATCAATCCAAGTGCCTTGCTGCTTGACGAGCCTTTGGCCGCGCTCGATGCCAGCATTCGGGGACATTTACGCGATCAGATTTGCAAATTGCAGCGCAAATACCAAGCCACCACGCTATTGATCACGCACGACCAAGAAGAAGCGCTCAGCATGGCTGATCGTGTGGCCATGCTCAAAGACGGGCGACTCTTGCAATGCGCCACGCCTAAAGAGATTTACGCCGCACCCTCATGCAAGGCAGTCGCTGAGTTTGTGGGCTTGTCCACCATTCTTTCTGCGCAAGTAGTGGCTCAAGATGAAATTGATGTGGGCTTTGCATGCTTGCATGCACCCACAGGCCAGCGCACCGCCGGGAAAAAGCTTTATGCGTTAATTCGCCCAGAACACGTTGAGGTTGATCCTGCGCCTGAAGCTATCAATCGCTTGACGGGGCAAACCACGGCCGTGCGTTATTTAGGCTCAGTCAGTCGATTTGATTTTTCGGTGCAAGGCGCACCTCAACCCATTCTTGTCGAGGCAGCGCGAGTGGCAACTCATTGCATTGCTATCGCACCCGAACACATCCGATTACTCGACGAGTAAACCTCACCTTTCTTTTTTTCACACAAGGAGTTTTTATGCAACGCCGATCATTTGTTAAAACCACTGCTGCCATTCCGATGGCGCTGCTCGCTCAAAGCGCTTTCTCATTTGAAGGCCCAGAGCTGTACCCAGGCGAAAAAGCGCTCTACGCCGAAGCAGAAAAAGAAGGCTTGGTGGTGTCGTTTGACACGGGGCCAGAGTGGGCCAATTGGAAAGCGCTGTTCCGTGAATTCAAAAAGCGCTATCCAGAAGTTGAACTCACCTACAACGATTTGGGCTCAGCTGCAACCGTTGTGGCATTAGAAAAAGCACGCCGCAGGCCGCAAGCCGATACTGCTTACTACTTTGCAGCTTCTGCGGTAGATGCCGTGAAAAAGGATGTTGTTGCTCCTTTCAAGCCCATCAATTTTGAAAAGCTACCCGCTGTTTTCAAAGAAACAGAAGGTCGCTGGTTCACGATTCACACGCTTAATATTGCCTTCATTGTCAATAAAAAAATGGTGAAAAACACGCCCACTTCTTGGGCTGATTTGCTCAAGCCAGAATTCAAAAGCTCGGTGGTGTATCTCGATCCTCGCTCCACAGGGGTGGGTCAAGTTCTGGTGTTTGCCGCCGCTTACGCCAACGGCGGCTCGGTTGACAACATCAAGCCCGGCATCGACTACCTTGCCCAG
>JANNED010000079.1:0-8567 GCA_031388245.1 Variovorax sp.
GCCTACTTGCTCACCTCCCCCTACGATCTGCGCCTCACGCAAGAGCGCCACCCCAAAATCCAATTCCACGCGCTGCGCGAGCATGCCGGGTTGGAATTGCAAGCGAGTTAAATCAGCCGAAAATCAACGACTTTTGCACCAGTAAATATCAAATAGTCGCGACTTTTTGATATTTTATGGTGTAATAGTCGGATGTTTCGTTACCTCGATCAGCCCATTGCTGAGGATATTCAGCACAAGCTGGTTATCCTGACCGGGCCGCGCCAAGTGGGCAAAACCACCTTGGGCAAAAACCTGCGTGCGCGTTACCCAGAGTGGTTTGCGTCATCTCAATATTTGAATTACGACATCTTGCCCGATCGGGCGATTTTGGCCAAGCATAGCTGGGCGGCGAATCGCGATTTGCTCGTGTTGGATGAATTGCACAAAATGCCGGAATGGAAGCCTTGGCTCAAAGGCGTGGCCGATGCGCGCGCGGCTCGGGCCAGCACGGCTCAGCAGGGCAAGCCCGCAATTCTTGTCACGGGAAGTGCGCGCATGGACACGTTCACGCAAAGCGGCGAATCGCTGGCGGGGCGTTATTTTCATTGGCGCATGCATCCGCTTTCTGTGCATGAATTGGTGCAATACGCTACAAAAGAGATAGCACCCGACGCAGACTCAGCCATGCGCCGCCTGCTAGAGCGAGGCGGGTTTCCAGAGCCTTGCTTGGCTGCTTCGCCGCGCACTGCCCATCGCTGGCGGCAAACCTACATTGAAGGCTTGATTCGTGAAGACATTGTGGAAATGTCGCGCATCCAAGAGATCAACACCATGCGCGTGTTTTTGCAAGCGCTGCGCAGCCGCACCGGCTCGCCACTGTCGATGGCTTCCATCGCCCGGGAGATGAGCGTATCGCCTGTCACCTTGCGACGTTATCTGGAGATTTTGGAAGCTTTGTACATCGTGTTCCAAGTGCGGCCTTGGCATCGCAATGTGGCTCGCGCAACGCTGCAAGCGCCCAAAGTTTATTTTTATGACACAGGCTTAATCGAAGGCGATGCAGGTGCAAAGTTTGAAAATCTTGTCGCCTGTCATTTGCTCAAACATGTGCACTGGCAGCAAGACAGCGAAGGTGCAACCACTGCGCTGCACTACATTCGTACCAAAGACGATGCAGAAATCGATTTTTGCCTCAGCGATGGTGAAGGCGACAAAGCCACTCTCACGCTTTTGATCGAATGTAAAACAACCGATATCAAGCCTCACCGCGCACTGCAACGCTTCGCCACGCAATGGCCAAGGGCACAAGCCGTGCAACTCGTAGCCAACGCCGCGCAAGATGAAGACCTAGCGCAAGAAGACAGCGCTGTGATTCGCATTCGGCAAGCAGCGCCATGGTTGTATCTGTTAGGTGTCTGATCGATATGTCAACCATGCAACCCCTCATCCATTGGCCGATCGAGAAACGCCGGCAAATCACTGGCGTGTTCACCGATATTGACGACACGCTCACCACGGAAGGCGAAATTACTGCGGATGCGCTGCAAGCTTTGCATGATTTGAAAGCCGCTGGGCTGACAGTGATTGCGATCACAGGCCGGCCCGTAGGCTGGAGTGAGCCGTTTGCTGCCGCTTGGCCGCTGGATGCGATCGTCGCAGAAAATGGCTCTGTAGCGCTCTTTTCTGCTCAAAATACAAGTCAAAATAGCCACTTGCCGGCATTAAATATAGATAGTATGCTATCAAAATCATATCAAATTGATGCATCAATTCGTGCGATCAACTTTGCACGGATGCAGCAAGTGCTCGCTCGCATTGAACAAGAAGTGCCAGGCGCCAAGCGCAGCACTGACAGCGCAGGCCGAGAGACCGATATTGCGATGGATCACAGCGAGTTCACGCATTTGCCCCCAGAGCAGATCGCGCAAGTTGTGCGCATCATGCAAAGCGAGGGCATGCAAGCCACGGTGAGCTCCATCCACATCAACGGCTGGTATGGCGATCACAACAAACTCCAAGGCGCGCATTGGATCGTGCGCCACTTGTTTCAACGCGATCTATCGCAAGAGATGCATCGTTGGGCTTATGTGGGCGATTCGACCAATGATCAGCTCATGTTTGAAGCATTTGAAAGCAGCATAGGCGTGGCGAATCTTGCTCGATTTGCGTCAGAATTGACGCATTGGCCGCGCTATATTTGTGAGCAAGCACGCGGCGCTGGTTTTGCCGAAGTGGCTCGCTGCTTGATTTTTGCCAACACACACCCCTCATGACATCATCCCGCCAACCTTTATGGATGCTGGTGGCTGCATTCGCCTTCGCGCTGATGGGCGTGTGTGTGAAATTTGCCGCTGTGCATTACAACGCCATGGAGCTGGTGGCGTATCGCGGCTTGGTCAGCATGGCGCTCACCTTTGCTTGGGCCAGCTCACTGCGCGTGAGCCTGAAAACGCAGCGGCTGGGCATGCACGCTTGGCGCGGCGTGATTGGTGCGCTCTCGCTCTTGGCTTGGTTTTATGCCTTGCAACATTTGCCGCTGGCCACAGCCATGACGCTCAATTACATGAGCAGCATCTGGATTGCGGCCTTCCTGGTGGGCGGGGCGCTGATGTTTGGCCACCACGGCTCACACGGGGCACAGCAAGGCGCATTGTTTGCCACCGTGCTGGCGGGCTTTGGTGGCGTGGTGATGGTGCTGCGCCCCGCGTTTGAGGCCAATCAACTCTGGGCGGGGCTGATCGGCATGATGAGTGGCATCACAGCCGCGCTGGCGTATTTGCAGGTCACGGCGCTCTCCCGCGCAGGCGAGCCAGAGGCACGGGTGGTGTTTTATTTTGCAGTGGCATCGGCGGTGTTTGGCTTGGCTGGCATTGCGTTCACCGGCTTTTCGCCTTGGAGCGCCGCGCATGCCATCTGGATTTTGCCCATTGGCCTGCTCGCCTCTGCGGGGCAGCTTTGCATGACCCGGGCGTATGCCAGCGGCGCCACCATGCTGGTGGCGAATTTGCAATACAGCGGCATCGTGTTTGCCGCCACATTTGGCATGGTCTTCTTTGGCGACAAGCTGCCCCTGATCGCTTGGGGCGGCATGCTCGTGATCATGGCCAGTGGCATCGCAGCGACCATCTTGCGCAACCGTGCGCTTCCCAACACACCTCCTGAAGAGCATTGAAAGCATCCTGAAAGGGCATTGAACATGGTCTATTCCACTCTTATTTCAATAGCAGACTTACGAGCAATCATGCTGGCAAACAGCTCATTTGACTCAAAAAATCTGCACATCTGGGATTGCAGCGGTGATTTGATGAATCCACCTGCCGCCCGCGCCGCTTACGAAGCGCAGCATATTGCCGGCGCTGCCTTCATTGATCTGGATACCGATCTCAGCGACAAAACCGCCGCGCTCGACAAGGCCAGCGGTGGCCGCCATCCCCTGCCCTCACCAGAGAAATTTGCCGCATGGGCGGGCGCCATGGGCGTTACGCCCGAGACGCAAATCGTCGTTTATGACCGCAATGGTTGCAATTATTGTGGCCGCGCTTGGTGGATGCTGCATTGGATCGGGCACGAGCGCGTGGCGGTGCTCGATGGGGGCTTGCAAGCTTGGGTGGCGGCGGGTGGCGCAGTGCGGGGTGGCACAAACAGTGCCAAGCCTGATTTTTCAAAGCAAAAATACCCCCTCATTCAAGATCAGCCCGGCATAAACACTGCATTGTTAGCTATTGATTCAGTAGCATTCGCAGCCAAGCAAGGCTCACACACCATCATCGATGCACGCGCGCCCGCCCGCTATCGCGGCGAGATGGAGCCCATCGACCCGATTGCCGGCCACATCCCCGGCGCGCTCAATCGCCCCTTCACAGCCAACCTCAATGCGCAAGGCTTCTTCAAAAGCCCGGCTGAGCTCAGAGCAGAATTCGATGTGCTGCTCGGCGCAAGAGATGCCAGCAAGGTGATTCACCACTGCGGTAGCGGCGTGAGCGCTGTGCCCAACATCTTGGCCATGCACATCGCAGGCTACCCACCCAGCCAGCTCTTTGCCGGCAGCTGGAGCGAATGGAGCCACCGGGCAGATTTGCCAGTCGCGCAAGGCTAGCCCCATCAGCGCCATGAAACAGCGTGCAAAGATCCTCTTCAGTTGGGAAATCGGGCAAGGCTATGGCCATGTGCTGCCCCTGCTGCCCATGGCGCGGGAATTCAAGGCACAGGGCCATCAAGTGACATTTGCGTTGCGCGATGTGCGCGGCGCTGGCGCCATGCTCCAAGCTGAGGGTTTTACCGTGCTGCAAGCGCCGTTTCATCCCGATCAATTCTTCCCTGCGGATGGCCCCCAGCCGCAATCGATGGCCGATGTTTTGGCAGTTTTCGGCTTCACTTCGCGCCAGCATTTAGCCGGCATGGCAGCAGCGTGGGCGGGTATCTTCAAGCTCTGCCAGCCCGATCTGTTGGTGGCCTCTTATGCGCCGCTTTCTCTGCTGTGCGCGAGGCAGCATGGCGTGCCCAGCGTCTTGATGGCCTTGCCCTTTGAGCTTCCCATCGATGCGCATCCCTCGCCAGATTGGCGCGGCGGCCAGCGCCAGCAGGTGTTTGATGCTCAAATCATAGATGCTGTGAACGCCGTGTTTGATCGAGCACCCATCGGCAGTGTGCATGGCATTTTTGTCGCCCAGCAAACCCATGTGATGAGCTTTGCAGAGCTTGATTTCTTTGGGCCTCGTGCCGGTGTGAGCTATTGCGGCGCATTCTTCGTCAGCGATGTGGGTATCGCACCGCATTGGCCCATGGGCTCTGTTGGGTCAACTGGCCACGAAGGAAAAATCTTTGCTTACCTCAATACAGAATTGCCTCAGCTCGATGCATTGCGCCAAGCCATCCATGCCAGCCCGCTGCATTACTGCATCTGCTTGCGCGATGCCAGCCCGGCGCTGCTGCAAGCGTGGCATGCGCCCAATGTTTGGATCACCGAGCAGATGCTGCGCTTAGATCTTGCCCTGCCGCAGTGCGATGCGATGCTCAATTACGGCAGCGCCGGCTTGGTGCATGCCAGCTTGCTTGCTGGCAAGCCCATGGTGTCGTATGTGCGGCATTTTGAAGCCATGCTGTGTGCGCAACAAGCCGCGCGCTTGGGCGCAGGCTTGCTGCCACAGCCACAAACAGCCGCGCACATCACAGCAGCCCTGATGCGCATCTTGGCCGAGCCGCGCTTCAAGCAAGCCGCCCAGCATTTTGCCCGCCGCTATGCCCAGTATTCGCCAAGCCAAGCCAGTCAAGGCATCGTGGCACAAGCCTTGCGCCTCGTCGGTCACTCATAATTGCCGCATATGTTGACGCAACAACCGGCTTCCTATTCATCAGCACGTACATTCCCACGACCATGCTCTCCACCCCATTGACCGAATCACAGCCATCACCGACTGCGCAAAACACGCCAGGCCCGGATTTATGCAGCTTGCTGCGTCAAGGCGCTCAACTTGATCCCAGTAAAACGGCGGTGCTCTATCAAGGCGCTGAATACAGCTATTTCACACTCGCACTGGCCACGCATCATTTGCAGCGCCAGTTTGCAGCCCAAGGCATCACGCGCGGCACCATGGTGGGCATCACCCTGCCATCATCGCCGGTTTTTCTGGCCACCGTCTTTGCGCTGGCTGCATTGGGTGCATGCGTGCTGCCGCTGTCGCCCAATCGCCCGATCCAGCAACGCATCGAGCTTGCAAAAAAATACCGCATCCAAAAACTCATTGTCAACCACGCCAGTCAAGCCCTCGCAAATTGGCATGTGCTGGTGCTAGACAATCTGCATATCGACGCCGAAGAGGCACAGCTTTACCAAGAGTCAGCCCGCGCCCAGCCCGATGCCAGCTTGGCAGATGCGCCGTGGTTTGTGGCGCTTTCCTCAGGCACGACCGACAACCCCAAAGGTGTGGCGCTCACACAAGCTCAATCGCTCATCCGCGTGGCGCAATCTCTTTTAACTTGGGATGGCAACACGCGTACCATTCCGTTTGATTTGTCGATGGGTGCAGGCATATTCCCAGCGCTGCGCACCTTGGCACACGGCGGCACCTTGCTGATCATTGATAACGCCGATTTCGACAACGACTTTGCCAGCTATGTCAACCGCCATCAGGCTACGCATATTTTGCTCAGCCCGTGGATGGCTGCAAAGCTGATCCAGCAGCTACACGGGCGCAAGCTGGCGATGCCATCGCTACAGTACTTATGGCTGGGCGGTGGGCATTGCTCCAACGAGGTGCTGGAAGGTCTGCTGGAGCGAGCCACGCCGAATGTTTGGGTCAAATATGCCTCTGTGGAAACCGGTGTGATTGCTGGGGTTCATGCCAAAGAAGCGCTTCGCACACCAGGGCTCAGCGGCAAGCTCGGCTAGTCCGTCATTCTGTTTATTAACTAGTAGCAAACAGAATGACGGACTACGCTAGTGGCTTGCACGAGCAACGCATTGTATGCAATGCCAAACACGGCGAAACCTTACTATTCTTACTGATTTTCATGCGATACTAAATGAATAGTTCAAATTTGAATCAAAGGGTGGCGGTGTGGAGGCAGTGCAAAATCAGCTGGATCAAACCAGTACGGGTGAGATTCGCCAACGCTTGGCTGTAACGCCAGACCCAGGCTTCATCGCCCTCTGCACCCTAGCCCGTTACCATCAAATCGCTGCCGACCCGGCCACGTTGGCGCATCAAATGGGCTTGGCCGCTTCAGAGCCCGCTACATCGCAAGACATTCTTCGCGCGGCCAAGCATATTGGCCTCAAAGCCAAAATCAGCCAAGTCAGTGCATCGCGCTTAGCGCTTGCAGCGCTGCCAGCTTTGGCCGAGGTGCGCAGCACCGATGCGCAAGGCCGAGAAAGCACGCGCTTTTTGATTTTGGCGCGCTGCGATGGTAGTGGCGAGCAGCCCCGTGTCTTGCTACAAGACCCCGCTGCCGAGCAAGGGGGTCGCCCCATCATTGAGCCACTGGATGTATTTGCCCAGCAATGGACGGGCCGGCTCATTCTCATCACCAGCCGCGCCAGCCTTGCAGGCGAGCTGGCCAAATTCGATTTCTCTTGGTTCATCCCCAGCCTCGTGAAGTATCGCAAGCTGCTCGGCGAAGTTTTGCTAATCAGTTTCATGCTCCAGCTCTTTGGCCTGATCAGCCCGCTCTTCTTTCAAGTCGTGATGGACAAAGTGCTCGTGCATCGCGGCCTCACCACGCTGGATGTGCTCGTCATCGGCCTAGTCGTCGTCGTCATCTTTGAAAGCTTGCTCAACGGTTTGCGCAGCTATGTGTTCAGCCACACCACCAGCCGCATAGATGTCGAGCTGGGTGCGCGGCTCTTTCGCCATCTCATGCAGTTGCCTTTGGCCTACTTTCAAGCCAGAAGAGTGGGCGACAGCGTCGCCCGTGTGCGTGAGTTAGAAAATATTCGCAGCTTCCTCACCGGCAATGCGCTCACAGTGGTGCTCGATGTGCTCTTCAGCGTCATCTTCATCGCCGTAATGCTGTTCTACAGCGTGCCGCTCACCTTGATCGTGCTAGCCAGCATGCCGCTATACATCGCGGTCAGCATCATGGTCGTGCCAATTCTGCGCAAGCGCCTCGATGAAAAATTCGCCCGCGGCGCTGAAAACCAAGCCATGCTGGTCGAAACTGTCACTGGCATCCAAACCGTCAAAGCCAGCGCTCTGGAGCCCAGCTTTAGTCGGCGCTGGGACAATCAACTCGCCGCCTACGTCAGCGCCAGCTTTAAAACCCAAAACCTCGCCACCCTGGGCCACGAAGGCATCAACCTGATTGGCAAACTCATCGGTGCCGCCACCCTGTGGTGGGGCGCGCGTTTGGTGATCGACCAGCAACTCAGCGTCGGCCAATTCATCGCCTTCAACATGTTTGCCCAGCGTGTGGCCCAGCCCATCATGCGCATGGCCCAGCTGTGGACCGACTTCCAGCAAACCGGCATCTCCATGGCCCGCCTGGGTGACATCCTCAACACCCGCACCGAAGCCCCACCACAAAGCGCCGCCCAACTGCCCCCGCTCAAAGGCCGCATCCAGTTTGATGCGGTGAGCTTCCGCTACCGCCCCGAGGCCCCACCCGTGCTCAACACCCTCAGCCTGGACATCGCCCCCGGCCAGGTCATCGGCATCGTCGGCCGCAGTGGCTGCGGCAAAAGCACCCTGACCAAACTCGTGCAGCGCCTCTACAGCCCCGAACAGGGCCGGGTGCTGGTCGACGGCATCGACATCAGCCTGATCGACGCCGCCCAGCTGCGCCGCCAAATCGGCGTCGTGCTGCAAGAAAACCTGCTCTTCAACCGCAGCGTGCGAGAAAACATTGCCATCACCGACCCCGCCGCCCCCATCGAAGCCGTGATGCACGTGGCGCAGCTCTCGGGCGCCCACGACTTCATCAGCGAGCTGCCCGAAGGTTACGACACCATCGTCGGCGAACAAGGTGGCGGCCTCTCCGGCGGGCAGCGCCAGCGCATTGCCATTGCAAGGGCCCTCTTCACCAACCCGCGCATCCTCATCTTGGACGAAGCCACCAGCGCGCTCGACTACGAAAGCGAAGACTAAAGT
>JANNED010000100.1:0-4574 GCA_031388245.1 Variovorax sp.
CGAGAACATCGAGCTCCCCAGCATCTACTACACCCACAAGCGCCCCGTCGTCGAACGGAGAGGCTTGCTCGTTCCCATCACATCACTCACGCCAGCAAAAGAAGGTGAAGTGATTGAAGAGCGCGATGTGCGCTTTCGCACCGTAGGCGACATCACCTGCACCGCGCCTGTAGCCAGCCAAGCCGCCAACGCCCACGATATCGTGTTGGAGACTTTGACTGCCGATATCTCCGAGCGCGGCGCAACCCGAATGGACGACAAAACTTCTGAGGCTTCGATGGAGAAGCGCAAGAAAGAAGGTTATTTCTAGCTAGCGACCAATGAACACGGAAGTCACGAAAACAGCACGAAAGACACAGAAGTGTTGTGTTTTTTTCTTTCAACTTTTTCTGACTTCTTTTGTGACTTCCGTGTAATTTCCGTGCCTTCCGTGTTCCAAATCTTCATGTCCAAATAATGTCCATGCAAAACCATGCCCTCAAATTTATCACCTGCGGATCTGTCGATGATGGCAAATCTACCCTGATTGGCCGCTTGCTGGTTGACAGCAAAACCGCTCTGCTCGATCAAATCGCCGGCGTGTCTAAAACTGGCGAGATTGATCTCGCGCAATTCACCGATGGCCTGACGGCGGAGCGGGAGCAAGGCATCACCATTGATGTGGCGTATCGCTATTTTTCTACCGCGTGCCGTAAATTCATCATTGGCGATGCCCCCGGCCATGAGCAGTACACGCGCAACATGGTGACGGCTGCTTCGAGCGCAGATGCAGCCGTCGTGCTGGTGGATGCGACCAAGCTGGTGTGGCAGCAGCAGCCTGTGCAGCTCTTGCCGCAAACCAAGCGGCATAGCCTTCTTGCGCATTTGCTGCGTGTGCCAAGTATCGTGTTTGCGATCAACAAGCTGGATGCTGTAGAGAATGCAGAGCTGGCATTTGCCAACATCAGCGCGGCCTTGAACGCGATGGCCGAACTAGCAGGCATTCACGTGAACGCCATCGTGCCTGTCTCGGCATTGAAGGGCGATAACGTCGTCGAGCTTTCCAGCCGTTGGCCGTTTTATTCTGGTCATAGTTTGCTACAAATTCTGGAGCAACTGCCTGCGCAATCGGGATCAGGTGATGAGCGCCATGTGCCCACGGCTCTGCCGATTCAGTGGCTCGATAAGGATTCGGGCAGCGCGTCGGTCGCCCAAGGCCGCCGCACGTTTTGGGGGCGTTTGGCATCGGGCCGCTTGAAGCTCGGGCAAGAGCTGCAAGTCTTCCCGAGCGGGCAAAAAGCCTTTGTCGCGCAACTGCTTGATCATGCGAGAGAGCCTTTGCAAGAAGACCAAGGCTTGAACACGAGCTACGGCATCGTGCTGGATCGCGAGGTAGATATTTCGCGGGGCGATTGGTTGCTCGCGCCTGATGCCTTTCAGCCGCAGCGCAGCCTCACGGCCACGGTGGCTTGGATGGATGAAGCGCCTCTACAAGCTGGCCGCACCTATCTCGCCCTGCATGGCCATCGCTGGATCAAAGCCAAGATCAGCGCAATCACCCAGCGCTTTGATATCCACTCCCTCACGCCACAACATGCCACGCAATTGCAGGCCAATGAAATCGGCACGGTGCAGCTTACGTTGCAAGAGCCGATTGCAGCGCTTGCGTATGCGCAAAGCAAGGTGCTCGGTGCGTTGATTTTGGTAGACACAGCGACGCACAAAACCTCGGGCGCAGCGCTGATCCGCTGAACGTTCCGCCAGAGACCTTATCTTCAACAAAGCCATGATTCCCTTGTAAAATCAAGGGTTTACACCAACAATTACTCTTGCGGCCGCGCCATGACTCACATCGTTACTGAAGCCTGTATCAAATGCAAATACACCGATTGCGTGGACGTTTGCCCCGTGGATTGTTTCCGCGAAGGCCCCAACATGCTCGTGATCGACCCCGATGAATGCATCGATTGCGCGGTGTGCATCCCAGAATGCCCGGTCAACGCAATCTATGCCGAAGAAGACGCACCTGCTGATCAACTGCACTTCATCAAACTCAACATCGAGTTGAGTCAGAAAGCGGGTTGGAAAAGCATCACCAAACGCAAAGCTCCTCCTGCGGATGCAGATGAATGGAAAGATAAAACCGACAAGATTGCTTTGTTAGAGCGTTGATTGGTAAATCTTAAAATTAAGAACACGGAAGGCACGAAAGATTCACGGAAGCCACGGAAAAAAATATTTTCTTTCCGTGCCTTCCGTGCAACTTCTGTGCCTTCCGTGTTCTTCTTTAGACCTAGCCAATTACTTTGAGAATGAACATGGAACCGCAATTGAATCAAGAGATCATCAACACCGCCAACGCACACGAGGCCATTCAGACGGATGCCGTCATCATTGGCGCGGGCCCGGTGGGTTTGTTTCAGGTGTTTGAGCTGGGCTTGCTGGAAATCAAGGCGCATGTGATCGACAGCCTCGCCTATCCCGGTGGCCAGCCGATTGAGCTGTATCCCGATAAGCCGATCTACGATATTCCAGCCATCCCAGTGTGTACCGGCAAAGAGCTCACCGACTCGCTGATGAAGCAGATTGCCCCTTTCGGCGCGACATTTCACCTTGGCCAGACTGTGGTGCAGGTACAAAAACAGGATGACGGCCGCTTTTACCTTGAGACCGATAAAGGCACGCGCTTCCTCACCAAGACGATTTTCATCGCGGCAGGTGTCGGTGCGTTTGAGCCGCGCTTGCTCAAAGTCGATGGCTTGGATGAATTCAAAGGCACGCAGCTGCATTACAGCGTCAAAGACCCCGCGATATTCAAAGATAAAAATCTCATCATCGTCGGCGGCGGCGATTCTGCGCTGGATTGGGCGCTGAATTTTGCGCAAGGCGGCCAAGGATCGGGAGGGAACGCCAGCGTTCCGAAAGCTGAGAGCGTCATCCTCATCCACCGCCGCGATGGCTTCAAAGCCGCGCCGGCCAGCGTCGCGAAGATGAAAGAGCTGTGCGATGCGTATGAAATGCAATTCATGGTCGGCCAAGTCACTGACATCGTTGCTGATCACGGGAAGCTGAAGCAAGTCAAGGTTACTGGCGGCGATGGCGTCACGCGCACGGTGTCGCTCGATATGCTGCTCGTCTTCTTCGGCCTCTCGCCAAAGCTCGGGCCCATTGCCAACTGGAGCCTAGAGATTGAGCGCAAACAGCTCGTGGTGGATACCGAAAAATTTTCCACCAATGTGCCCGGCATCTTTGCTGTGGGCGATATCAATACCTATCCCGGCAAAAAGAAACTTATTCTCTCCGGCTTCCACGAATGCGCCCTGGCCGCATTCGCAGCAGCTGCGATCATCTTCCCCGAGAAGGGCAAGATTCATCTGCAATACACCACCACGAGCCCCAAGCTGCATAAAGTGCTGGGCGTGGAGTCTCCAGTGTTTGATTGATACTTTTGCTGCTAGCGAAAACTATCAAACAACAGAAACCATCTTGCAAGTCGTCGGCATTTGCGCCTTGGCTGCATCAATCAAACGAATCACGCGAAAACCGTAGCCTGAGCCTTCTACGTCGTATTTGACGCCGGGTGTGCCTAGCTTGTCCATCACACCAATGACCAAGGGTTGTTGAAATTGATGATCCGAACTTCGCATGCTTCCGCTCTGGCCAAAGAGGCTCACCTTGGAAAGAGCCAAGCGCTGAGCAAGCGCGGCAGTGTCGATGGTTGAAGCAGAATTCGTGCCTTGCAAAGCCTGCGCAAGAGCCTCCATCATGAGGTGCATGCGCATGTGGACGTAATCGTCTTCTGGCTTGGGGAAACGCATACGAAAGGCTTTCATGAAAGCATCTGCCTGCGTCTGCCGTGCGCCTTTGACGATACCGTCTGGCGCAGCCACATTGGGCAACCAATCGGCCACTGCTATCACTTTGCCAATACCCGCTTCGCCCATCGCGGCCGGCGCACCCAGAGCGTTGCCATAGAAGGTATAAAACTTGCCCTCAAAACCCACCTCTTTGCAGGCTTTGATGAGCAAAGTGAGATCGTTGCCGAAATTGCCTGTGAGTACAGCGCCTGCGCCGCTGCTTTTGATCTTGGCGGCATAGGGCGCAAAATCTTTGATGCGGCCGAGTGGATGCAGCTCATCGCCAACGACGGCGATATCACTTCTTTGCAAAGCCAATTGTCGCTTGCCTTCGCGCAACACAGCTTGCCCAAAACTGTAATCTTGGCCTATCAAATAAACCGATTTCAAGGCGCGGTCACCCTTCAGCACTTCCATCAAAGCAGCCATGCGCATATCGGCATGCGCGTCAAAACGGAAATGCCAAGGGCTGCATTTTTCATTCGTCAATATCGGATCGACAGCAGAGTAATTCAAAAACACCACACGCTTGTCGGGCACACGTTCATTGTGTTTGTTGATCGCATCGATCAAAGCGGCAGCCACTGATGAGCTGTTGCCCTGCATGATGATCTGCGCACCATCGTCTATCGCAGCGCGCAGCATCGCCAGCGCCTCTTCCACTTGGCCTTTGCTGTCGTAGCGCTCGAGCTGCAACGCGCGCGAAATGTTGCCGGTAACTTTGACACCCCCACGCGC
>JANNED010000109.1:0-1625 GCA_031388245.1 Variovorax sp.
TTGCGTCATCCGCCGCGACACGGCTGAGAAGACTCACTAAGGAAAATGCCGCCAACAACAAGCATGACTTGACGATGATGCACCTCAATTACCGGTTTTTGCATTTGGGGTTGGAAATACTAGCTAAGCTTTGTCTCAAAAGGGGGCTGACCCTTTGGAGGGCATGCAAAATCCCTGACAACAGAACATGCTCGGAGAGGGTCAGACCCCTGCTGAGATAAAGCCTAGCATGCTCCGGATGGCAATGAAAGTCGACTACCATAATGTAAATGCGCGAGGTTGAGTTGTCTTCGACCGTTCTGCTGAAGTGGGAGGGGCAATGGCTGACATGCATTGGTCCAAACACTATGGGTCGGAGGGAAACGCTTAGCGGTTCCGCACGATTGAGGACAATCGTTCTACTCTAGGTTTAGATGGCACGTATACCATTGAAAGGCTATACTCTCTCCGGGCATGTTCTATTGTCAGGAATTTTGCATGCCCTCCAAAGGGTCAGCCCCCTTGTGAGACAAAGCCTAGCTACTATTTCCAACCCCAAATGCAAAAACCGGTAATTGAGGTGCATCATCGTCAAGTCATGCTTGTTGTTGGCGGCATTTTCCTTAGTGAGTCTTCTCAGCCGTGTCGCGGCGGATGACGCAATCAACTTCGAGCCTCGCAGCGATTTTCCAAAGTTGCCAATTGATGTAGTGCTCGGAAAGTGCTCGGCCGTCGCTACCAATAGCAAAGGTGAGATCTATTTGTTTCATCGCGGCCGACGCCCAGTTCTATGCGTGGATGCCGCAGGCAAGTTGTTACGTGCGTGGGGCGATGAAGAGATCGGCATTCCTCACGGATTGCGAGTCGACCGTCAGGACAACGTTTGGGTTACAGACATGGGACGGCACCGCGTATTGAAGTTTGATCCAACCGGGAAATTGCTGTTGGCATTGGGCACGGGCCAAGCAGGCACCGGCAATGACCAGTTTGATCGGCCAACCGACATTGCTTTTGCGCCTAACGGCGATGTTTTCGTCAGTGACGGCTTTGGCAATAACCGAGTCATGAAGTTCTCAGCAGCAGGTCGCTTCATCAAATCATGGGGTGCCAAAGGAACGAAAGCGGGTGAATTCGATCTACCGCACGCGATTGCAATGGACTCAAAAAACCGACTACTGGTTGGCGATCGAGGAAACGAACGGATTCAGCTTTTTGACACAGAGGGCCAATTCCTCGAACAATGGCCCGGATTCGTGCCGTATGGAATTGCGATTAATGCTGACCATCAAGTCTTCGTCGCCGATGCGGATGCCAATCAGGTCCTGCGCCTTGACGAAACTGGCAAGGTCCAACAACACTGGGGCAAGAAGGGAAGTGGACTCGGTGAATTCGACGTGCCGCATATGCTGGCTTTTGACGCGGCAGGTAACCTGTTTGTAGCAGAAGTCGGTAATTTGCGATTCCAGAAACTCGCCAAGAAGTAATCTCCGCATTGAATCCACTCTGACCCCATGCGCATTCTCACGGGCCATTTTCCTTTCTGTGGCAATATCAGGATGGTTTGATGATACAACTTCTTGGGTGTGCCAGAGCGTTTTGTTTGAGCCAGATAAACTTGTGTGGTCGAGTCGCTCCGCGACTCGACT
>JANNED010000142.1:0-2467 GCA_031388245.1 Variovorax sp.
CATTTTTGCGCGCAAAAATTACTTCTATCCCGATCTGCCCAAGGGCTATCAGATCAGCCAGTTTGAGATTCCGGTCGTGCAAGGCGGTTCGGTGGAATTCTTTGTGAGCACTGGAAAAGGCGCTGAGGCCACCTTAGAGAAAAAGACGGTTCGCCTCGTGCGCGCCCACCTCGAAGAAGATGCTGGCAAATCGCTGCACGAAGATTTCGTTGGCCAGAGCGGAATCGACCTGAACCGCGCCGGCACGCCGCTGCTAGAAATCGTCACCGAGCCCGACATGCGCTCGTCTGACGAGGCCGTGGCGTATGCCAAAGAGCTGCACAAAATCGTCACCTGGATTGGCATTTGCGATGGCAACATGCAAGAGGGCAGCTTCAGGTGTGACGCCAACGTGAGCGTGCGCAAACCTGGCGCAGAGCTGGGCACGCGCCGCGAGATCAAGAATCTCAACAGCTTCAAATTCATGCAGCAAGCGATTGATTTTGAAATCCGCTGGCAAATCGAGCAAATCGAAGACGGCAAAAAAATCCAGCAAGCCACCGTGCTCTTCGACCCCGACACCGGCGAAACCCGCGCCATGCGCACCAAGGAAGACGCCGCTGATTACCGCTACTTCCCCGATCCTGATTTGCCGCCGCTTGTTATTTCTAGGGAGTGGGTTGAGCAAATTCGCTTTGAAATGTCAGACTCTCAGATCAAGATTGCCGAACGTTTCAGGACAGATTACTTTTTAGACATTCCTGATTCTGTCTTGCTTACTCACAGTTTGGTACGGGTCAAGTATTTTGAGTCAGCGGTTAAAGCTTGCGATCAGCCCAAGATTGTTGCTAATTGGATGTTGGGTGATCTTTTGCGTCGTTTAAACGCAGAAGACCATGATTTCGATAAGGCTTCAGTCGCGCCTTTAACTTTGGCAAAACTAATCAGCCGCATTCACGACGGCACGATTTCCAACAACGCCGCCAAGCAAGTGATGGATTTGCTGTGGTCTGATGGCGGCGAAGTCGATGCCATCATCGAAGCCAAAGGCCTCAAGAAAATTAACGACTCAGGCGCTTTGGAAAAAATCATCGACGAGGTGTTGGCTGCGAACGCTGACAACGTGGCACAAATCAAAGCGGGTAATGCCAAAGCGATGAATGCCTTGGTCGGCCAAGCGATGAAGGCCAGCCAAGGCAACGCCAATCCGCAGCAGGTGAACGACACGCTGCGCAGCAAACTTGCCAACGCTTGATCTCTTCTGCGCAAAGTATTACTATTAATTTAGTAGCACTAAGCGTATATTATATGCTGGGTACAGGCCGATGTCTCTATAAAAACAGCCTAAAAACTCAGCGCGACAGCATCACCACGCGCTCGGCTGGCACATCCAAGCGCAACTCCACCCACTGCCCGCCAGCGCGACCGGGCAGCGTGTTTGCCGCTTGCACTTGAAGGCTGGCGTTGCCTGCTGTTAACGCGGGAACGGGGCTATTACTGCCCTGACTGCCCTTTGTCGCGTCGCCATCAGCCATGGCTTGGCCCGCATTGCATGAAGACAACAACACAGGCTCTGCCACGCGCACTGCTTTGATCGCGCTGAGGCTGATCTGCCCCGCGCTGCTTAATCGCTGCCCTGCGGCATCAAGAAATTGCACCCCAGCCGAGGCGGGCGCCCAGCGGCCTTCTGGATTCAAACGCCCCGCAACAATGCATTGCACTTCGCTGGCGAGAGCAGCGGGGCTAACGAATGCCGCGCACAGTGCCAGGCTCAAAGAAGCTTGGCGCGTGAAAAGTGAAGCTGAAAACATCATGAACTCCTTAAAGCATGTGAAATTGTCTCGCTTTTGAGGGCGGCGTGCCAAGTCAGGCTCAATTCAGGGCAATCCTTACAATGTGTTGGCTAGATCAACACATCACCCTTGAGGAGACAGCCATGCGTATCCTGATCGCGGAAGACGACCAAGTATTGGCCGATGGGCTGCTGCGTGCGCTGCGGAGCGCGGGCGCAGCAGTGGATCATGTGACGGATGGCGTGCAAGCTGATGCGGCGCTGATGACGAATACCGAATTCGATTTGTTGATTCTCGATCTCGGTTTGCCCAAGCTGCATGGCTTAGAAGTGTTGAAGCGGCTGCGCGCTCGTGGCTCATCGCTGCAGGTGCTGATTCTCACGGCAGCTGATAGCGTGGAAGAACGTGTGAAAGGGCTGGATTACGGCGCCGATGATTACATGGCCAAGCCCTTTGCCTTGGAAGAGCTTGAAGCGAGAGTGCGCGCGCTCATACGGCGTACGGCAGGCAGCGCCAGCACACTGATCAAACACGGGCCGCTGAGTTACGACCAATCAGGCCGCGTGGCGACGATGGATGGCAAGATGATTGATTTGTCTGCGCGCGAGATCAGTTTGCTCGAAGTGTTGCTCGCGCGCTCAGGCCGCTTGGTGAGCAAAGATCAACTGGTGGAGCGCTTGTGCGAATGGGGCGAG
>JANNED010000170.1:0-8104 GCA_031388245.1 Variovorax sp.
GCTTTTGCGCATAGGCCATTTTGAGAGGCGTGTGCTGCGTAGCTGCGAGCGAATTGATCGTGAGATCGTGCGCAGCTTCAGGATCGAGGCCAAATAAAAACGGGCGGGCGAGGGGGTAAGGAATGAGGGACATGGATAATCGCAGCTATGACTCAAGACGAACTCAAAACTCTCGTTGGCCTCGCCGCTTTGCAATATGTGGTCAAAGGTGAAATTGTAGGCGTGGGCACAGGCTCTACGGTCAATAAATTTATTGATGCATTGGCAGCGATCAAAAACGACATCAAAGGCGCGGTCAGCTCATCCATGGCCTCTACCGAGCGATTGAAGGCCTTGGGCATCCAAGTCTTCGACGCGAATGAGGTGAGTGAGCTCGCGGTGTATATCGATGGTGCAGACGAGATTGACCATGCGGGCTACATGATCAAGGGCGGCGGCGCTGCGCTCACGCGCGAGAAGATCGTGGCCTCGCTTTCAAAAAAATTCGTCTGCATTGCAGATGAAAGCAAACTCGTGCAAACGCTGGGTGCTTTTCCGCTGCCGATAGAAGTGATTCCGATGGCCGCCACGCGCATTGCAGCGCTCTTTGCAGCGCAAGGCGGCACAGCCATGCTGCGCATGAAAGATGGCCAGCCGCTCGTCACTGACAACGGCCAACACATTCTTGACGTGACAGGTTTACAAATCAACGACCCTCTGGCCTTTGAAAGCCAAGTCAACCAATGGCCTGGCGTGATCACCGTTGGCGTGTTTGCGCTTCAAAAAGCGCAGGTGTGTTTGCTGGGTACTTCGCAGGGCGTGGAAACACTTGATTTTTAGAGCAATTCAAGCCATTTGCCGGCATAGAACATGCTAAGTTTGCTACTGAATTAATAGCAAACGCGGCGCTGTATTAAAACCGAATTCCCGCAGGATTGCTAGGCACTGGTGCTGCGATGGGAGCAGGTGCGGGTGCAGCGGCAGCCGCCGGGGCAGGCGCTGGCGCAGCGCGGGCGACCAAGGGCGTGGGCGCTGGGTTGCGGTAGCCGCTGGGTAACTGCGATGTTTTGGCGTAACCTGCAGCATCTAAGAAACTCGTCCACTCAACCTCTGAATACCCTTTGAGCTGCTGCCCACCTATGGTGGCAAAGGGCAAGCTGGTGTCGCCGCTCAAGCGTTTGAGAGAGTCTGCATCCTCAGGCGATTCGATCGTGCGCTCACTGAATGGCACGCCGCGCGTGCGAAGCATATTTCGGCCATTGTCGCAAGGTGCGCAATCTTTACCCGTGTAAATCGTCACAGGAAAGCGCTGCACCACATTGCGCAGCTCAAATGGCAACGCAGCGCCACCCGCAGTCTCATTGAATGTGCCGCCTCGCCCAGTGGTGACTTTGGCATTGGCGGACGGCGGCGGTGGCTGGTCAGAAAAAGTGATCCGGCCATCCGGGCCCACAATGCGATAGAGTTGCTGAGCAGAGATTTGAGCAGAAAACATGGCGATAGCCGTCATCAATACTGCGTTGAGTGCTACGTTTTTCATAGTGATCTCAGGTTAGGTTCTAGAGCAATGCTGGAATACTATCAGGCCATGCCTTGGTGGCGCAACAGGGCATCCATCTGCGGTGCTCTGCCTCTAAACGCACCGAAGCTCTCTGCGGCTGACCGGCTGCCACCGACTTCGAGGATTTCCCTGCGGTATTTGCGCCCCGTTTCAACTTGCGTCGCAGGGCTTTGCCCGGTTTGTTGGGCCGCCTCTTCAAAGGCGGCATAGGCATCGGCTGAGAGCAATTCCGCCCATTTGTAACTGTAGTAGCCCGCGGCATAACCACCAGAGAAGATGTGACCGAAGCTGTTGGGCGTACGAACTTCGTTCGGGCGCGGCAACACGCCTACTTCTTTGTGGACGGCACGCGAAATCTCTAACGGTTCAGCTGATTTGCTGTCTGCCTTCATGTGCATCAAGATATCAAACAATGAAAATTCCACTTGGCGAATGGTTTGCAAACCGCTCTGGAAATTCTTGGCAGCGAGCATTTTGTTGAACAGCTCGCGGGGCAAAGGCTGGCCGCTGTCCACATGCGCCGTCATGTGCTTGAGCACATCCCATTCCCAGCAAAAATTCTCCATGAACTGGCTAGGCAGCTCCACCGCATCCCACTCCACACCGCTGATGCCGCTCACATCGCGCTCTTCTACGCGCGTGAGCATGTGGTGCAGGCCGTGGCCAAATTCGTGGAAGAGCGTGATCACATCATCGTGCGTGAGCAGCGCTGGCTTGCCATCCACGCCATCGGCAAAGTTGCAGATCAAATGCGCCACGGGCGTTTGCAGTGCGCCGGTGTCTGGCCGCAGCCAGCGGGCGCGTGCATCGTCCATCCATGCGCCGCCGCGCTTGCCATCGCGAGCGGGTGTGTCAAGGTAGAACTGAGCGATTTTTTGACCCACACGCCCCTCTGGCGTGTTCTGATACCGCATGAGCGCATAGAACTCCACTTTCGGGTTCCACACCGGTGCTTCATCACGCACGATGTCCACCTCAAACAGCGTTTGAATGATGTTGAACAGCCCGGCCAGCACCTTAGGCGCTGTGAAATACTGTTTCACCTCTTGCTCGCTGAAAGCGTATTTCGCTTCTTTGAGTTTCTCGCCGATAAACGGCCAGTCCCAAGCCTGTGGGTCATTCATGCCCAATTCTTTGGCGGCAAATTCGCGCATTTCTTGCACGTCTTTTTGTGCAAACGGCTTAGCGCGCTGGCCCAAATCACGCAGAAAATCCACGACCTGCTGCGGCGAATCAGCCATCTTGGGCACGAGCGAGACTTGTGCGAAATTCGCATAGCCGAGCAGCTTAGATTCTTCCTGCCGCAGCGCGAGGATTTCTCGCATGATGGGCGTGTTGTCAAACTTGCCTGCTTCAAATAACTCGCTAGCTCGGGTGTTGTGCGCCATGTAAAGCTTCTCGCGCAGCGCGCTGCTCTCGGCATACTGCATCACCGGCAGATAGCAAGGCATTTTGAGCGTGAGTTTGTAGCCGGGTTTGTCGTCTTTCTCGGCCAATTGCCGTGCGGTAGATTTCACGTCTTCTGGCAGGCCATCCAACTCTTCTTCAGATGCAAAGTAGGCAAACGCCTCCGTCGAATCCAGCGTGTTTTCGCTGAATTTTTGCGACAGCTCCGACAAGCGCGTTTGAATCGCTGCAAACCGCTCTTTGGCCGCGCCCTGCAACTCCGCGCCACCAAGCTTGAAGCTGCGCAGCGCATTGCTGTGCGCCTTTTTTTGCTCAGCATTCAAGCTGGTCACATCCATTGATTTGTACTTCGCAAACAAGCGCTCATCCGAACCCAGCGCGGTATAAAACTCGCTGACTGAAGCCAATTTATCGTTGTAAGCCGCCCGCAGCTCGGGCGTATCGGCCACCGCATTCAAATGCCCCACCGCACCCCAAGCGCGGGAAAGCTTCTCGGTTTGCACATCGAGCGTGGCGGAAAGCGTTTTCCAATCCGCAGGGAAATCCGCCGCAGTAGATTTGTCCAGCGCGGCTTTTGCATCAGCAATTAAGGTGTCCACCGCAGAAGCCACATGGCTAGGCTGGATGCTGGCAAATGGCGTCAAGCCAGAAAAATCGAGGAGAGGGTTGGCAGTTGTCATAGCGAATATTTAGGGGGTTTGGGCATGATAACAAGGCAAATTTCAATTCACAGCTCAATCTAATTACGACTTTTAAATATATTATTCCCTAAAAGTCGCGACTTTTAGGGAATGTATTATAAAATAGTCGCATGCAGCGTTATGCCGATACCCGCATCCAGCAAGATTTGGCTCGCAAGATGGTCATCCTCACGGGTGCGCGTCAGGTGGGCAAAACCACGCTGAGCCGCCAACTGGTTGCGCAGCACAGTGATTCGGTGTACCTGAACTACGACGTGCCGCGTGATCGCGCCACCATGCTCGCGCAGGCTTGGCAGCACCAAGCGCCGCTCATTGTGCTGGATGAAATCCACAAAATGCCCCAGTGGAAAAGCTGGCTCAAAGGCGTGTTTGATGGCCGCTGGCAAGGCGATGGGGCAAGCCGCCCGGCGCAGCGCATCTTAGTCACGGGCAGTGCGCGCATGGATACTTTTGCGCAAACAGGTGAATCCCTTGCAGGCCGATATTTTGCGCATCGGCTGCACCCGATTTCTGTGCGTGAGTGGTGCACGCACACTGCTGTATCGCCCGATCGTGCCATGCGTCACTTGCTCGCGCGTGGTGGCTTTCCAGAGCCTTGCCTCGCCACCGATGCTGCCGATGCCGAGCGCTGGCGCAACACCTATTTCACCGACATGCTGCGCGAAGATTTGATGGAATTCTCCCGCATCAGCGAGGTCAATGCCATGCGCATGTTTGCGCAATTGCTGCGCCAGCGCGTGGGCTCGCCCTTGTCGCTGGCAGCAATTGCACGTGATATGAATGTATCGCCCAAAACACTCACCACTTATCTGGATATTTTGCAGGCGCTCTTCATCGTTTTCGTCGTGCGCCCTTGGGGCCACAACATCGCCCGCGCCACGCTCTTGCAGCCCAAAGTGTATTTCTACGACACCGGCCTCGTGCAAGGCGATGAAGGCATTCGCTTTGAAAACCTTGTGGCCTGCCACTTGCTCAAAAACGCGCATTGGCAGACCGACAGCTTAGGCCAGCCCGCAGGCTTGCATTACATCCGCACCAAGGATGGCGCAGAAGTAGATTTTTGCCTGAGCGATGAGAGCGAGCCTTCGCCCACGCTCACGCATTTGATCGAATGCAAAACCTCAGACGCCAACCTGCATCGCGCATTAGCCCGCTTCGCAGCCGAGCACCCTAGCACCACAAGCGTGCAACTTGTGCGCGATTTGGCGCAGCCGCAGCAGCGCGGAGGTATACCTATCTTGCCTGCGGCGCCGTGGTTGCATGGGCTGGCAGTCTAAAGTTATAATTAAGTTATTACTTTGAATGGGGTTTTTGATGCACACATCACTTCGCCAAATTGGCAATTCTCGCGGCGTGCTCATTCCCGCCGCATTTCTTGCGTCTTGCCGGATGGATGGCGAAGTGGATATGCAATTGCAAGATGGGCAAATCATCTTGCGCCTTGCCAAGCGCGCGCCGCGTGCGGGATGGTTTGACAATTCAGCAGCCTTGGCAAAAGAAGTGCCGTCCACAGAATTGGCAGATTGGGCTGCCTTGCCACCTGCCGAGGCAAGCGATGATGCGGAGTGGGCATGGTGAGCAGTGTCAAATCCAGCAAACGCCCACCCATTCTTCGCGGGGAAGTCTATTGGGTCAATCTTGATCCCAACGTCGGCACAGAAATCCAAAAAACCCGCCCGGCACTGGTCATCTCTCCCGATGACATGAACGCCGCACTGCACCGCGTCATCATCGCGCCGATCACCAGCGCCGGCCAACCACTCGGCTGCCGCCCAGAATTGGTCTTCGCAAAGAAACCTGCGCGAATTCTGCTCGACCAACTGCGTTGCGTGGACAAAGTGCGCTTGATGAAAAAGATGGGAGACATCAAGCAGGAAGTTTGGCATCCTGTGTTGATGGAGATGCTGACTTGATCAATCCCGCCCCGTCTTCTTCACCGATTTCATCTTCGGCTTGGCTCGCTTGACGGAGCCGCCGCGCGTGATGCGTTCGTTGCCTAAAACGCGCAAGGTTTTGACTTCTCTTCGGCCTGTGCTGCGGCTGGTTTTGGCGAATTTCACTTCCTTGGGGCCGCGCATCCGCTCTGCGTCTTCGCCATAGACACGTTCTTTCTCGACCTTTGGCCGCCAGAGCACGAGGAGTTTGCCGATGTGTTGGATCGGGGCGCAGCTTAAATCATCGCAAAGCTTGAGATAAGCAGCCTCGCGCGCGACGCGGTCGTCTCCGGTCACGCGCACTTTGATGAGGCCATGCGAATTGAGCGCTAAGTCGATCTCTTTTTGCACGCCTGGGGTGAGCCCGTCGTTGCCGACGATGACGACGGCGTCGAGGTGATGCGCGTCAGCGCGGTGGGCTTTTCGCTCTTGGATAGTGAGTTCGATTTTTGGCATGGGGCGTGTTTTGAGGCTAAAAATGCGCTCGTGGGACAATTATCCCCTGCTGAGCACGAAATTCCCATGAAGATCAAGTCTAAAAAAGTCAATAAAGCGTGGTTTAACGACCATATCAACGATCCGTACGTCAAGATGGCAAAAAAGGACGGCTACCGCGCACGCGCCGCCTACAAACTCAAGGAGATCGACGAGACCTTAAAGCTCCTCAAGCCCGGTCAAGTGGTGGTGGATTTGGGCTCTGCGCCGGGCGCTTGGAGCCAATATGCGCGGCGCAAGATGGCGCCTAAAAATGAAGCCATGGGCAAAGGCGGCGGGGCTGCAGTCGGCGAGCTCAATGGCGTGATCATTGCTTTGGATTTGCTGCCGATGGAGCCGATCGAGGCTGTGGAATTTATTCAAGGCGATTTTTCTACAGACGACGTGCTGGAGCAATTACTCTCAAAAGTAGAGCAGTCCACGCAGGTTCCAAGCCGGCAAGACGGTGAAAATGCTTCTAAATCGCGCGATTTGCGTGTGGTGGATGTCGTGCTGAGCGATATGGCACCCAATCTCTCAGGCGTCGCTTCGAGCGATTCGGCGCGCGTTGCGCAATTGATCGAGCTGGCTGTCAATTTTGCACAAATCACCATGAAGCCTGAAGGCACACTCATCGTCAAACTCTTCCATGGCAGCGGCTACAGCCAGATCGTGGAGCAGTTTAAAAAGACCTTCAAAGTCGTCAAGCCGATCAAGCCCAAAGCCAGTCGAGATAAATCGGCGGAGACTTTTTTGGTGGGCATCGGTCTCAAGCCCGCAGCGCTCAAAACGCTGGGCGAATGATGTGTTCAGTGCAAAACCACACAAAATCTTGAGACTTTCAAAGTCATTACGCTGGGGCGGGCTGCTTGAAAAGCCTAAAATCAGCCTCAGTTTCAACAATTGCCGGGAAGATGTCTTTCCGAATGGAGTGTTCTCTTGAACAACAACAACCAATGGTTTTCTAAAGTCGCAGTCTGGCTCGTGATTGCGCTGATCTTGTTTACTGTTTTCAAGCAGTTTGAAAACCGCGTGAGCCCGGCTGGCCCGCAGGTGCTGTATTCGCAATTTATTGAGGATGTACGCGGCGGCAAGATCAAAAAAGTAGAAATTCAGCGCGCGCCCGGCAAGCCATCCGTGATCGCCGTGGTTCCGAAAGACGGCACCCGCTATTCGCTGGTCGATCCTGGCGACTACCAGTTGGTCAACGATCTCGTGAAATATGGCGTGGAATTCAATGCCGCTCAGCCCGAAGAAGGCTCCTTCCTCCTTTCGATTTTGATCAACTGGGCACCCATGCTGCTCTTTATCGGCGTGTGGATTTATTTCATGCGGCAAATGCAAGGCGGCGGCAAGGGCGGCGCATTCAGCTTTGGCAAATCCAAAGCGCGAATGCTCGATGAAAATAACAACACCGTGACGTTTGCTGACGTGGCGGGCTGCGATGAAGCGAAAGAAGAAGTCAAAGAAGTGGTGGATTTCTTGAAAGATCCGGGTCGCTTTCAAAAGCTGGGTGGGCGCATTCCGCGCGGTCTGCTCTTGGTCGGCCCTCCGGGTACGGGCAAAACTTTGCTCGCCAAATCGATTGCTGGCGAAGCGAAAGTGCCGTTTTTCTCAATTTCTGGCTCTGATTTTGTGGAAATGTTTGTCGGCGTGGGTGCATCGCGGGTGCGCGATATGTTTGAAAACGCCAAGAAGAATGCGCCCTGCATTATTTTCATTGATGAGATTGATGCCGTAGGTCGCCAACGTGGCGCGGGCTTGGGCGGTGGCAATGATGAGCGTGAGCAAACACTCAATCAAATGCTGGTGGAGATGGATGGCTTTGAAACCAACCTCGGAGTGATCGTGGTGGCTGCCACCAACCGCCCTGATATTTTGGATGCCGCTTTGCTGCGCCCAGGCCGCTTTGACCGTCAGGTGTATGTGACGCTGCCCGATATTCGTGGTCGTGAGCAAATTTTGAACGTCCACATGCGCAAAATCCCGATGGGGCAAGATGTGAGCCCCAGTGTGATCGCTCGCGGTACGCCCGGCATGAGCGGCGC
>JANNED010000146.1:0-4217 GCA_031388245.1 Variovorax sp.
TGATAAACCGCTATCTCACGGCGACACAATGGGCAAGCGCCGTCGTATAAAACGGTCAGAGGTGCAGGCGAAGTGTTCGTTAAACTTGTCATATTTATCAATGTTGCCAGAGCCACCTCTAATTTGCCGAAGCACCATGCAATCACGCCTTGATCGTGCGGGCATGAGCAGATTTAGCAGGGTGCAAAGCTACTGATGAACTGACGCTGATTCTCTGCCTTACGCCAATTTGGCTCTGTTTGATCACTTTGAAGTTAGAACTCAAACTGGCCATGAATGTTTTTGCTGGATACCAACGTCATCTACGAACTCACCAATCCACTGCCCAGCCCAGCCGTCTTGAATTGGTTTGCTACGACACTTGGGCAGCATATTTACATCAGCAGCGTCACTTTATGCGAGATCGAATTCGGCTCAGCACTCATGCCCGCTGGCAAACGACGCGAGAGTTATCACGCGTAGATTTTGAAAGGTACTACCGAAATCTGGCATCCCATTGCACCGCCACCTACTGACAACTGGCCGCTACACAACAGCAAAACGGGCGCGCGCGCAGCAAGAAAGACCCCCTTTTTCGTTCGCTCTTTTCCGTTTGCTTCTCTTGAACAATTAAGATTTCAAAACCCGAATGGCTTTACCCGAGCCGTCGTTCATCTCTTTAACTGCTGCCAGCAACTGGGGGAGGATCGTTTCAGCCTGCGCTGGGTATGGCGCACATGGCTCGTTGTGGTGATTCAGAGCAATCTTAAAGCGCAGCGGTTCGCGCTCTGGCAGCTCGGTGGTCGCGCGCAGGCCTGCTGCAAGAATTTTGGTGGCCACGTCGTTGGCATCGTTTGCAGTCAGCGAGCCTTCCATCAGCAGGGCAAACTGGGTCTCGCCGATCCGCGCCACCGTATCAACAGCGCGCGCCACACTGCGAATGCGTGCAGCTGCCATAACCAGCGCCCGGTCGGCCGTGTCACGGTTGTATTTTTTCAGCAACTCAGCGTAATTCGTCAGGTTAATGGCCAGCAATGCAAAAGGCTGGTGTTGGCGCGGCGTTGCGCCCATCAGTTGCTTGAGTTTTTGACTCACAATCTTAGCGCTGTAGACACCTGTCAGTGGGTCTGCGTAACGCACGCTGCTGGCACGCAGATTGATGCTGCGGTCTTGGGCCATGCGGCGGTACAGACCATAAAACAGGATCGGCACCTCGATGGCGGAACCAATCAACATGGCATATTCAGTCCAAAAGCTGGAAGAAATTACGCCGTAATTGCGCAGCAGTGGCAACATGGAGGCCGCCAAGATGGGTGAAAAGCCGTAGGCCACCCAGCGCGAATGCCTATCACCTGCAAAGATAGCTGCCGATATGACCACGAATAACAACAAAAAATCAAGGCTCAACAGCCAGTTGTAAACATTGAAAGTCAACTGTGTCTGTAACAGCATGTCCAAGAGTCCAGCCAGTGGCAGAACCACGACCAGCGTTAGCACGGCCTTGTCGAGTGCAGGGGAAAACCGCTTGGGCATGACCACGGTACGCACAAACCAGGTTGCGGCTGCCACGGCAAGAACGAAGGTAAGCATCAAACCCCGATTCAATACCGGCCACTCTGGCCACCAGTAGACTCCGGCAACACCGGTATACATGCCCTGCGACAGCGTGAACAAGGCAATGTACAAAGCGTAAGTGCCAAAACCCGCGTCGCGGTACGCCACCGTGTTAGCCAGCGCCAGCACCACGATCAACGCGGCAAGACCAAAATAAGCCCCTAACATGATATGACTCAACAGCTCTGCGTCGAGCAGTTGGGCATCCGTCAAGATGCGCGGCATCACCGAATAAGGCACGCGGGCATGCTCAATTTTGACGAAATAGCGAACCTGCTTGCCTAATTCATGCGGAAGCGAAAACACCGGGTAACGACTAGGCTGCGCCCAGTTGCTGATCGCCCGGCGGTCACCCGCTTGCTGTATCGCCCATTGGCCGTCTTGAGCCCTGTAATACAGGCTCACATCGTCAACGCCTGGCAATGGAACCGTCAGACGCCAGTGGGTTTGCGGGCGATTATTGACCGCATCAAACTGCAGCCACAGGGCACCACTACCGATCAGGTAAGGCGCGCTAGGCTTAACCGCGGCAAAGGCGGCCGCGGGAAGCGCTTCAACCTGATCCTGGGTGAGTCGCCCAGTGCTGTCCAGAAAAAACCGCAAAGCAGGCTCAAGATTGACAGCTTGGGGAGCGCCTAGCGCCACCACGCCGCGCTCAGGCTCTGCAGTCACAACCGTCGTGGCACTCACGGGATTTGCAGGTAACGCAAGCTGCGCATGCGCATTACAAGCGAGCAAGACATACAGCAATAGCGTCAACAAAGCTCGCTGGCTATAAATCGCTACGCTGCGAAAGTGGCAATACATAGTTTTAAAGTGTACTTGGCGCTTTTTGCGGCCGGATGCTCAAGGTTATTGCGCCAACACCACGCACACCCTCAACGCCTCGGCCCCACAGACTTCCAGCTTCTTGGCGCCAATACCGTCAATGCCTTCCAGGCTACATGCTAACCGAGCGGATCGTCAATTCAAGCTCATGAGATCAAGTATCGCATAGCTTTAAGACCAGCAAAGTCCATGGATCCGCGCTGATTGAGCGGCCGCTGTCGTTCATCGGGCTTGGGAGTGCGGTGCTCGCCCTACCTGCCCACCTGGCCTGCGCTGGCCAGTTCAAACCAAGTAGACTGCATGAATACCATGGGAAAATCCAACATCACTGAACCAAATCTGCCATGACCAACCGCACCGTCTTCTTCGTCTCCGATGGCACAGGCATCACTGCCGAGACCTTTGGCAATGCCATTCTTGCGCAGTTTGACACGCAGCCGCGCCATGTGCGATGTCTGTGCAATTGGCGATGAAAAAGCAGATGATGCCAAGCATTAGCAGCTACGAGCCAAAAGGCTTGAGTTAGTAGATCCTGTCACTAAAAGTGAGCGTGCGTTTGAGAGCATTCGAGCATTGCAAGAAATGCCTGCTTCGTCACGTAAGATCAAATCATTGACAAAGCAAACTTTTAATTCACCATTTGGTTACATTATTTCGAATGAACACAGTAAAAATCGATCCGCCTGAACCGCAATCTCGCGATGCAGACCGCTCCCAACAAGCCATCCTTTTGGCCGCTCGCGATGAATTTGCACAACATGGGCTTGGCGGCGCACGCATGGATCGAATCGCTGAACGTGCCCAGCTTAATAAACGCCTCATTTATTATTACTTCAAGAGTAAGGATGATCTTTTCCTTGCGGTGCTTGAGGCGGCTTATGTCGACATTCGCACGGCAGAACAAGGATTGCATTTGACTGATCTCGATCCCGCGCAGGCCGTCAAGCGATTGACAGAATTCACATGGGATTACTACATAGAACACCCTGAATTCATTACTCTGTTGAATAGCGCAAATCTTCACCTCGCAAGGCATTTAGCCAAATCAGAGCGGGTGCGGGAAATGAATTCACCGCTGATTAAAACTTTGGGGGAAATTTTAGAGCGCGGTCGTGTTGAACATATGTTTCGTGGTGGCGTAGACCCTGTTCAGCTTTACATCTCGATTGCCGGCTTGTCCTATTTTTATCTCTCAAATAATCACACACTTTCCGCCGTCTTCGGACGTAATCTGATGACGCCGAAAGCTCGCAATGAACGCTTATCACACATAACGGATGTCGTTCTTGGTTATGTGCTGAAGGGTTAAGTTCGTTCGTTTTTTTATGCTACAATTCACCAATTAGTGAATTAATAACCCGCGAGGCATCCGCCTTAAATAAGGAGATAGCATGAAGTTCCGCCGTTTAGCCATTTTTTCTGCGCTGGTCGCCACCACTGCATTCACGTGTTTGATTTCGCCAAGCGTTAGCGCTCAAACCGCTTGGCCAAACAAGCCCATTCGCGTGATTGTTCCTTTTGCGGCGGGTAGTACGACCGACATCATTGCGCGAGCCATCAGCGATAAATTGGCACAAAGCTTAGGTCAGCCCCTCATCGTCGAAAATCGTGCGGGGGCTAGTGGTACGGTTGGGCAGGCAGTGGTGGCGAGTTCTGTGGCAGATGGGCATACCATTCTCATTCACAGCTCCTCGCATACGGTAAGTCCATCGACATTTAGCAAACTGTCCTTTGATACTGAGAAAGACTTTGCTGGTGTGACCCCGATTGCCAGCACGCCCAATGTGCTGGTGGTG
>JANNED010000150.1:0-20748 GCA_031388245.1 Variovorax sp.
CAGGATCAGCTTGACGCCAAGCCAGCGCCACAGGCGGAAAATCTTCACCAGCGGCCAGCCAAGGCAGTTGTGGGGCGGAATGTGGCGCGGGCATGGCGTGATTTTGAGGGTTTTTTTACAACAAATGGATGCTCGCAAATCGCTATAAAAAATATAGCAAACTAACCATGATTCATGCCGGGACGAGCGCTAAAGTCTTTAAAATTTGCAAATCAACACCACAGCGAGTGAAATTTGCGCCTTTTTCGGGGAGAAAACGTGTATTTTTCACACTTCATCTCACATCTTTGGCCTATATTGCAAATGGGTGTAGCTGCGCTTGCACCTCAAGCCAAGTGCCAAATTGAAAAAGCACATGAAAAGCATGCCCAGGGATGAGAAAAAGCGAACAAACATGACACAACAACACATCACGCCACAACCCGCTCCCAGCTCAGCTGTGATGCTGCGCGGCACTAAAACGCGAAAACCAAGGGCGCGCCACACGCGTTTTTCGCCAAAAAACCTGAGCTTTGCATTGGCCAGCGCCTTCAGCGCCGCCAGTGCATCGATCAGCCAAGCCATCACGGGCCTGAGCATCACGTTGGCTGGTCTCGGCGCTGCTCAGGCGCAAAGCCAAGCCAACAACCTGCCTCAAGGCGGTGTCGCGGTTCATGGCAGCGCCAGCATGCAGCAAAGCGGCAACACACTCAACGTCAACACCACCAATGGCGCTGGCAACAGGAGCGCCATCAACTGGCAAAGCTTCAACATCGGTGCCGGCCACACGACCCAAATCAATCAGCCCAATGCGCAATCGAGCAGCCTAAACCGCGTCGTCACCAATGCGCCGAGCCAGATTTACGGCACCTTGCGCTCCAACGGCCAAGTGATCTTGGTTAACCAAAACGGCATCGCCGTGGGCTCGGGTGGCGTGGTCGATACGGCGGGCTTCACAGCTTCTACATTGAATATTTCAGATGCCGATTACAAAGCCAATCGCCTGCGCTTTGAAGGCAACGCGCTGTCTGGCGGCGTTCAGGTCGATGGTGTGATTCGCTCCAGCAATGGCGATGTGGTGTTGTTTGCGCCGCAGGTGGGTGTGGGCAAAGCCGGCGTGGCGCGGGCAGACAACGGCAATGTGATCATCGGCGCGGGCCAAAGCGTCGAAGTGACCGGACGCGGCTTAGAGGGCGTGAAATTCCTGATTCAGGGGGCAGACAACAAAGCCATCAATTTAGGAACGCTGCAAGGCAATGCCGTGGGCGTGTTTGCCGGCACACTGCGCCACAGCGGCGTGATTCAAGCCCAGACTGCCACGATGGAAGGTGGCCGCGTGGTGCTGCGGGCAGTGCGCGATGTAGACATCGTGAAAGACGCAAGCCTTGCCAACGCGCCTGTGATCAACGCCAATGGCGGCGTGAATGCACAAGGCTTGGCGCAAAAAGGCGGCAGCGTTCAGATCGAATCGGCGCAAGGCAACGTGCTGCTGGGTGCAGGAAGCGCCATCAGCGCCAATGCCGGGCAAAATTTAAGCTCAAATCAGCCATTGCCCGGCATAAACAGTGCAGGGGTTGCTATTGAAATAGTAGCAACTCAAGGCCGCGTGATGGCACAGGCGGGCAGCGCCATCAGTGCCACTGGCCAGCCCGGCGGCACGATCCGAATCTATGGCGGGCAAGAAGCGCGCATTGCATCCGTCATCAATGCCAGCTCCCCCGGATTGGGCGATGCCAGCGCCGCAGGCACACTGGTGCTGATTGGCCCGGCCAACACCGGCGGCACGGTTCACATCTTGAGCCCGCAAACCGTCTCGCTCGATGCAGGCGCGCAGTTGCTGGCCAGCGGCGATGCAGGCGGCGGCACGATTTTGGTAGGCGGCGACTACCAAGGCGCAACTGCCGCCATCACCAATGCGCAAAACACCAACATCAGCAGCGGCGTGTTGCTAGAGGCCAATGCCAGAATCAAAGGCAACGGCGGCAAAGTGATTGTTTGGGCTGACAACGACACCCATTTTTCAGGCACGCTGAACGCCAAAGGCGGCGAACAAGGCGGCGATGGCGGCTTTGGCGAAACCTCGGGCAAGAAGCATTTGTATTTCCGTGGGCGAGCCGATTTGAGCGCCAGAAGAGGGCGCAGCGGCACGTTGCTGCTCGATCCTGAGAGTATCTCCATTCAGGGCGGTGCAGGCGGTGCAGAGGATGGGCAAGTCTCCGACAACATCGTCAATGCGGGTGACGGATCAGGAAGCTTCACCATCTCCGAAGCTGCTTTGGAAGCTTTAACAGGCAATGTGGTGCTCGAAGCGTCGCGTTATATCCAGTTCCAAGGGACGTTTGGCACCAATGGCAGCTTGGCCGCAGGTTTGCACATGGCGGGCGATTTCACCCTGCGCACCCGAAACCAAGTTGGAGACCCTAACTCAGGCCCGGTTGGCATCTATCTCGGTGGCTGGGGAAACTCAACTTTTAACCTCAGTGCCGCAGGCAATATGTCGGTTTTGGCGGGAACTGGCTTCACCACAGGCACGCTCACGCCGGGCATTGGCTCCGCAGCCGCCTCTTTGTTCACCATGAAATCGGGCACGGGCAACATCCTGATGGAGTCTGCTGGCCACATCTCGCTCGGCTCAGGCACGAGCTTGCAGGCCAACAGCGGCAGCGTGACGCTGCGCTCCAAATTGGGCAATATCAGCTTGGGCGAGCCTGCTTCCTCAGGGGCGCATATCAGCGGGCAAAGCATGTTGCTCGAATCACAAGCCGCCGATGGTTTGATCAATCTTCAGGGCTTTAGCAGCTTGAATGCCTCTGGCACAGGCACGGCCATCACGCTGCGCGGTGATCGTTTGGCCATGGAGGCATCGTCAACGGTGGTAGCCTCGGCTGGCGCGATCGAAGTGCGCCCATGGACAGGCTCGCGCACCATCAAGCTCGGCGGTACGCTAGATACAACCGGCACGGGCGCGCTGCAAATCAGCCCAACAGAATTCAACCAATTCAATGCCAACAAAGCGCTGCGCTTTGGCGATACCAATGTGCTGAGCGCCGCCTTCACAGGCGACATCGAGATTGGGGGCACGGTTAGTTTGAATGTAGGCTCGGGTGCATTGGCGTTGCTGACCACGGGGGGCAATGTTTACCAAACGCAAGCTTTGATCTCCAACGAGCTCAGGATCGATGCTGGTCAGATCAATTTGAACAACAGCCTCAATATATTCGCTCTGCTGGCCGCACGTTCAAGCACGGGCGCGATGAACATCTCTACAGGCAGCCTGAGCACGATTTTGACCACGGTAGATGGCTTGTCAGGTTTGCAAAGTGCGGGCACTTTGAGCTTCAGCAATACCAATCTATCACCCAGTCAGTTGAATCTCTTTAATGGTGGGAACATCAGCGCCGAGGGCAACATCAGCATTGCCGCCTTTGAAACCATCACAGTGAATGGCGGTGGCATTGTCATAGATTCCAACACCAACAATCTGGGTGCGTCGGGCAACATCTCATTGGGCACGGCTGTTGTCTCTACAAACCAACTCGGGCGAAACCTCACGCTGGATGCTTCTTCATCAAACGCAGTGGGCGGCAGCATCAGCTTTGGCAATGTCACGCCTATCTCGATAGGCGACGAACTTAACAGCCTCACCGTCAACAGCAGCGGCACCAGCGCTGGCCAAATTAATTTGCCGGCCAGCATCACGGTGGGCAATGGCGGCGCAAGCATCACAGGCCGGGTTCTGTTGAGCAATGCCGCATCGGTGAATGCCACTGGCGCAGGAGCAATCACGTTCAATGGCGAAATTCAAGGCAACAACAACCTCAATCTCAACAGCGATTCCGGCGCGATCACCCTCAATGCGATTGCAGGCAATGGCACCAACGTCGGCACGATCGATATTTTTTCAAGCAATGGCACCGTCAACCTCAACAACAACATCACCACCTCCGCTGGCACCAATGTGAATGTGGTGGCGGCCAACATCAATGTGGGCAACAATGCCCAAATTTATGCGGGGGGTTTGGTCTATCTGGAAGCTACGGGTACTGCTGCGCTCAATACCCTGACGACGGGTGCGGGAAGTGTATTGCATGCCAGCACAGGCATGCTCTCGATCTTGGCGGAAGACAACATCACGCTGGGCGGGCAGGTCAGTGGTTATTCAGACATCCACATCAACAGCTCAGCGGGTGCTGTGAGCATGAGCAGTGCGGTGAATGTGAATGGTTATCAAACAACGTTGAGCCCCGGATCTTTGAGTATTTCAGTTCACGGTCAAACCGGCGTCACGCTTGCACAGCTCGCAGCCTCAAACAACTACAACGCTACCGTCACCACCGGCGCTGGCCAAACCATTGCCAGCGCGGGCACGACCAATCTGGCCGGCTTCAACTCTGCCACCTTGGGCAGCGCTGCTGCCCGCAGCAACATCGGCTCCAGTGGCTCGCGCATCGCCTTGGGCGATGCTGGCGAAATCACCGCCTATGCCGCAAACCGCCTTTATTTGAATTCCAGCAGCATCGCCCAAGACGTGACGGTGGCATATGCCAGCATGGATGCCACCAGCGCTGCTGCCGTGATGGAGATCACCAGCGAGCGAAACCTTCAAATTTTTGGCGGCAGCGGCATCTCCGTGCTTGGCGCAAACAACGCAGAGATCAAGCTTGGCGCAGCAGGATCCGCCCAAGTGCTCACCGGTATTTCAGGCAATGGCGCGATGAGCTCCGTTTTCATCAATGCCAACGACAAACTTGTGATTGGCGGTGGCGCTCAAATCAGCAATTTAGGCTCATTGCAGCTGGCCGGAAAAGCCAACAACCAAGCCATTCGTATCGTGGATTCCGATACGGTGGCCACGAATGGCGGATCGCTCAATATCGCCTATGGCAGCTTGAACCAAATCCAAAACACCGTCGGCCATGTGTTGATTGGCAACACGGCTTTGTCCAGCGGCAACATCACGTTTGAAGGATCGAGCGCATTTAACTTTTCACCCACTGGCTCGAAAAATTATTCCTTCTTCTCAGGCGGAAACATCAGCTCCACCAATGTTCGCAACATGGATTTGGCACAAGCCGGATTCTCGGCTAATGGCAATATCGCTCTCAATAATGTTTCTATTGCCAATTCCGTTGCGCCCATGGGTGTGATTCTGGCGGCAAGCGCCGGCGGCACGATGGATTTGAAAGTAGCCGATGCCGATGGCGTGACGCTCACCACCGTGGGCAGCAGCCTGCCGATGGCTGCGCAGTTGACGGGCCTGAACTCCTCTGGCGCGGGCGATATCGCGCTCACCAATTTGAATGGTAACGTGACCAGCGGCACAGCCAATTTTGATATTTACGCCGGCTTGGGCAAGGTCACGGTCAAGGCGTATCAAGATATTGGCACGGTCGCCAATCCTTTGGCAATACATGCCAGTGGCTTCACATTGGGCAATGAGGGTGGCGGTGTATTCCAAAATCTGATTGCTGTTGCGCTCACGCGCAACTCCAGCACCACAGTGCAAACCTCAGACACCAGCTTTGACACGGGAAATCACCTTGGTGACAGCATCTACTTGAAAGCTGGCGTTGGCACCAACACGCTAGAGATCAATGATGGTTTTGGCACAGGCAATGTGATCAACCGCACCTTGGCCAATGCTGCCGGCGACATCCGCGTCACGCAAGCCAATGCAGTGTTCTCAGGCACTGGCGGCACCATGACCTTGAGCGCCAACAGCACGACTTTTGAGAAGCTCACCACGATTGCCGCTGGCCACACCATCACAGCCACTGGCGGCAACAGCACCATTACCAGCGGCTTAGGCGGCTTGGGCGGCTCAGGCACATTCAACAACACAGGCAAAATTCTGACCGTCGATGGCACGATTGCTCCGGGCACGGGCGGCATCGGCACACTCACTGTCAATGGCGGCGTGACGATGGGCAGCTCGGGTATTTTTGATGCTGAAATAGGAACAACGGCCACCAACGGCGACAGATTGATCGTGGGGCAAAATTTTGTAGCGGGCGGCACGCTGCGCGTGGCGGAAACCAACCTCCTGACCACACTGACCGGCACGAATTACACCCTCGCCACGGCGAACAATGCCAGCGGTTCTTTTGCAAGCACGACGGCGACAAACAACTCCGCAAATTTCAGCGCCGTGTCTGCTGCGGGCGTGGTGACAGTCAATGCGAGCAGCTTGACCAACAAATGGAACACCACCTTGAGCGGCGCATGGGGCACAGCAGGCGCAAATGGCAATTGGTCGCGTGGTGTGACACCTACGGCCGTGCATGACGCATGGATTGATGTTGCAGGATTTAATCCCGTTGTCACAGTTGCTTCAGCCGCAGTCGCCAACTCCTTGAAAGTCGGCGATACGCTGACCTTGAACGCTGGTCTTAGCATCACGGGCGGCATGTCGGTGTTGAATGGCGGCATTTTTAATCACACCAATGGCAGCAGCGGCACGATCACCGCTGGCGGCAACATCACGGTTGATGCGGGCGGTGTGATGAACTGGGCGGGCGGTACGGTGGGTTCAGCTGTTGATACATCTCAGTTGTTTACAAACAATGGCACAGTGAACATCAGTGGGCCGGGCAGCAGCTACCAAGACATCTATCGCAATTGGAACAACACAGGCATCATCAATTGGAGTGGTGGCCGATTTACGGAGCTCGTGAACAATAATTCTGGGCCGATCACCTTCACAAACGCAGTGGCAGGCCAAATCAATCTGAACACCAGCCAAACAGGCACAGATGACTTTATCAATGGCGGCTTGGGAAAAATCATCAACCAAGGCACGATAACAAGCGCCAGCAGCAATGCCGCAACAACCACCCGGCTCAATGTAACGCAAAATGCACTGCAAAACACGGGTCAAATCATCTCCAACGTCGGCACCTTGTCAATTGGCAGCGCTGGCACCTTGGCCAACGACACCGGGGGTTACACGGTCGCCTCTGGCGCTGCATTGTCATTTGACAACAGCCGAACGCTCTCTACGGGCGCCACGGTTGCCGGTACAGGCAATTTGCGCATTGGCTCAGGTGCGACTTTGTTGGCCAGCACCGGCGTCAGCATCAATCCCTTGGCCAATGGCCGTGTTGATATCGCCGGAAATCTCAATTTAGCCACGGGTCAGAGCGAAACCATCGCTTCGCTCACGCTGGCAGGCGGCAGGGTCACGTCTAACAATGCCGTGAATATCTCGACGCTTGCATCCAGTGGATTGAGCCGGCTCGTCGGCTCTGGGCTGTTCACCACCACGGGTAATTCCAGCATCACCAACGAGCTCACGCGCGAACTCGGGGATTGGAGCAACACAGGTGCGCTTACCGTTTCTGGCGCGGGATACATCTACCTCAATCAAACCGCCACGCTCAGCAACAACGCCGCAGGCTCAATAACATTCACCAGCTCGGGCACAACAGCCATCACCGCTGGCTCTGGCAGCAATCGCTTCGTGAACCAAGGCACATTGACCAACGCCGCCGGTGCCACATCGCGAGGTATTTCTGTGAATTTTGACAACTCAGGCTCTGTTCGCGTGACGGACAACCGCCTAGAGATCAACAACAGCGGCGCAGACACGGGCACCTACACCGTGAGCTCAGGCGCTGGGCTCAATATCAAAAGCGGCGCAATCAGAAATTTCACCTCAGGTGGTTTGCTGGGCACAGGCTTGCTCGATGTCACCGGTGGTGCCATCACGATGGGCGCGGGCACCAACACCAGCTTGCTCCAAAACGGCACAGTGAGCCTGAATGGTGGCAATCTCACGCTCAATACAGGCGCGGGCTTCACGCTGCTCAATCCATTGACCATTACCGGCGGCTCCACACTGAACTTCAGCAGTGCGATGGCCGGAGCATTGAATTTAGGCAATGGCTTGCTCACATCCGCCGGCTTCGGTTGGACATTGCCCGCCGCGAGCAACAGCTTCGTCACAACGGGCTCTGGGCAGACCTTCAGCACAGGCAGCAACACAACTTTGACGAATCTAGGCACGCTCACGCACTCCGGGGCTGGCACCTTGCTCTTGGGCTTGGGCATTGGCAATCAAGGCCTGATTGATTTAACCGGCAACGGAACCTTAACTTCTTCAGGCTCCTCGCTGAATAACTCCAGCATTGGCACAGTGCGCCGCGCCACCTCAGCAGGCAATTTCACCATCAATGGCGTGGTCGCTCAAGGCGGCACATTGAGCGCCCAAACCGGGACTTTAAGCTTAACCAATGCCCTGACCAATAACGGCTGGATCACCGGTGCTTCTACGCTCTCGGTGGGTGGCGTGGGTTTGACCAATGCCAGCAATGGCACCGTCGCGCCCGGCGGCACAGGTGTGGCTGCTACATTAACGATAGCAGGTAACGCAAATCTGGCGCTGGGAAATCTGCAATTTGAGCTCGATACACCTATTTTGTATGACCGCTTGGCCATCACAGGCAATGCGGTGCTCGGCACGCCCATTTTGCTCAGCGAGCTCAATCCGGCGGCCAATGTGGGCAACAACTTCAGTTTGATCACCTATGGCGGCAACGCAACGGGCAGCTTACCCATCTTGAACAACACCGCCATGCCCGATGTGAGCTTCACGCGCAGCACCACTGCGCCATCCAACGGTGCCTTGGTGGCGAATGTCACAGCCGTGACGACCCGCTGGAAAGACAGCGCAACCAACCAGCAATGGACAACCGCCAGCAATTGGACGCGCGGGCATGTGCCCACGGCGCAAGAAGATGTGGTGATCAGCCCCACGGGCGCTCAAACCATCACACTCGCAGGCGCAGCGGGAAGCGCACTCAGCATTGCATTGCCGGGCGACGACACGCTGCGTATCAGTGGCCAAACCCTGAATTTGGGAGCCGCCACCTCCACGCTTGCTCCTAGCGCATTCCTAGAGCTGGTTGGTGGCGCATTGAACGGCGCTGGCAGTACCTTGAATTTGTCGGGTAAATTGACTTCAACGGGTGCTTCTGCCATTGGCTTGGGCACATTCAACAACTCGGGCTCTGTGGACATTGCATCGGGCTCGTTGAGCTTGAATGCTTTTGGTGCAGACAATGGCACTTACGATATTTGCGGCTGCGCCACGCTCGCCATCGTCGGCGCGACACGTTGGATGGGCAGCAACTCGACATTAAAGGGCAGTGGCACATTGCGGCTCAATGGCACAGGCACGCTTTTGACCATGAATGATGAAGTCGGCGGTAATTTGCTCAGCGCAGGTACGATCGATATCAACTCCGGCAACCTGCTTTTTAGCGGTTTTGGCAGCGGCGTGAATGTCTTGAAGCTCGCCAGCAATGGCACGCTCACCACGGGCAGCAGCTCCGACATGATTGATGTATTCAACAGCCTCAGCGCCAACGGCGGCAAGATTACCGGGCCTGGCACTTTGACCACTTCAGGCAATTCCAGCGTGACGGGTGTTTTGCGCCTCGATGGAGGCAATTGGGTGAATTCAGGTAGCTTGAGCTTCAGCGCAGGTGGATCGTTCGATGCTATTGAAGTGTCGAACAATGCAATTTTGACGAACGCCTACTCTGGCACGATCTCGTCCAATAACATGCAGGATTTTGCAGTGTTCAGTGGCGTTACTTTGGGAACGGGCGGTACGGTCAACAATTTGGGTTTGATCGAACTGACCGACTTCACGACAAACACACGCGATTTCAACGTCACCCAACTCAACAACAACGGAACACTCAAACTCATAGGCACAGGGCGCATTGCTTTGGCTCAGGCCAATTTCGCTCAGGCTGGCACGCTCACTTTGGTAGGCGGCGCCAAGCTCTTCGCCAACAGTATGACCAACACCGGTTTGATCGAAGGCGTGGGTACTTTAGATGTGGGTAGCGGCACGGTGACCAATGGCCCCGGCGGAATGTTTGCTCCCGGCGATTTGGATGGCGTAGCGGGCGTGGGCACGCTCGCAGTGATGGGTAATCTGAATTTAGGTAACGACTCTGAAAATCGATTTGATATGACGCTAGGTGGCTCGGATCGGATCAACGTCAATGGGACAGTTTCATTCAGCGGATTGGGTCCCTTGTTGACGCTCAATGAATTGAATGCGCCCAGTTTCTTGGGCGGAGAGTTGGTGACTTTGATCACATCAACAGGTGCGTCTTCTTTTGGAAGTCACTCCACGACGGGTAACAGCGATGTTACTTTCAGAGGCAATGCAGACACTGCGAATAAACGCTACACCGCAGAAGTGATCGGCATCAACAACAAATGGTTGAATTTCACACCATCTGGCGGTAATTGGTACAGCAACGCCAATTGGTCGCGCGGCGTCGCACCCAACGCATACCATGATGTGACAATTGATGCGGCAAGCGGAAACTTGGTCACGATCAGCTCTGGTGCAGCGCAGGCTCGCTCCATCCAGCTTCCTGGCGCGGCAAATACTTTGTCGGTGAGCGGCGGCAGCACCTCGCTGACTGTGAACAACCCGCTTGATCAAACTACTGGGTTGATCGTGATAACTAGCAGCAACACAATGAGTTTGGCTGGCGGCGCAACACTGGCTTTAGGTGGCGGTGATATGTATGTGACGCAAGACGCTGTGCTCAATATGAATGCCGCCACGCTCACGGCCTCTGCATCCGGCCTAGCCGATGCCACGGTTTATAACGATGGTTTGATCAACCACATTGCTGGCACCAGCGTTTTAGGGCGCGCTGGTAACAAGTTTGTTCATATCGAAAATACGAACACGGGCACGATCAACGTGCAGTCTGGCCAACTCACCGTGGCGGCCACGCATCTGCATCAGCATGGCCTGATCAGTTTGGCATCAGCCGCATCCAGCATGAGCTTCTTGCAAGAAGATTTGCTCAATGAGGGCGCGATTGATTTGTCGGGTGGCAGCCTGAATTTGGGCAGCAAAATGTTGAACAACAGCAGCACTGGCACGGTTCGCGGCACAGGGCAAATCACCACCAGCGAGCTGTATAACGAAGGCACGGTAGCACCCGGTGCGCCCAGCAGCGTTGGTACATTGACGATCCATGGCGATTTCACGAACGACAGCGCAGGCGTGTTACGGATCAGGGCTGATTCTGCAAGCAGCAGCGATCAGCTCGTCGTCAATGGCAGCAACATCAGCTTAGATGGCACATTGTCTTTTGCGAGCTTGGGCACGCATTCGTATGCTGCAGGCAATGCCTACCAGCCTGTTTCAAGCACAGTCGCGCCAACGGGTGGCTTCGCGGTCACGCAAGGCATCGGTATCTTGATCACATCATCCAGCAACACTTTGAGTGGGCATGCCGTGACGCTCAGCAATCCTGCTGGCAGCATTGCTTGGACGGGTTTAGGTGGTGACTTTGAATGGGATAACCCCAACAATTGGAATTTAAACCGTGTGCCGCAAGTGGGGGATATCGTCATCATCAATCCCTCGGGGGCGCAGACGATTCTTGTGGACAGCGCCACAGGTTTGTCGGGTTTGAGCCTATCTAGCACATTGGGAGACGACACGCTGAGGATTGTGGCAGGTGGCTCACTCAGCATCCCCGGAGGCTCATCTTTGAATGGATCGTTGTGGGTCACAGGCGGCACACTCACCAATTCGGGCAGCAACACAGGCGCATCCGCCGCAAAATACATTTTTATGTCTGACGGGCAACTCAACGTCAATGCCGCACTCGATGTGAAAACCTTAACTTTCCAAGGCGGTGCGCTCAACATTTCTTCGAGCAACACCTTGAACCTGACCCAAAACGGCAATTGGAACGGGACGGCAAGCATTTCCGGGGGGGGTAGTTTCGTTAATGCAGCCAGCAGCGTACTCACGCTTTCTGGCGCTGGTTCGCGCGTCATCACCGGCACCAGCCTGATCAACCATGGCCTGCTTCGTATGATGATGGACACCAGCGTCGACAAGTTAGAGTTGGCCTCGGGCAGCGTGTTGACCAACTACGGCACGATTTCGGCTCCCTATGGGATCGTCGATACGCAGGTCATCGCAGGCACAGGAACATTAGACAATCAGGGCGGCACATTGCTGGTTGAAAGCAACATCCTGCATATCCGCACCGGCTCCTTGGCGATCAATGGCGGCAATTTGGATGCAGGGGAAGGCACGATTCAGCTTGACGCAACCACGGCCAGCTATACCGGCAATGTGAATTTGCTCAGCGGCGCGACGATCATCACCGAGGGCCAGCATAGCTTTAACAATCTCACCCTCAGTGGCGGCGGGACGGGCTACTTGCGGATTCAAGAACCAGGAAACCTGGGAAACTTGAATGTGCTTTACAACGATGTCAAATTAGAAAACTATGCCAATCTGCAGATCTTAAGTGGCACAAACACCATCCCAACCGGCAAAACCTTGGATATTTCAAGCGGCTACATCGATGTGTCTTCCAACATCACGGGTGCTGGGCATATTCATGTGGAGGGTGAGCTAGCGATCACGGGTGCCAACATCACGCCATCGGTTTACAACAATGGCGTGGTCGCTATTTTTGATACCGTGAATCTATCCAGCCTCACGCAGGCCAATACCGGCGGAGATCTTCGCCTCTACGGCGATGCCACATTGATTCATGGCGCGGGCAGTTTGATCAATCCGCTCGGTGCAGCCATCAGCGGAGATGGCACGATCAATGTCGGCTCGGGCACGCTGACAAACCAAGGCTTGATCCAAATCGGAGACAACCGGCCAGTGGGCTCGCTCAAAGTGGTGGGCCATGCCGATCTGTCTGCCGGCATGATTGAGTTTGATCTGGCTGGCCCCAATGCATACGATAAATTTTCTGCTACTGGCAATATTGTGCTCCCCAGCTCTCTCAAGCTGATTGAAAACACGCCCTTCATCGGCGCTGGCGACAGCTTCACGCTGATCCAATCCACATCGGGCAGTGTCTCGGGCGCTGCGCCGGCGCTTTCATTGGTTGATCTGTCTAGCAATCCAGTCTCGGGCGTGAGCTTGAGCAAAGCGCTCGGCGCAAGCAGCTTCGCTGTCTTGGCCAGCAACGTCACAAACAAATGGGCTTCTAGCGGCAGCGGTGATTGGTCTGTCGCAGCAAACTGGAGCCGTGGGCATGTTCCCCGTGCTGCCGAAGATGCTTACATTGATGCGCCCTCGACCAACTCTGTTGTGAGCATCACCACAGCCGGCATGACAGCACGCTCTGTGAGCTTTGGAGCGCTCAGCGACGAAAGCTTGGCTTTCAACACCGGCACGCTGAACATTGGCGCGGGCGGCATCAGCACGAATGCTGGCAATACGCTCTTTATGTCGTCGGGCAAACTCAGCAGCGCAGGCGCGATGAATTTTGATGGCCCGATGCAGCTCAATGGCGGCCAGATCGATATTGGCTCGGCGCTCAATTCCACCGGGCTGATCTCGCTCAATGGCACCATGATTGGCGCGGGCAGCGGCCACTGGAACAACAGCGGTATTTTGAGCGGCTCGGGCACCCTGGGCATCGGCTCAGGCACTTTCTTCAACACCGGCACGATTGCTCCTGGCGGCTCGGGCGGCGCAGGCATTGCTACAATAACAATAGCAGGGAATGCAGATTTAACCTCGGGAAAACTCGATATTGGCCTGCAAAATGCTAGCAACTACGACAAGCTCAAAGTGCTGGGCAATCTGAATGCTGGCGGCACCATCAGCATGACGGAGACCAGTGGCCCCTTCTTAGCGGGCGCAGAAGTGTTTGCGCCGCTGAGCTTCAGCGGCAATCTCACCGGCACGTATCCCAGCGTCGTTTCCAACGTCGCCGGCAAGAGCTTTGCCATCAACGCCAGCGGCACGAGCAACAGCTTCTTCACCTTGACCGCCAGCACGCTTGCGCCGGCAGGCAGCATCTTCTGGGATGGCGACGGCGGCGATGGCCTGTGGTCTAACGCGCTCAATTGGTCCACCGATTTGCTGCCCATGGCGGGCCAGCGTGTCACGATCAATCCGGCGGGCAGTGGCTCCGTGACGATTGCCTCAGGCACGAACATCAGCGGGCTCTTTGGCCTGAATCTGGATGCCAGCGATGCGTTGTTTATCACGGGCGGCTCCTTGGCCTTGCCCGGCTCGAACTTGGCTTTGAACGGCACGCTGAATCTGCAAGGCGGCACGATGCTGGGCAGCTCTGCTGGCGGCACGATTGCAGGCCAATTCAATTGGTCTGGCGGCACGTTTGCCGGTGCGGGCACTTATTTTGTGCCGAATTTGAGCTTGGCAGGCAGCGGCGTGCGCACGCTGTCTGGCGCAAGCATGGACACCTTTGCCAGCACGCTGAGTGGCGGGCGTTTGTCTTTGGCAGGTGGCAATTTCAACACCAGCACCGGCGGCTTGACGATCAATCCCTCTTCCACACTTGCTTTTGACGGCGGCAGTTTAAGCACCGCGTCTTTAACCAATAACGGCTTTGTCGATGTGAACACCGGCAATGTCACGCTCAACAACACCAGTGCCGCACAATCCGGCATCTTCCGTATCACAGCGCCTGCCAGCATGGAGTTTGCCAACAATGCCTCGCTGGTCTCGGGCGCAAACATCACCGGCGGGGCTTGGGTGGTGGCCAATGCCAAATCAGTCAACGCGGCAGGCAGTTTGAATCGCGGCACTGGCGGCGTGACGATCATCAATGGCAGCTTGACGGTTGGCTCCGGTTTTGAGACAGATCAACTGATCCTGCTCAGTGGCGCCAGCTTGGCATCTGCTGGCAGTGGTTTGCTCAAAGTCAACACCTCTTGGAACGATGCCAGCATTGGCTCAGGTGCGATCACTGGCTTTGGCAGAGCCACCATCACGCAGGCGGCTGGCGATTTGAGCTTCAACACATCGCTGTCTGTTGGCAATGCCTTGCAGCTGAATGCCAGCTCAGGGCGAATCCTCACGGGCAGCGGCTTCAGCGTGCAAGGCGCAAGAGTCAATGCGGCTGCAAGTGGAGATATCGATATGGATCTGCAAGCCAACACCGTGGCCGCAGCCAGCATGGGCGGCAACATCACACTCGACATCACAGGCGCGGCTCTATTGGCCGGCTTGACGACCGGAGCGAGCCGAGTCGCCACCGTCAATGCGGGCGGCAACATTGGGCAAAACGCAGCCTTGGTCACGTCCGGCAAACTGGTGTTTGATATGAATGGCAGCTCACTGAGCTTGTCCAACAGCGGCAACCAATTCGGCCAAGGAATACAAGTGGTTGATGCGAATTTGGTGCAATTGCAAGCCAGTAACGTAACACCTTTGATCGTGTCTGGACAAATGAATGAGCTGCAAGCCAACGCGGGCGCAGTGCAGTTGGGCAGTGCATCGAGCACACTGAATGTGAGCGGGCCGCTCACGATTGTGGCCAGCAGCAGCATCAGCCAAGGCGCGGCGCTCAACGTCACAGGCCTTGCCAATTTGCGCACCACCAGCGGCAGCATCGTGCTGCCCGCAGCAAACCAAATCAGCAGCTTGACGGCATCTGCTGGCACCGAGATCACGGTCAACAACTTGGGCAACCTCAGCTTGGGCACGATCAGCGCGGGCGAGGGCAATGGCGTGAGCCTGCAAACCACGGGCACTCTGTCGCAGGCCAGTGGCCTCATCAGCAGTGCCTCCACCCAGCTCAGCGCGGGCAGCATCGGCAGCGCTTCGCAAGCCGTGCAAATCGCCTCTTCTCAGCTCAGCTTGCAAGCCACCAGCGGCGATATTTATGCCAACAATGCGCAATCAAGCCAGCTACAGAGCATGAGCGCCACCGGGCTGGCGCGCTACAGCTCGGCGGCAGGCGCGGATATCAGTGTGGTCGGCGCGGTGCAAGGCGGCAATGTGGAGCTGGTCTCTGGGCGGCATTTGGTGATTGGCAATTCTTTGTTGCCGGTCGCTGTCAATGCTTCCAACTCAATCTTGTTCACAGGCCAAGACATCAGCATTGTGGGCGGAAGCGCGAGCGGGGCTTACGCAAAAGTGCGGGCAGCTGGTGGGATCAATGTCAATTCAGCAGGCCATTTTGTGATTCAGGGCGGCAGCGGCGTGAATGCGTATTCAGAAGTCGTGGTGTTGGGCAATCTGCAAGCCACAGCCAGCGTGAAAGCCAGCGTGATCGGCGGCACAGGCGCGGGCGCCTATGCTTTGCTCGATCCTGCGCAAGGTGCGAGCTTGCTCTTGAATGCGCCGGCAGTGCTGGTGCAAGGCGGCGCGGGAGCAGGCGCTTACGCGGCCATCTTGTCGGATGGCAATATTGGGATCAGTGGCGCGGGTTTGTCGCTGCTCGCTGGCACGGGCTCAGATGCTGATGCGGTGGTGATTTCGCGCTTTGGCCAAATCAGCTTGCCCGGCAATTGCAATGGCTGCGTGAATTTAACGCAAATGCCGATTGGCGATGGCGCAGCGGTGGCAGGCATCTTTGGCCCTAGCCGCGTGCCGCCTGTTGTGCCAGCCGAGCCCAACACCAATGTGATCACGCAAAGCATCATTTTGAGCACACAACTGAGCCAAGCAGAAGCCACTTTGGAGAGCCTCAACCCTGAGCCCGACAAAGACAAAAAGAAAGCGCCAGAGATCGTGGTGGAGGGGCAAATCTGCCCTTGAGGCCCAGCGCAGCCTCTCTGCGCCAGCTTGAAGCGAAATGAGCCAGATGCCGGCTTAATTGCTGTATAGTTTGCTATCATTTTTATACTTAATGGATGTCATGACTTTGCTCGCTATCTTGCTTGGCACCTTCGCTGCTGGCGTGGGCAGTGTGTTGCTTGCTGCACTGCTGACCTATGGTGTGCTCGCACGCTACACGCAGCATTTGCTCAGCTTGGCGGCAGGCGCACTGCTGGCCACGGCTTTCATGCACTTGCTGCCCGAGGCGGTCAACAGCTCAGCGGGCGCGAAGGAATTGTTTGCTGTGCTCTTAGGCAGCTTGATTTTTTTCTTCCTGCTCGATAAAGCCGAGCTGTATCACCACGGTCATGAGCATGGCCACGATCACGCAGATCGCCACAACCACAACCATCACGCGCATCACCTTGGCCAGGCTGATCATGCGCACCATGCCAGCGCCGATGCCAGCCCGCGAGCCCACAGCGATACCAAGCGATCGGGTGGCTGGGCGGTGTTGGTGGGCGACAGCGTGCATTGTTTTGGCGATGGCATCTTGATTGCTTCTGCTTTTGTGGCGGATTTCAAGCTCGGTTTGGTGGCCAGCCTTGCTGTGCTGGCGCATGAAGTGCCGCACCATATGGGCGATTTGGTGGTGCTCAGGCAAAGCGAGGCCAGTGCCCATCCTGCGCTGCTCAAGCTGTGCATGGCAGGCGGTGTCACGGTGCTTGGCGGCGTGCTGGGCTATGTGCTGGTGGCGCAGCTGGAGAATTTGTTGCCTTACATGCTCGTGGTGGCTTCGGGCAGCTTCATGTATGTCGCGCTGGCCGATTTGATCCCCCAGCTCCAAAAGCGCCTGAGCCCCCGCGAGACCTTTGCACAAATCGCTTGGCTTGCCGTAGGCGTGGCTCTGGTCACGGTGGTGAGCACTGCAGCGCATGCGCACTGAAAGCCCCGCTGCCAAGCCTGCCAATCAGCGATCAAAACAAAGCCAGACCAACTTGCGCGGGTCTGGCTTGCATGCAAATGGCTGCAATGCAGCGTTTACGGCAGGTTGATGCCGGGCTGCACGATACAAATCCACGTCAAATCAGAGCTGAACAAGCAGTTGGGGATGGTGGTGCCTGAGAAGCTTCCGCCTGCGGTTGCACCCGCTCCACTGCCGCTGTTGTTGCTACTGTTACCCGGCTTGTTGCCTTGCAATCCAGAGATCAGCGGGCCCATTTGTGCGCCCACACCTTGGTCGTCTGCTGGATTGATCTTCACCGTGAGAAACAATGGCGTGAGGCTGTAGTTGGCAGCCAAGCCTGCATTGCTGCCCACACCATTGGCCAGCAGCCAGCCCGTCACGGCCACAGGCTGCGTGCCCACATCAGGTGAGGCGGCTGTGCCAAGGGGTGTGCCGCTCAAATTCAGCGATTGGCCAGCCACGATGTTGTTCAGCACAGGCGTGCCGGATAAGGTGACGAGTGTGCTGGAGTCAAAGGGCTTGTCGGGCGCGGTGATGCCAGTGATGTTGATCGGGCGCTGGCTGATGGTGGCATTGGCCACCAGCGGCTGCGTCAAACGGTAGTTGCTGGCCAAGCCACCATTGCTGCCATTGGCCAGAGTCGTGCCGCTCACCGTCACGGCGCGGCTGCCGGCGTTGGCAGATTCAAATGCGCCCGTTTGGCCACTGAATCCAAGCGTCTCGCTGCCCACGCCTGTGGCGATGCTGCCGCCAGACAACATGGCCAATGTGTTGCCGTCATACACCTTGCCAGCCGCTGTCATGCCCGTGATCGTGACGGCTTTTTGGGCGATGTTGGCCGTCAAACCTGTGGGTTGGCCGGTGAGGCGGTAGTTGTTGGCATTGCCGCCTTCGCCGCTTTGCAGCGTTGCACCGCTCACGGTGACGGCCAAGCCATTGCCCACATTGGCTTGGCTGAATTGGCCGCTTGCGCCGCTGAAGAACAGGCTCTCGCCGCTCACGCCCGTGGCAATCGTGCCGCCCGAGAGCGTGGCCGCATTCGTGCCGTTGTAATCGCGGTTGGCAGCGGTCATGCCGGCGATGGACACATCACGGCGAGCGATCTCGGCGCTCATTGTGTTCACGCCAGTGAGGTTGTAGTTGCTGAGCGATGTGCCTTCGCCTGCCGTCAGCATGCCGCTCGTCGTCACGTTACGCGTGCCCACATTGCGGTCAGAGAATGTGCCCGTGCTGCCGCTGTAGCCTAGGGTTTCACCGCTCACCACATTGTTGACAACTGCGCCGTTCGTATTGATGGAAGCCACCGTCGTGCCGTCGTATTGGCGGCCATTGGCGGCGAGGCCGGTCACGTTGACATCGCGCTTGGCAATCGCAGCGCTCATTGTGTTCACGCCAGTGAGGTTGTAGTTGCTGAGCGATGTGCCTTCGCCTGCAGTCAGCATGCCGCTCGTCGTCACGTTACGCGTGCCCACATTGCGGTTAGAGAATGTGCCCGTGCTGCCGCTGTAGCCTAGGCTTTCACCGCTCACCACATTGCTGACAACTGCGCCGCTTGTATTGATGGAAGCCACCGTCGTGCCGTCGTATTGGCGGCCATTGGCGGTCAGACCCGTCACGTTCACATCGCGCTTGGTGATCTCCAGATTGATGTTGCCGGCCAAATCGTAGCCCAGTTGCGTGCTCCACACGCCCACGCTGTATTGCCCAACGTTTTTGGCATTCACGGTGCTGGTGGGGTTGATCTGTGCGTCAATCGGTGTGCTGGCGGCAATCACGGGTGGTGGCGTGCTGCCTAATGCCGTGGTGCTGCCGTCATACACGCGGGTGCTGCTGGCGCTGTCAAAGCTGGCCGATGTCATGAAGGTGCGCAGCAGAGGGCGGGTGTTGCCCTCGTAGATGCGCCAGATGGAGCTGCTTTCCGTGCCGGGCGTGCCAGTGATGTTGAAGCCGCTGTAGCTGTTGGCGTTGTTGAAGTTGCCAGTAAGTTCAACAGCAGAATTCGTGCTGAGCGAGCCTCCACCCAAAGCATTGATTGCACCAGAGCTGGTCGTATCCCAATAGGCTCGCGCCAAATTCCCGCCTTCAGCGCTGCCAATCAGCGCACCCACATTGGAGTTGCCAGAGACGCGTGCCGTTGAATAAGCTTCAGTGACGCCAGTGCTAAAGCTGCTGCCCACCACGCCGCCAACATTGCTTGTACCGCTCACACCTGTGGGTGTCTCACCGCCCGGGCCTGCGCCAGTGGTATAGACATTGCTCATGTTGGAGCCAGTGGCATAGCCCACCAAGCCGCCCACGTTTTGCTGGCCTTGCACGGCGCTGAAACTGAAGGCTTCACGGATATCGCTGCCCTGCAAAAAGCCCACCAAGCCGCCCGTGTTCGAGCTTCTCGACTCTACATCGCGTGATTCCAAGTTGCTCACATTGCCCGTGCTGTAGCTGCGGGAGAGCAAGCTGCCGTTCGACACTTGGCCGGCCAAGCCGCCGATGTTGCTGGAGGAGCGTGAGCCGTAAACATTTTGATAGTAGCCGCCATCCTCCTCCTCAACATAAATTTGGTCAACAATCCCCGTCTGTTGGTTCGATCCGTTCACCACCGCATTGTTCACAAACACCCGATCAATCGTCGCGCGCTCGGCTGAGCCCACCAAAGCGCCTACATTGCTGCCGCCGGTGATGTTGGCATTGTTGATCGACACGTTTTGAATCGTGCCGGCTGCCAGCATGGGTGTGTCGGAGAAAGCAGCTATCCTGAAATCATTCGATGACACGCCCGAGACCGCGCCAAACAAGCCCACATTGGTCTCGGTGGGGCGATTGATCGTCAAGCCGCTGATGGCAAAGCCTTTGCCATCAAAAGTGCCGATGAAGGGGCTGCTGCCGTTGCTGCCAAAGCCGCCCGGGCCATCGAAGCTGGCGAAGCTTATTTCGCAATCGCCTTCACATCCCCTCTGCCTGACCGAGCCAATCGGGCGGAAGCCTTGGGCTCTGGAGGGGCCGTCCTCGATGATCATGATGTCTCGGATCATTTTAGATCCTGTGCCGTTCCAAAATTGCGTGCCGCTGGCATCAATGTTGCCGCCCAGCACCACGTTTTGATCGAGCATCAGATTGCTGGCCACGCCTTGCAGGCCATACACATCTTTGATCACATAAGGTGTGGCCGCTGAGCCATCGCCTGATTGTGCGCGGATGAAATTGGCATCGCTGCTGAAGCGGAAATCTTTGGCTTCAAAATCGGGCAACACGCCAGCGGCTGTGC
>JANNED010000168.1:0-31610 GCA_031388245.1 Variovorax sp.
CCCGCCTCACAGTGGGTTTTTCCAAGGCAATGAAATAGTTTAGTTGATCGACTTGAGCTTATTTCCATTGCCTCGGTTTAAGAACCCATTGGGTAAATAAGACTTCGTATCGCGCTCCAAAATGAAATCAAACGCAGGGGAATAGACGATTTTTTCTATTTGTTTTCCGTTGCCACATTGACCGCTGAGCATCCATTTACCATCCACTTGGATTTCCTGCACATCCAGCTCTGTGGATTTTCCAGCCACCATGAGCGTGTACTTTGCAGGTTTCGCAGTGGCCTCAAATGTCATTTTCCCCAGTCCGCAGTTGGGATTGGCAATCACAAACGAACCTCCATAAGGTTTGCTGAAATCGCCATTGAGAGGCAACCAACTGACTCGTTGTGCCTCAGGCACAGGCCCGCTGGGGAAATTAGGAATATCGCGAAATGTGATGACATGGCCTGCTCGCAAATAGGTCATCGTTCCCAAGTCAGACTTGACGGTATAGCTGCCCTCAGCCTCGGTCATTGTGGCTTGCACGCTACGTGTGCTGTCCACGACCACCTCACGGCCTCTTGAGTTGTAGGTGACAGCTTCATACACGAGCTTGTCGCCTGTTTTGATCTTGCTGACCTCTTGCGCATCGGCTTGTGCACAAAGTAGCAGCCCAAAGCCTAGGAATGATGCTTTTGCGACAGCGCCAATTTTATTGGTATTCATGATGGATCCAGTTTATTGAAAAGCGCTATTTTTGCGATTCACAACACTCTGCACATCCTAAGAATTGGGGATAAATGGACACCACGCAACAAAAAAACCCGCGTGAGGCGGGGTTTTTGTTGTTCACTGGCTGGCCTTACAGGCCCGCCGCTGCGCGTAGCGCTTGGACTTTATCCGTCCGTTCCCAAGTGAACTCAGGCTCGTCCCGGCCAAAGTGGCCATAAGCTGCCGTCTTCTGATAAATCGGGCGCAGCAAATCGAGCATTTGGATGATGCCTTTGGGGCGCAGATCGAAATGTTCGGCCACCAGTGCGGAGAGCTGGTCGTCGGGGATCACGCCAGTGCCTTCGGTATAGACCGTGATGTTCATCGGCTTGGCCACGCCAATCGCGTAGGCCACCTGCACTTGGCATTGCTTGGCCAAGCCAGCTGCCACCACGTTTTTGGCCACATAACGAGCTGCGTAAGCGGCTGAGCGATCCACCTTCGAAGGATCTTTGCCTGAGAATGCGCCACCACCATGCGGGCAAGCGCCGCCATAGGTGTCCACAATGATTTTGCGGCCCGTGAGGCCACAATCGCCCTGCGGGCCACCGATCACGAAGCGGCCTGTGGGATTGATCAAATATTTGGTGTTGATCAGCATCTCTTTGGGCAGCACAGGCTTGATGATTTCCTCAATCACAGCTTCATAAAAGCTGGGCTTGAGGGTTTTCATGTCAATGCTTTGATCGGGATCGTGCTGGGTAGAGAGCACGACGGTGTCGATACTGTGAGGCTTGCCATCTACGTAGCGCATCGTCACTTGGCTCTTCGCATCCGGGCGCAAAAAGGGCAGCTTGCCGCTCTTGCGCAAATGGGCTTGCCGCTCGACCAGACGGTGCGCGTAGTAAATCGGCGCAGGCATCAAATCAGGCGTTTCATCGCAGGCGTAGCCAAACATCAGGCCTTGGTCGCCAGCGCCGGTATTCAGGTGATCGTCAGAGGCTTGATCCACGCCTTGGGCAATGTCATTGCTCTGCTTGTCGTAGCAGACCATCACCGCGCAGCCCTTGTAGTCAATGCCGTAATCGGTGTTGTCATAGCCAATGCGCTGGATCGTGTCGCGCGCGGTTTGGATGTAATCGACGTTGGCATTCGTCGTGATCTCGCCTGCGAGCACCACAAGGCCGGTATTGCACAGGGTTTCAGCGGCCACGCGACTGCGCGGGTCTTGTTTGAAAATCGCATCGAGGATCGCGTCAGAAATCTGATCAGCCACTTTGTCTGGGTGGCCTTCAGAGACGGATTCGGATGTGAAGAGAAAATCGTTCGCCATTTGTGTAACACTCCTAGTTGATGTGAATCTGCGTTGCCGCAAACTCTGGAATATTCTGGAGTGCTTGGCGAACGCTTTAGCAGATGGATTTAACGTCGCTCTGCAAGTTGCTCGGGTTAACTCAGCGACCCTTAAATTTTAACGCATGGATGGAAGCTCTTCTTCAAGCCTTTTTCAAGCTGCTCGCTCGCCTGCCGCTGCCCTTGCTGCACGCCTTGGGTGCGGTGCTGGGCTGGCTTGCCTTTGCGTTGTCGCCGACTTACCGCCGCCGTTTTGTCACGCATTCTCTTTTGGCGGGCTACTCCGCCAGGCAAGTGCGCCGCTCCATTGCGCACGCTGGCCGCATGGTGGCCGAGCTGCCTAGGCTTTGGTGGGGCGCCCCTGTATCGATCCAGTGGGACGGCGCAGAGCTGATCGACGCTGCCCATGCAGCCGGCCAAGGCATCGTCTTCCTCACACCGCATTTGGGCTGCTTTGAAGTGACGGCGCAAGCTTATGCGCAGCGCTATGCGCCAGATGGCAAAGTGATCACCGTGCTGTATCGCCCAGCGCGACAAGCTTGGTTGCAAGCTGTGGTGAGCCAATCGCGCAGTCGCCCGGGCTTGGCGGCTGCTCCCGCCACGCTCGCAGGCGTGAAAACTTTGATGAAAGCATTGCGCAAAGGACAGGCGCTAGGCATCCTGCCAGATCAGGTGCCGCCACGGGGGCTGGGTGTGTGGGCGAGTTTTTTCGGCCACCGCGCTTACAGCATGACACTGCCTGCGCGGCTGGCCAAGCAAACGGGGGCGACGATTTTGCTGGCTTGGGGCGAGCGCCTGCCCCGAGGCGCGGGTTACTGTGTGCATCTGCGGCCATTCACAGAAAGCTTGTCGGATGCACCTGAGCAATCCGCCACACAGATCAACGCCGCCATGGCAGATTTGATTCGCGAATGCCCGCAGCAATACCTGTGGGGCTCTGCGCGCTACAAACAACCTCGCTCTGATGACATGGCTGCAGCTTCGCAAGCGGAGGCCGCATGATGGCATTTTTGTCGCGCATCACAGGCCATGTCGGCGTGCGCTTCATGCGCTGGATTGCGCCGCTGCCGTTGCCCTGGGTGCGCGCCATGGGCTGGCTGCTTGGGCAGTTTTTGTATCGGGTGATTTGGCCTCGGCGCAAAGTGGTGCGCGTCAACCTCATGCTGTGTTTTCCCAACATGCCGCCCGCGAAGCGTCGGCAGCTTGAGCGACAAGTGTTTGTGCGTTTCACGCAAGCTTGGCTAGATCGAAGCTGGCTCTGGCATGGCTCACGCGAGCAGCTGGCCAAGCGCCTGCACATCACCGGCGATGTGCAAGCGCTGCGAAAAGAGCCGCGTTTGGTGTTGTTTTCTCCGCATTTTGTGGGCTTAGACGCTGGCGGAGTGGCCATCACCCAAGAGCGGCTGCGACCGCTTTGCAGCATCTATCAGAGTCAACGAAATCCGGTGGTGGACGCTTGGATTTTGCAAGGCCGCCAGCGCTTTGGCGGGCTGCGCCTGTTTGCGCGGATGGAAGGCGTGCGCGAGATTGCCGCTTCGGTCGAAGCGGGTGAGGCGCTGTATTTGCTGCCAGATATGGATTTCGGCGCACATGGCGCGGAGTTTGTGCCGTTTTTTGGCGTGAGCGCAGCCACGGTCACGTCTCTCTCACGCTTTGCCCGACTTTGCAAAGCAAGCGTGATCACCCTGTCTAACCGCATGACAGACACAGGTTATGAAGTGAATTTCTCAGCCCCATGGCGCGATTTTCCCAGCCGAGATCTGCGCTTGGATACGGTGCGCATGAACCACGAACTGGAAGCGCTCGTGCGCGAAACACCCGATCAATATTACTGGGTACACAAACGCTTCAAGACCCGCCCAGCGGGCGAACCAACGCTGTATTGAAACAGAAACGCTATTTATTTGATAGCAAACGATGTAGGCAATACGCCGGCAATCAGCCATTTTTTGCATCAATCACCTCCGAAGCGGTGCGAAACGCATCCACCGCTGCCGGGAAGCCGCAATACACGCTGGCATGCATAAAAATCTCTTGCAGCTCTTCGGGCGTCACGCCGTTGTTGAGTGCGCCGCGCACATGGATTTTGAGCTCATGCATCTTGCCCAACGCCACCAGCATCGACACAGTAACAATGCTACGGGTTTTGAGTGAGATGCCTTCGCGCTGCCATGTATTACCCCAAGCATGAACAGTGACGAGCTCCTGCAGCGGCGCAGTGAAATCGGTGGAGCGGGCAAACGCGCCATTCACATAATCCTCGCCCAGCACGGCCTTGCGCCGCGCCAAGCCTTTGTCATAAATCGGGTCACACTTAGGTTCTGGAGAGATCTTGCTCATGGTATGCCTTTCATTTTTTCAGTCAAAAGCACTATCATGCCAGCATGAATACACGCTACCCCTACCCAGACATCAACACACTGCCAGATGACATCAAGGCGCGCATTCTTGAAACCCAAGAAAAAGCGGGTTTTATACCCAATGTATTTATTGCCTTCGCTCGCCGCCCCGCCGAATGGCGTGCATTTTTCGCGTATCACGATGCGCTGATGACACCAGAAACTGTTGGCCGTGAGAGCGGGCTGACGAAAGGCGATCGCGAGATGATCGTCACCACCACCAGTGCAGCCAACAATTGTCTGTATTGCGTGGTGGCACATGGTGCAATTTTGCGGATCTACGAGAAGAAACCTCTCGTGGCTGATCAAGTGGCGGTGAACTATCTCAAAGCAGAGATTTCTCCTCGCCAGAAAGCCATGCTGAATTTTGCGATGAAGGTTTGCTTGCATTCCGATCAGGTCAACGACACGGATTTTTCTGCGCTTCATGCCCATGGGTTCAATGACGAAGATGCATGGGACATTGCAGCCATCACGGCTTTCTTTGGGCTGTCTAACCGAATGGCATCGTTTTCCGGGATGATGCCCAATCCTGAGTTTTATTTGATGGGAAGAGTACCTAAAGTCAAAGGCTGAAATACAAAGAATTTTCGAACGCAGAGGACGACTGTTTTAAGCTTTCAGCTTCTCAGCCCGCCCTGCCTTCCAAGCGCCGAAAATCGCGATCAAACCGGGCACGATGATCAGCGCCCAGATGATTTTTTCTAGATTGGCTTTGACCCAGGGCAAATTGCCAAAGAAGTAGCCGGCTGTGACGATGCCCAGCACCCAAATGAATGCGCCCACCACGTTATAAGCAGAAAATTTTGCACGGTTCATATCCGCCACGCCTGCGACGAAGGGCGCAAAAGTGCGCACAAAGGGCATAAAACGGGCAAGGATGATCGTGATGCCGCCGTAGGTTTCGTAAAACGTGTGTGCTTTGTCGAAAGCGCGTTTGTTGAACCAGCGGCTGTTTTCCCACTGAAAGACTTTGGGCCCGAAATAGCGGCCAATCATGAAATTACATTGATCACCCAGAATTGCCGCCACGATCAACACGGCGCAGGCCAGCGGATAGCTCATCAGGCCAATGCCGCACATCGCGCCGACAATGAAGAGCAGTGAATCGCCGGGTAAAAATGGCATCACCACCACTCCTGTCTCCGTGAAAACGATGGCAAATAGCAGCACATAAATCCAAGGGCCGTAGGCCTGCACAAAGCGCAGCAAGTATTCGTCAATGTTGACGATGAAATCAATGCCTAGGGCGAAGAGTTGAGTGATCAGTTCCATGGGCGCTGATTATCGCCTCTGGCAAAATGCTTTTGTGAATGCGTCTTTCTCTCCTCCCCTACCCATCATCCGCGAGCTACCCGATGAGCTCATCAGCCAAATCGCAGCGGGCGAGGTGGTCGAGCGGCCAGCTTCGGTGGTGCGCGAGTTGGTGGATAACGCGCTGGATGCGGGCGCAGTGCAAATCATCGTGCGCTTGGCTGGCGGTGGCGTGCGCGCCATCATCGTGGAAGACGATGGCTGCGGCATACCGCGTGATCAATTGCCGCTGGCCTTTAAACGGCATGCGACTTCTAAGATCTCAAGCCTGCAAGATTTGGAATCGGTGGGCACCATGGGCTTTCGCGGTGAGGCGCTGGCTGCTATCAATTCCATCGCTGATTGCGCAGTATCTTCGCGGGCTAAAAGCCAAAATGATCCTAAAAACTCTGCTTGGCTGCTGGATGGGCGCTCGGGTGAGTTGTCTGCCACGGCGCGATCGCAGGGCACAACAGTCGAAGTCAAAGAATTGTTTTTCGCCACGCCAGCGCGGCGCAAGTTTTTGAAGAGCGATGCCACCGAGCTCTCGCATTGCTTGGAGGCGATTCGCCGTCATGCGCTCGCTCGGCCCGATGTGGGGTTTACCATTTGGCATGAAGGCAAGCTGATCGAGCAATGGCGTGCAGCGGATGCAAAGCAGCGTGTGCAAGATGTGTTGGGCGAAGATTTCATCGATGCTGCACTGGTGGTTGACCACAGCGAAGGTGCGGTACGTGTGACAGGCTTCGCTGGCCTGCCCGATGCCGCGCGCTCCCGCGCTGATCAGCAGTATGCGTATGTGAATGGCCGCTTTGTGCGCGATAAAGTGATCCAGCATGCGGTGCGCAGCAGTTATGAAGATGTCTTGCATGGCGGGCGGCAGCCGGTGTATGTGCTGTTTGTGCAGATGGATCCGAGCCGCGTGGATGTGAATGTGCATCCCACGAAAATTGAGGTGCGCTTTCGGGATGGGCGAGAGATTCACCAAGCCGTTCGGCATGCGGTGTATGGCGTGCTCTCTGTGCCGAGGAGCGCTTTGCAGGCCGCGCAAGATGCGCATCTCGCTTTGGCACCAATTCAACCAGCATCTGTTCAAAACTCATTTTCCTCAGATATTTTTAAGAGAAATCAAGCATTCGCCGGCATATACACTGCGCAGAGCGCTATCAATTTAGGAATGAATGAGGTGCGCGATGTGGCGCAACTGTGGGCACCCGGCGCATCTGTTGCTGCAAGCGTAGCGCCTGCCTTCAGCGCCACGCCATCAGCCTCAGACGAATCAACCTCATGGCCACTGGGCAAAGCGCTGGCTCAACTTCATGGCATTTACATCCTCGCACAAAACGCGCAAGGCATGGTCATCATCGACATGCATGCCGCGCACGAGCGCATCGTGTATGAGCGTTTGAAAAATCAAATTGACACAGCAAAAATTTCTTCGCAACCGCTGCTGATCCCCGCCACCTTTGCCGCCACGCCGATTGAAGTGGCCACGGCTGAAGCACACGAAGCCACGTTGAACCAACTCGGTTTAGATGTGACGGCCTTTTCTGCCAAAACGCTGGCTGTGCGCGCCGTGCCCACGACGCTGGCCAAAGGCGATGCGGTCGAACTCGCAAGAAGTGTGTTGGGTGAGCTAGCGCGGCACGATGCCAGCACCGTTATCCAGCGCGCGCAACACGATATTCTCTCCACCATGGCCTGCCACGGCGCGGTGCGAGCCAATCGCAGCTTGACGTTGGAAGAGATGAACGCGCTCTTGCGCCAAATGGAGCAAACCGAACGCAGCGACCAGTGCAACCATGGCCGCCCCACTTGGCGGCAAATCAGCATCAAAGAGCTTGATGCGCTCTTCATGCGCGGACGCTGAACTTCTCTTTGTAGGGCGAGTCCAGCCTAGATGCGTAAAAATTTTGTTCGTCTCACACTGGTCGCGCTGCTCGGTGCGAGTGTTTTGGTCGGCTGCTCTGCACTGCACGAGAAACAAGGCCAATGGATTTTCAGCCCCACGGATCGCACTTGGGGCAACACCGCAGAGCTGGCCGCTGGGATGGAGGAAGCCTTTGTACAGTTCGACTCCAGAATCACCGGCAAGCCAGCCAAGCTGCATCTGCTGCTCAACGGCAACGATGCCACCAAGCCGATGCTGCTTTATTTGCACGGCGCACGCTGGAACGTGGTGGGCAGCGCTTGGCGGATTGAGCGCATGCGAGAGCTCGGCTTCAATGTTGTAGCGTTGGACTATCGCGGCTTTGGCAAAAGTGATTCTGATTCGCCTTCCGAAGGCAAAGCCTACGAAGATGCGCAAGCGGCATGGGCTTGGATGTCGCAAAAATATCCGAATCAGCCACGCTTGATCTTCGGCCATTCACTGGGCGGGGCGATTGCGATTGATCTGGCAGCTAAGGTAAGTGACGAGCGCGGCACCATTGTGGAGGGGACATTCACTTCCATTCCCGATGTCTTCAGCACGTTGAAATGGGGCTGGCTGCCTGTAGGCTGGATGATTTCGCAGCGCTTTGACGCTTCGAGCAAAGTCGCGAAGATTGGCTCGCCGTTACTTGTTGTTCACGGTACGGAAGACCGCGTGATTTCGCCCGAATTAGGCAAGCGTTTGTATGAAGCCGCCCTTGAGCCCAAGCGCTTCGAGCTCGTGCAGGGCGGCTCGCATCACAACACCAACAGCATCGGCCAAGCGCAATACCGCGAAGCAATCAAGGCGCTTTTTTCGCTGGATCTGTAATTGCTTTAGTCTTTGGTGCAGCTTTTGCGGGCGTTGCTTTTGCCATAGGCGCTTCATATTTGGCCAACATCGCCTTGGCATCCTCAAACAAAGCCCGCCCGTCGATGCCGCGCTTGTGCATGTCAATCATCCAACCGGCCTGTACGGGCTTGGCTGCTTCGACCCAGCGTGCGACTTCCGGCGCAGGCAAGGTATAAAACTGATTGCCTGCGGCTTTGGCCTTCGCGCGAGCGGGCGCGGCGCTGTCGTCCCACATCTTGCCCATGCGGGCGGAGAGCTGAGCACCAGAGTTGCGGTCAATCACGGCTTTGAGCTCAGGGCTCAAGGCTTGATAGCGCTTGTCGTTCATGGCAAACATCAAGCCCACTGTGTAGAGCGCGGGGCTGCCTTCAGGCGTCTCGGTGTGAATGTTGGCCGCTTCGTGAATGCGAAACGAGGTGGCTGCATCCCAAGGCACCATCGTGCCGTCAATCGTGCCTTTGGTGATGGCCTCCGTCACGCCCGTGATCGGCATGCCCACAGGGGTGGCACCCAGCGCTTGCAGAAGCTTGGCTGTCTCGCGCGATGGGGCGCGCATCTTCATGCCTTTGAAATCCTCTAAGGTGCGAATCGCTTTGTCACGCGTGTGAATTTGGCCTTCATCATGCACCCACATGCCCAGCACTTTCATGCCTTGGAATTCCTGCATCGCATGCTTGTTCATGAATTCCCAAGCGGCTTTTGAAGCAGCCTCAGCATTGCGCGTCATAAAGGGCAGCTCAAACACTTCCATGCGCGGAAAGCGGCCGGGCGTGTAGCCGAGTACAGTGAGCACCAAATCATCCACGCCATCCTTGACGCGATCGACCAGCTGCGCGGGCGTGCCGCCGCCGCTCATGGCTGGCAGCGTGAGGCAGCGCATGCGGCCTTGCGATTCGCTGCTGATTTTTTCGCACCACGGCGTGACGAGCTCTTTTACCGTGAGCGCTGTTTGTGGCCAATAGTGTTGGAAATACAGCGTGATTTCCGCTTTTACTGGTGTTTGAGCGGGCGCAGCCGCTGTTTGTGCGAACGCATAGGGCACAAAGCTCGACAAAGCCAGTGCGACGGTTGCAATCAAGGTGTGGTGTTTCATGGTGTCCTCTCCTGACATATGACAGGCATGCAGTGTAACGAACTGGCTCACCGCAGGTTGACGAGCGCTTGACTGTAAACTTGCTTGCTATGCCTTCGTCTCTCGTTGTCTGGTTCACCAGCCTCTTCCTCGGCCTGCAGCCCATCACCACCGATCTGTATTTGCCGGCCCTGCCCAGCATGACGGCAGCGCTGTCTGCCTCCATGCCGCAGGCGCAGCTCACGCTGTCTGCGCTGCTGCTTTGCTTTGGTATCTCGCAATTGATTTGGGGCCCCGTCTCGGACCAATATGGTCGCAAGCCGGTGCTGATCGCGGGGCTGATCCTCTATGCCTTGGCCAGTGTGGGCAGCGCGTTTGCATCCAATGTCGAATCACTCATCGTGTGGCGGGCTTTGCAGGGTGCAGCGATGGGTGCCCCGGTGATGTGTGCCCGAGCGATGGCGCGAGATTTGTATGCACCCGAGGAAGCAGCCAAGGTGATGAGCAAGGGGCTCTCTGGGCTGGGCGTGATTGCGGTGCTGTGTGTGCCGGTGGGCAGCGTCATCAGCACGTATTTGGGCTGGCGTTTTGCACTGATGGCATTGGCGGTATTTGGCTCCATCACGCTGGCTTGGGTGCTGCTCAAATTCACCGAAACAAATCACAGGCGCAACCCCAAAGCGCTGCAACCTGCCATCTTGCTCAGCACCTGGCGCGGCATCTTGGCGCATCCCCAGTTTTGGACTTATGCGCTTCTCGCGCTCACCTCCTATTGCGGTTTGTTTGTGTTTTTGGCTACGTCTTCATTTGTTTATTTGCAAGTGCTGGCCACCAGCAAATGGGTCTATAGCGCGGTGATGGTGAGTATTTCTTTGCTTTATGTGGCGGGGACATTCGCCGGACGGCGCTTGCTCGCCAAGCAGGGCGTGCAAAAGATGGTCAAGATGGGCGGCTGGATCACGCTCGTGGCTTGCATCATGTACCTCGTGGTGCTCGTGTGGGCACCGACCCATGTGCTCGCGCTGGCGCTCTGCCAGATGGTCTTCATGGTGGGGCATGGCTTTCATCAGCCCGCCGGGCAGTCTGGCAGCGCGGCGGCTTTTCCGCAGGCAGCGGGCGCGGCTTCGGCCATGGCGGGGTTTTTGATGATGGTGGGCGCTTTTGCGACCGGCTCTGTGATTGGGCAGCACATGGATGGCAGCGTGCGCCCCATGGTGTTGGGCATTGTGTTTTGGGGCTTGATGATCGTGGCTGTGGCTTGGATTTTGGTGCAGCGCTATGGCAAGCTCAGCAAGGCCTAGCGCCACAGCAGTGGGCTTGAAAGCCATGGCCACCACTGGGCCCAGAGCCGTTGCGATTGCAGGCCCGACCGCCAGCGGCAAGTCGGCGCTGGCGCTGCTGGTGGCGCAACACATCCCCTGCGAGATCATCAGCGTCGATTCTGCGCTCGTCTATCGCTGCATGGATCTTGGCACCGCCAAGCCCTCGCGCGAAGAAATGCACCAAGTGCCACACCACTTGATTGACATCCTCGATCCCACGCAAAACTACAGCGCAGCGCAGTTTGTGACGGATGCCACGCGGCTGATTGCGCAGATCAATGCACGCGGCGCTCTGGCCTTGCTGGTGGGCGGCACGATGCTGTATTTCAAAGCGCTGATCGAGGGCATCGATGCGATGCCCTCTTCCACGCCAGAGATTCGTGTGCAGCTGGATGAAGAGGCCGCGCGACTGGGCTGGCCGGCGATGCATGCGCAGCTTGCTGTGGTGGACGAGATCACCGCTGCGCGACTCTCGCCCAATGATTCTCAGCGCATTCAAAGAGCGCTGGAGGTGTATCGCGCCAGCGGGCAACCGATGTCATCCTTTCATCGAAAAAATCAACAAAAGATGTATATTGCCGGCATAGAACGTGCAAAGTATGCTACTAATTTAATAGCTGATATGCCCTTCATCAGCCTAGAGCCAACAAGCCGCGCTTGGCTTCACGAGCGCATCGCGCAGCGCTTTGCGCAGATGATGCAAGCGGGCTTGGTGGATGAAGTGCGCCAGCTTAAAAGCCGCGCCGATTTGCATTCAGATTTGCCCTCCATGCGTTGCGTGGGCTACCGGCAAACTTGGGACATGCTCTCTGGCGCGTTTGCCGAAAGCGAGTTGGAGGGCAAGGTGTTGGCGGCCACCCGCCAGCTCGCCAAAAGACAAATCACTTGGCAGCGCAGCATGCAACCGCCTGTTTTCAACAAGCACGTCATCGCAGCGAACAGCCCCAGTGCTGCGCAGGATGCTCTCAAGTTGATAGAGTCTTGGCTTAGAACAACCCTTCATTGTGCCAAACTGCTGTGACCACGCCGCCCATCGTTCACATTCAAAGCTTAGCCAAGCGCTATACCGAGACGACTGTTTTCCAAGACGTATCGCTGACAGTGGCCGCTGGCGAATTCATCGCCATTGTGGGCGATTCAGGCGTAGGGAAATCAACGCTGCTGAACTGCATGGCGGGCTTAGATCATTGGCATGCAGGATCGCTTTGTGTACAAGGCACAAACTTGGGCGCAATGAACGATGAACAGCTGGCGCTTTGGCGGCGCAAATCCGTTGGCTTCGTCTTCCAAGCTTTTCATGTGTTGCCGCATTTGGATGTGGCGCAAAACATCGGCCTGCCTTTGCTTCTTCTCGGCCAAAAGCCCGCAGGGATCAAGCCACGCGTCGAGCAGATGCTGCAGGCCGTTGGCCTAGAAGGCTTGGGCACTCGCCTGCCCCAGCAGCTCTCCGGCGGCCAGCTTCAGCGTGTTGCGATCGCTCGCTCGCTTGTCCATGCGCCCGCCCTCGTGCTCGCCGATGAGCCTACCGGCAATCTTGATCCCAGCACGGCTGAAAAAATCATGGACGCTTTGATCGCGCAAACCAAAAGCAGCGGCTCAGCCCTCGTGCTCGTCACGCACTCTCAAACTGCCGCATCGCGGGCAGACCGCGTGCTGCATTTGACTGCTCAGGGCATCAGGCAGCAGGCCATTCATGCTTGAGCTTTTGCGCAGCTTCTCTTGGCAAGAGCTGCGCCAGCATCCTTGGCGTTATGCGGCGGCGCTGCTCAGCATCGCTTTGGGTGTCGCACTGGCGTTTTCTGTGCATTTGATCAACGCGAGCGCTTTGAGTGAATTTTCTTCTGCACTGCAATCGGTGCAGGGCAGGCCGGATGCAAGTGTGCGCAGTGCCAGTGGTTCGGAGAATTTTGATGAGCTTGCGTTGGCGAGCATTGCAGCGCAAGACGCTGCTGCGCTAGCCAGCCCGGTGTTAGAGCTGTCTACTTACGCGCTGAGCGTTGCGGGCAAAAAAATAGCTGTGCGCATTGTGGGTGTGGATGCTTTGGCCGTGGCGGCCATATCGCCCGCGCTGCTGCCTCGCCCCAAAATTGATTCAGAGCGCTTTGCACTCTTTGCGCCGCGCCAAGCATTTTTAAATGCTGCTGCGCTGCGGGCAATGGGCGATGCGTCACTGCGCATCGTGAACGGCAATCGAATTGAAATTTTGGCGTTTGCTGGAAGTATTGCTGCGCCGGGCGCGCCAGTCATCGTGATGGATTTGGGGGCGATGCAAGATGCGTTTGGATTGCAGGGCCAACTCAGTCGGATTGATTTGCGCATGACTGCAGGCCTACCGCCCCATGCTTTGCGTTTGCCAGCAGGTTTGTCCGTCGCCAAGCCCGAAGATGCGAGCGAGCGCACCGATCAGCTCTCCCGCGCCTATCGCGTCAACATGGCCGTGCTCTCGCTGGTGGCATTGTTTACCGGCGCATTTTTGGTGTATTCCGTGCTCACGCTGGCTGTGGCCAAACGCGCTCAGCAATTGGCCTTGCTGGGTGTGTTGGGGCTCTCGGCGCGGCAGCGCTTGCAGCTGGTGTTGATTGAGGCAACCGTGCTGGGGATGGTTGGCGCGGCGCTGGGCATTGCGCTGGGCACGGGCTTGGCAGCGCTCGGCCTCAAGGCACTGGGCGGGGATTTGGGCGGCGGTTATTTTTCAGGCACTGCGCCGGCGCTACAGTGGGGCGCGGTGGCTGCGTTGATCTACGGCGCACTGGGCTGGCTTGCTGCGGTGGTGGGCGCATGGTGGCCAGCGCGCGCCGCACAAGCGCTGCCGCTGGCGCAAACGCTCAAAGGCTTGGGCGTTGCGCATCCCGTGCAACACAAGCCTTGGATTGCTCTTCTTTTGATAGCAATGGGTGCAATCTTTGCGCTGGCACCTCCGCTATTTGGCATGCCGATTGCCGCCTACATTGCCGTCGGTTTGCTGCTGGTGGGCGGCATGGGCTTGCTGCCATTTGGTGTGAGCATGCTCTACGACAGGCTCTCGCCGATGGTTGCCGCACGCGCTTTGCCAATGCTGGCTGTGGAGCGGGCGCGGCGCATGCGTGAGGTGGCTGTGGTGGCGGTCAGCTGCGTTGTTGCCGCACTCAGCCTCGGCGTAGCACTCACGGTGATGGTGAGCAGTTTTCGTGTCTCGGTCAGCAGCTGGCTCGATACGATGCTGCCTGCGCCGCTGTATGCGCGGCTCACAGCTTCCACGCAAACCGCGCAGGGCTTGTATTTCCCGCCTCTGTTGCTACAGCGGCTTGCTGCGCTGGCCAACATAGAGCGGGCGCAAGGCATCCGCCTGCGCAGCTTGAGTGTGGATGCCGCGCAGCCCGATGTGCAACTGATTGCTCGCCCCATCTCGCTCGCCGATGCGGCCAAGGTGCTGCCGCTGGTGGGCGATGTGCATCCGAGCCCAGTGCCGGGTGCGATTGGCCTGTACGTCAGCGAGGCCATGGTGGCGCTTCATGCTGCGATGCCCGGCCAAGTTTATGATCAAAAATGGTTGTTGCCCGGCATACTGTCTGCACAGAGCGCTACAAAATCAATAGCAAACAACCATCCTCCGGTGTTCTACATCGCTGGCGTGTGGCGTGATTATGTGCGGCAGTTTGGCGCTGTGGTGATCGATCATGCGCAGTACGTGCAGCTTTCAGGCGATACGCGCATCAACGATGTGGCCGTTTGGCCAAAAGCTGGTGCGGATGAAAAACAATTGCAGGCGCAGATTCGCCAGCTCTTCAGTGAAGATGCTGCGCTTGCGAATTTGGTGGAATTTGCCAGCAGCGCAGAGATTCGCAGCATCTCGCTCACGATGTTTGATCGCAGCTTCGCCGTGACGTATTGGCTGCAAGCGGTGGCTATTTGTATCGGCCTGTTTGGCATTGCCACGAGTTTTTCAGCACAGGTGCTCTCTAGGCGCAAAGAGTTTGGCTTGCTCGCGCATTTGGGGCTGAAGCGTGCAGAGATTCTTCGCGTCGTCGCGTTTGAAGGCGCGGCTTGGACGGCGATGGGCGCGTTCGCAGGCTGCGTGCTGGGCTTGGCTGTCTCACTTGTGCTCATCCATGTGGTGAACCCGCAGAGCTTTCGTTGGACGATGGACATGAGCATCCCGTGGCTGCGCCTGCTGTATCTCGCCGCCGCCGTGATGATCGCTGGCACGATCACCGCATGGTTGGCGGGCCGCGCTGCGGCTTCGCGCGATGCCGTGTTGGCCGTGAAGGAAGATTGGTGATGCTGCGCCGCTCTGCTCTGGTGTCACCTGCGCTTGTGGCTTGGCGCGATGCGCTCGCTTTGCCATCGAAAAATTGGGTGTTTCCGCGCGATCATGGCTCGCATCCTGAGCTGCGCACCGAATGGTGGTATCTCACGGGTTATGCCGATGCAGGCACAGCCGCGCAGCCGAGCTGGCTGGGCTTTCAAATTACTTTTTTCCGCTCCCGCATCGATGCAGCGCAAAGCCTGCAATCGCGCTTTGCGGCCAAGCAAATTTTGTTTGCCCACGCGGCGCTGACGGATGTGAATTCGCAAAAGCACTGGCACGACCAACGCATTGCCCGCGCAGGCTTTGGCATTGCGCAAGCCAGCGAGCAGACAACCGATGTCAAACTGCGCGATTGGACGCTCCAGCGCGGCGCAGATGGCACCTACTCCAGCCGCATCAACGCACGAGATTTTCAATTTGATCTGCGCTTCACCCCGAAGCAGCCTTTGCTCTTGCAAGGCGATCAAGGTCTGTCGCGCAAAGGCCCCGACGAAAAACAAGCCAGCTATTACTACAGCCAGCCCCAGATCATTGCCACAGGCCGAATCACCCACAGCGGCAAAAGCACCCCCATCACCCAAAGCATCGCTTGGCTTGATCACGAGTGGAGCGAGGAGATACTGCACCCGCAAGCAGTAGGCTGGGATTGGATCGGCATGAACCTGTTTGACGGCAGCAGCCTCACCGCCTTCCAATTGCGCAGGAGCGATGGCACAGCGCTGTGGGCAGGCGGCAGTTTTCGGGATGCCACATCAACGACTGTATTCAAGCCCTCTGATGTGCGCTTCGCCGCCGGCAAAAATTCAGAAGCGATCTGGCAAAGCCCCAGCAGCGGCGGCCGCTATCCCATGCAATGGCAAGTGATCACCTCACGCGGCACTTTCAGCGTGCGCAGCCTGATGAATGCGCAAGAGCTGAGCAGCCGAAGCGCCACCGACACCGTCTATTGGGAAGGCTTGGCAGACTTGATGGATGCGCAAAACCGCCTTGTGGGGCGCGGCTACTTGGAGATGACAGGCTATGCCGGGAAGCTGCAAATTTGATAGCAAACTATGCAGTATTTATGCCGGGAAAAAGCTTAAATCACTGCGAAATCAGGCGGGAAGCTTCAATTTGGTATTCAAAATACCGCTGAAAACTAAATGCCATGCTCGCCATCAGCACAGCAGCGCCAACCATCAAAGCCACCACGATGGCAGCAACCGTTAACCAATTCGTTTGCCCAGGCAAGCCTTCTTCATCGATCGACGGGTTGAACCTCGCATTCCATTTTTGCGGCGTGGACAGCGCATACACAATGGCTGTGAGCGCACAAGCTGCGATGGTAAAGCCCAACAGAGGGATCAACAGCCAGCTGAGCTGATCGTCTTGCCCTAAGCGCTGCACCCGCTGAATGCCATACACCCCCAAAGCGGTAGGAATCGGCAGCATCCAGCCCATGACGTCCAACAAACCATGCAGATAAAAGCGATGCAGCCCCAAAGGGCCGCCAATAAAAGCCAGCCAAGCAGCCAGCGTTTTGTTTTTTGTTGTGAACATATCAAGCCATTATTCAGGAGAAGTGGTATCCCCAGCGCCCAAAGCCTTTTCCATCAGCACAATATCGCGCCAAGCGCCAAATTTCCAGCCGCAGCTGGCCATGATGCCCACATGCGCGAAGCCGCAGGCGCGGTGTACGCCAATCGAGCCAGCATTGGCGCTGTCGCCAATCACCGCCATGGCTTTGCGGATGCCGCCGCGCTCCAGTTGCGCGAGCAATTCTGTGAGAAGAAGTTTGCCCAAGCCTTTGCCGCCTGCATCATGCGCCATGTAAATTGAATCCTCCACACTGAAGCGATAGGCCGCGCGCGGCTTGAACCAATTGGCATAGGCAAAGCCCTGCACAGCCCCTTCAGATTCAATCACCAGATAAGGCAGTTTTTTAGAGAGCACATCGGCGCGGCGCGCCATCATGTCAGCCACAGAAGGCGGCTCGGTCTCGAACGTGCCGGTGCCGTGCAGCACATGGTGGGCGTAAATCGCTTGGATGGCGGGAACATGCGCCTCAGTCGATGGGCGGATCAGGGTTCGGGAAGAGGTGTTCATCGGGTTATAATGGAAAGCTTTGCAGCGTGTCGCTGGCCGGGTGGCCACAGCGCGTGTCTCAAACGCTGCAAGCACGAGCACCCGGCTCAACAATGGTGGATTATCCACACAAGGAACAATCATGGTCGTCATTCGACTCTCACGCGGCGGCGCAAAAGCCCGTCCGTTTTACAACATCGTGGTGGCTGACAAGCGCACCCGCCGTGATGGCAAATTCATCGAGCGCATCGGTTTTTACAACCCGATTGCCGCTTCTGGCGAAGAAGGTCTGCGCATTGCTCAAGATCGCATGACTTACTGGAAGAGCGTGGGCGCACAAGCCTCGCCAACGGTTGAGCGCTTGCTCAATCAAGCCAAGGCAAAAGCCTAAGCTGCATGGGTGGCTTGGGCGGGCTAAGAAATGATTGCGTCGATGCTGCCATTTTTAGAGCCCGCCGAGCTGCCATCTGATGCCATCGAAGTCGGCCGCATCGGCGAGGCTTGGGGCATCAAAGGATGGTTCAAAATCATCGCCTACAGCGCTTCACCCGAGGCGCTTTTTTCATCCAAGCGTTGGGTTTTATTGCCGCCTGAGCCAAGAACGGGTGTCGTGGCTAAACAGCCTTTGTTCACCACTGCGCAAATCCTCACAATTCGCACGTCCAAAGCGCATTCTGATGGCATGGTGGCGCAAGCCGATGGTGTGGATGACCGCAATACCGCTGAACTGCTCAAAAACTGCCGGATTTTTATCGCCCGATCTTCGTTTCCCACCGCTGGAAAAGATGAGTATTACTGGGTCGATCTCTTGGGCTGCGACGTTGTCAACCGCGAAGGCGTGGTGATCGGTGTGGTGAAAGATCTGATCGCCACGGGCCCACAAACGACTGTCGTGGCCTCTCGCATGCAAGAGGGCAAAGCGCTGGAGACGCTGATTCCGTTCGTCAATGCGTATGTCGATTCAGTCAGCTTGGCTGAACGCCGCATCACCGTGGATTGGCAGCTCGATGATTTAGAGTGAGTTTTGCTATTGAATGCATAGCACACTATGAAGTATTTGTGCTGGCAAACAGCCCAAAACGCTTAAAATCGCACTGGAGAACTGGCTTTCATGCGCTTTGACATCATCACCCTCTTCCCCGAACTGTTTGCGCCTCTGATGCAAGCGGGCATCATTCGGCGTGCGTTTGAAGTGCGCGAAGATGGCAGCAAGTTGGTTGATGTGCATTTCACGCAAGTGCGCGATTTTGCAGATGGCAACTACCGCCGCATCGATGATCGCCCCTTTGGCGGCGGCCCCGGCATGCTGATGATGGCTGAGCCACTGGCGCGTTGTGTGGAGAGCATCCAAGCCGAGCGCGCCGCGCTCAACATGGCCGCCTGCCCGGTCGTCCTCTTCTCCCCGATCGGGCAGGCTTTCACGCACGCCGTGGTGGAGCGCTTTGCCACAGCAAACAACAATCCTGGCGCTATTCTTGTTTGCGGCCGCTATGAAGGCTTAGATCAGCGCTTCATTGATACTTTTGTGACAGAGCAAATCAGCCTCGGCGATTTCGTGCTCTCTGGCGGCGAAATCCCCGCCATGGCCTTGCTCGATGCTGTGGCGCGCCTGCAAAGCGGCGTACTCGGCGACGACCAAAGCCACATCCAAGACAGCTTCAACCCTTCAAACGGCGGCCTGCTCGATCACCCGCACTACACCCGCCCCGAAGTCTGGCGCGGCCAATCCACTCCGCCCGTGTTGCTCAGTGGCAACCATGCTGAGATTGACAAATGGCGGGAGACCCAGCGCCAAGCCATCACCTCAGCAAACCGCCCCGATATGCTTGACAAGCCAACAGCCGCGAAAAAGCTATAATAGAAGGCTTTTCCGATCCTCTGTCCGCCGCGACGCACTTTGATTCTGCTGAGTCAATATACGTGAACCTGTCGCCCCTTGTGTAGCGGTTATTGATCCGAAAACAGTTGAATGAAAGACCTGTATGGATCTCATCAAAACTCTTGAGAACGAAGAAATTGCCCGTCTGAACAAGACCATTCCTTCTTTTGCACCTGGCGACACTGTCATTGTGAATGTGAACGTGGTGGAAGGCACACGCAAGCGCGTGCAGGCTTACGAAGGCGTGGTGATTGCCAAGCGCAATCGCGGCTTAAACAGCAACTTCATCGTGCGTAAAATCTCCAGCGGCGAAGGCGTGGAGCGTACCTTCCAAACCTACTCCCCACTGATCGCCACCATCGAAGTCAAGCGCCGTGGCGATGTGCGCCGCGCCAAACTTTACTACTTGCGCGATCGCAGCGGCAAGAGCGCACGCATCAAAGAAAAGCTCACACGCAATGCACCGGCAGCCAAAGCTGTCGTGGCTGCTTCGGCTGCCTAAGCTGGCGTGCTGCACGCGACCCGCGTGTTGCATGAAAGAAACCGCCATAGCGCATGCTTGGCGGTTTTTTTACATTTCCTAGAAGAAAAATGGCAAATTGCCGGCTTATTTACTGCATAGTATGCTATATATTTAATAGCAATTGATGCTATACAACTCAGCTTGAGCCATGAGCCATTTCGTCCCACTTGCAAAAATCCCGGATTTCAATCCGCAGCACGTGCCGATTGCAGGCTGGGATGGGCATTTGCCTGCCGTGCCCGCCGAGGCGCTCACTCGCCAAGCGCTGCTGCAGCGGTTTGCCCAGCCACCACATTGGCAGCCCGAGGTGCGCGAAGAGCCGCCTTTTACCGATCGCAAAGCGCATGATGCCGCCGTGATGGTGGCCATCGTGATGCATGCACAACCGACACTGTTGCTCACGCAACGAGCACAGCATCTGTCCACCCACTCTGGCCAAATCGCTTTTCCGGGCGGCAAAGTCGATGCGGGCGAGACCGTGCAGCAAGCCGCCCTGCGCGAAGCGCATGAAGAGGTGGGTTTGTCGCATGAATTTGCGCAGATCATTGGGCATCTGCCGCGCTACATCACAGGCACGGCGTTTCACATCACGCCGGTGGTGGCCCTGATCCAACCTGGTTTTGCTGTGCAAGCCAATCCAGCAGAAGTCGCTGATGTGTTTGAAGTGCCTTTGGCCTTCTTGATGAACCCGGCGCATCATGCGCGGCATGAATTTGAGTTTGAAGGCCACCTCAGGCAGTGGTTTTCCATGCCTTATTTGGACAAACAAACAAATCAAACGCGTTTTATTTGGGGCGCTACAGCCGGCATGCTGCGCAACCTGTATCGCTTCCTTGCAGCTTGAAGGCAGCGTGCATGCAGCGTGCATGCAGCGCGGCAGCTTGGCTTGATTCGGGCTCTCTGACAGATGCATCCAAGCGGGTTATAATCATGGGCTACCGGTAAAACCCGCCAGCCGAACATATTTCATTTTTGGCGGGAAAACAGGATTGACTGATCACCAATCCGCAATTTGGAAATTATTTGCAATGACACTCGTTCGTGTTAAAGATACTGAGCCTTATGAAGTGGCTCTGCGCCGCTTCAAGCGCACCATTGAAAAGTTAGGTTTGCTCACAGATTTGCGCGCCCGCGAATTTTACGAAAAACCAACCGCTGAGCGCAAACGCAAAAAATCTGCTGCCGTCAAGCGCCATTACAAGCGTGTGCGCAGCATGCAACTGCCACCGAAGATGTATTGATTCGGTTGCTTTTGCAACAAGCCACGCTGGCTCTGCTTGCGTGGCTTTTTTTATTCTTAACCTGAAATGTACAGCCCGACTCCCATGATGGCTTGGCTACGCAGCGCACTGCTGGGTCGCACCGTGGCGGCTGTGTTCCTGATAACGATGGGCTGGGCACATGCCAGCCCATTGCTCAAACCGCAGAGTATTGAGCTGCTGTGCTCCGCTGGCGGCGCGATGAAGCTGCTGGTCAAATCCAGTGATGGCACAGCGCAAACTAGCACGCACACCGTGCATTGCGGCCTGTGTGCGCTCGGTGATGCTGTGCCGCCTGCTGCTTCACATGCACCCCAGAGCCTTGCTCAGTCAAGCGTCCAGCTATTGCATTTCTCCAGTGCACTCACGGCCAATGCACTGCCACCGCTGCCCGCGCGTGGGCCGCCTGCTGTGTCCTAAAGCCTTCGCGCTTTTGATCAGGCGCACTTTTTATGCAAGCACGTCGCATGCGCAGCTGGGCGCTGCCTGCTTGCCACTTAGGAAGCATCATGCATTCATCATTCACTCTTCAATTCATAGCACTCTGCGTAGCAGCTATGCCGGCTATTCCCGCTTTTTCCCATATCACGCTAGAGCAGCAGCAAGTCGAAACCAATACGCCCTACAAAGCCGTGCTGCGCGTTGGCCACGGCTGCGAAGGCTTGCCCACCACGGCGTTGCGGGTGCAGATTCCGGCGGGCTTTCAAGGTGCGAAGCCCATGCCCAAAGCCGGCTGGACAGTTCAAGCCAAAACAGAAAAGCTCGCCACACCGTACGATAACTACGGCAAGCAGATCACAGAAGACATCGTCGAGATCACTTGGGCCATCAAATCGCCCGAGTTCGCCTTGAAAGACAGCGAATACGATGAATTCATCCTGCGCGGGCGCGCTGCCATGCCTGCTGGCGCGGCTTGGTTCAAAGTCACCCAGCTGTGCCAAGAAGGCAGCAAAACCGGCAGCAACCCATGGACGGAAATTCCCGCAAGCGGCACGAGCACACGCGGCTTGAAGTATCCTGCGGCCTTGCTTCAAGTGGTCGCACCAACTTCTGAACGGGCTGCGACTTCTGCACCCGCAGCATCATCAAAACCAGCGGCCACTGATCCGCATGCTGGCCATAAGCACTGAAATTTTTCTCAAGGGCACACCATGAAAACTCTTAAATCTATAGCAAACTATGCAGCATTTATGCCGGCAATCGCTTTGTTTTGCTTCAATATTCAAGCGCAAACTGCCTCGGATGTGAAAATCGAAGGCGCTTGGATACGAACGGCTGTTGAAGGCCAAAGCGGCACGGGCGGCTTCATGAAGCTTACCGCGCCGGCCAATATGCGCTTGGTCGGTGTGGCATCGCCAGCCTCCAAGATCGGCGAAGTCCATGAGATGAAGTTGGAAGGATACGTCATGAAAATGGCTGAGCTGAAAAATGGCTTAGAGCTGCCCGCTGGCAAAGCCGTCGAGCTCAAGCCAGGCGGCTACCATGTGATGCTGATGGATTTGAAGCAATCGCTGAAAGCCGGCACACAAGTGCCGCTCACGCTGACTTTCGTCAACGCCAAAGGCGAGAGCAGCAAGGTGGAGATCAACGCCCCCGTGGCGACCCGCGCCCCCGGCTCTGAGCCGGGCAAAGACATGAGTGGCCACAAGCACTGATCGCTTCCATACCCCACAGCAAGAGCGCTCTAAAATGAGCGCTCTTTCTTATTGAGCATTCCATTTCTAGCGAGTCCGCCATGAGCATCAAAGACACCATCACCGAAGACATGAAAACCGCCATGCGCGCCAAAGACAGTGAGCGCCTGCTCACCATTCGCTCGCTGCAAGCCGCCATCAAGCAAAAAGAAGTTGATGAACGCATCACGCTCGACGATGCGCAAGTCATCGCCATCGTCGACAAACTCGTCAAGCAACGCAAAGACAGCATTAGTGCATTTGAAGGCGGTGGTCGCCAAGATTTGGCCGACAAAGAAAAAGCCGAAATGCTGATTTTGCAAACCTATTTGCCGCAACGCATGAGCGCGGAAGAAGTGGCCGCAGCCGTCAAAGCCATCGTCACCGAATTAGGCGCATCAGGGCCGGGGGACATGGGCAAGGTGATGGGCGCAGTGAAAACCCAGCTCGCTGGCAAGGCGGATATGGGGCAAGTGTCTGCGGCAGTGAAAGCAGCTCTAGCAGGGTGATCGAAGAGTGGCTAAAATGGTTAAAGTAATCACTTTGACCATTTCAGCACCATGAAAACCTTCACCGCCAAAGAAGCCAAAACCCATTTCGGCGAATTTCTCGATGCGATGCAGCGCGAGCCCGTGATGGTGACGAAGAACAATCGACCAATGGGCGTGATGCTCTCTGTGGATGATGCTCGAATGGAATTCATCTTGCCTGAGCCGGAAAAAGAACCAGGCTACGATGAGTGGTTTGAAGCAAAAGTTAAAGCACGCCTTGCTTTAGCTGATAGCGGTAAAGCTGTTTTCGTCTCGCATGAAGAGGTGGTGCGCCGCTCGCGAGAGCGACTGAAAGCCCACATGGAACAAAAAGCGGCTGAGCGCAATGCGCTAAGAGCCGCCGCATGACAGGCGATTACAGTATCGTTTGGCTTAACGAAGCCTTAACCGATCTAGAAGATCTTCGCACTTTCTACACAGCAGACGTTGGCATTGAGTTCGGCTTTGAAGCCTATGACGCAGTGCTTGATCAAATAGCTGGGTTAAGCTTTATGCCTATGCGCACGCGCATTGGGCGGATCAAAGGCACTCGTGAATATGTGCTGGAGCGTTTTCCTTACATCGCCATCATCCGAGTGCGGGAAGATTACGTTGAGATTTTAGGGTTGGCTCATACATCCAGACGATATCCCACGCAGGAACTGCTCAAGCGTTTACAGTGAATATCGCTTTAAACCCGCCCCGCAAAATCCTTGGCAAACTGATACGCCACACGCCCGCTTCTGCTCGCGCGTTCTAAGCTCCAGACGAGGCTTTCTTTTTGTGCGGCTTCGATGCGGGATTCGGGCACGTTCAAATTGCGCAGCCATTGCGCCACGATAGCTAGATACTCATCTTGCGTGAACGGATAAAAACTCACCCACAGGCCAAAGCGCTCGGACAGGGAAATTTTCTCTTCCACCACCTCGCCCGGGTGCACTTCGCCATCGGGCGTGTGCTGGTACGTGAGGTTTTCTTTCATGTACTCGGGTAGCAAATGGCGGCGGTTGCTGGTGGCGTAAATCAGCATGTTGGCCGCGCCGCCACTGATCGAGCCATCGAGCACGGATTTGAGCGCTTTGTAGCTGCCATCGCCCTCTTCAAAGCTGATGTCATCGCAATAGATGATGAATTTCTCGGGGCGATCCGCAATCACATCGATGATGTCAGGCAAGTCCACCAACTCGCTTTTATCGACCTCGATCAAACGCAGCCCGCGTGGCGCGTATTCAGCCAAGCAAGCGCGAATCAGAGATGATTTCCCCGTGCCTCGTGCCCCCGTGAGCAGCACATTGTTGGCCGTATGCCCGCTCACAAACTGCTCCGTGTTGCGCTGAATTTTTTCTTTTTGAACGTCAATCTCTTTCAGATCGCGGAGGCTGATCGACGCCACATGCTGCACGGGCTCCAGCGCGCCGTGCCCGCTTGCGCGCTTACGATAGCGCCAAGCAATTGCATTGCTCGTCCAATCAGGGGCAGTGAGCGGCTGAGGGAGGATGAGTTCGACGCGAGCGAGCAGGCTTTCAGCGCGAATGAGAAGGGCTAGGAATTGTTCGTTCATTTCGCAGTGTTTTCGTTCATAGAAATAGAACACGGAAGTCATCAGCTCCGGTAATCCGCATTGATCTTCACATAGTCATACGAGAAATCGCAAGTCCAAACCGTATCCGATGCGTTGCCACGGCCTAAATCAACGTGGACGGTGATCTCGCTTTGCTTCATCACGCGTGCGCCGTCTTCTTCTTGGTAGGTGGCTAAGCGGCCACCATTGCGGACGATGGCGACATCATCGAGGTCAAGGCTGATTTTGTTTTGATCGAGATCAGCAATGCCTGCGTAGCCGACTGCGGCCAAGATGCGGCCGAGGTTGGGGTCGCTGGCGAAGAAGGCGGTTTTGACCAAGGGGCTGTGGGCAATCGCGTAGGCGGCTTGCGTGCATTCAGTTTGCACTTTGCCGCCTGTGACTTTGACGGTGATGAACTTGGTCGCGCCTTCACCGTCGCGCACGATGGCCTGCGCCAGTTGCTGCGCCACTTGCAGCATGGCTGCTTTTAAGGCATGAAATTCATTGCTTGCCGGCGTTATCTCTGCATGGATTGCTATCTTATTCGTAGCGATGACGATGAAACTGTCGTTCGTCGAAGTATCGCCATCAATCGTGACGCGATTGAAGGATTGATCGGCTAATTCTTTGGCCAACTGTTGCATCAGCGCTTGCGGCACCACAGCATCGGTGGCGAGAAAGCCGAGCATGGTGGCCATGTTGGGGCGAATCATGCCAGCGCCTTTGCTGATGCCCGTCACCGTGACCGTCTTGCCAGCGATTTGCACTTGTTGGCTAAAAGCTTTGGGCAGCGTGTCGGTCGTCATGATGCCTTCGGCGGCTTTGCCCCAATTGGCGGCCTGCGCGTCTGAGAGTGCAGCAGGCAAACCCGCTTCAATGCGATCGTTGGGCAGAGGCTCCATGATCACACCCGTGGACAGCGGCAAGATTTGCTCAGGTGCAATATCGAGATGCCGCGCCAGTGCCACACAGGTCGAGCGGGCGCGGGCGAGGCCATCATCGCCCGTGCCCGCATTGGCATTGCCGGTGTTGATGAGGATCGCTCGAATGCCGAGATGGCGAGAAAGATGATCGCGGCAGATTTGCACCGGCGCTGCGCAAAAACGATTTTGCGTGAACACGCCTGCGACACTTGCGCCGGCATCGAGCAACATGACGGTCAAATCTTTGCGATGGGCTTTGCGCACGCCCGCTTCCGTTACGCCGATGCGCAGGCCAGCAATGGGGTGCAGCAAAGCAGGATCTGTGGGGATGAAGTTCACAGCCATGAAGGCCTCCTAGAACGATAAAACGATGACTTTTAAAGCAAAAAGAGCACTCTGCCGGCATAGAATCTGCGCAGAGTGCTCATTTTTTAATAGCAAAGCATGGCCAGATGCGTTAACTCAATCGACCATGACAGAGCTTGAATTTCTTGCCACTGCCGCAAGGGCACGGATCATTCCTGCCGACGCGCGGCATGGCCGAGCCTTGCAACACCTGTTGTTTGTTGCGCGTCTCTTCATCGAGCGTAGAAATCACACCACCATCCTCAGTCGGCGCAGTGTAGGTGACATTGCTGATGTTCTCCGCACGGCTCTCCAAGGCTTGCGTGGCCTGGGCAATCTGCTCGTTGCTTTGAATCTTGACGGTCATCAGAATACGCGTGACATCGTTTTTCACCACATCGAGCAGCTGGCCAAACAGCTCAAAGGCCTCGCGCTTGTACTCTTGCTTGGGCTGCTTTTGCGCAAAACCGCGCAGATGAATGCCTTGGCGCAAATAATCCAGCGCGGAGAGGTGTTCGCGCCAATGGCTGTCGATGTTTTGCAACAGCACCACACGCTCAAACTGTGTGAAATTCTCTTGGCCAACCTGCTCCACTTTGGCATCAAACGCTGCATTGGCTGCAGCCAAGACTTTTCCCAGAATATCCTCATCGGTGATCGAATCAGACTTTTCTACCAACCCCAACAGATCAAGATCGATTTGCCAATCGTTGGCGAGCACATTTTGCAAAGCTGGTAAATCCCACTGCTCTTCTACCGAGTTGGCTGGGACGTATTGATGCACGATGTCGGTGAAGCAGCCTTCGCGCAACCCTTTGATTTGAGCGCTTAAATTTTCTGCATCAAGAATGTCATTGCGCTGCTGGTAGATCACCTTGCGCTGATCGTTGCTCACATCATCGTATTCGAGCAATTGCTTGCGCATATCAAAATTACGCGCTTCAACTTTTCGCTGCGCGCTCTCGATACTGCGTGTGACGATGCCCGCCTCAATCGCCTCACCTTCGGGCATCTTCAAGCGATCCATGATCGAGGCCACGCGATCGCCTGCGAAGATTCGCATCAGCGGATCGTCAAGGCTCAGATAAAAACGCGACGAGCCAGGATCACCTTGGCGGCCAGAGCGGCCGCGCAGTTGGTTGTCAATTCGGCGGCTTTCATGGCGCTCAGTCGCAATGATGCGCAAGCCGCCCAAGGATTTCACCAGCTCATGGTCTTTCGTCCATTGCACGCGCAGGCGATCAATTTGGTTTTGCTTGGCCGCAGCATCCAACGATTCATCAGCCTCCACAGCCGCAATCGCTTTTTCCACATTGCCGCCGAGCACAATATCTGTGCCCCGACCAGCCATGTTGGTGGCAATCGTGATCATTTTTGGGCGACCCGCTTGCGCCACGATATCGGCCTCTTTGGCGTGTTGCTTGGCGTTGAGCACCTGATGGGGCAGCTTAGCAGTATCCAGCATCGCTGCGATCAGCTCGGAATTTTCAATCGAGGTGGTGCCGACCAAAACGGGCTGGCCGCGCTCATAGCATTCACGCATATCGGCAATGGCCGCTGCATAGCGCTCTTTGCCAGTTTTGTAAACGCGATCCAATTGATCATCGCGCTTGCTGGGCTTGTTGGGCGGGATCAGCACGGTTTCCAAGCTGTAAATGTCTTGGAATTCAAAGGCTTCTGTGTCAGCAGTACCCGTCATGCCGGCGAGCTTGCCGTAGAGGCGGAAATAATTTTGGAAGGTGATCGAAGCGAGCGTTTGATTTTCTGCCTGAATCTGCACGCCTTCTTTGGCTTCCACAGCTTGATGCAACCCATCGCTCCAGCGCCGGCCCGTCATCAAGCGGCCAGTGAACTCATCAACAATGACGACCTCGCCTTCTTGCACCACATAATTTTGATCGCGGTGATACAGATGATGTGCGCGCAAGGCAGCATTCAAATGGTGCATCAGCGCAATGTTGGCAGGATCGTAGAGCGAAGCGCCTTCTGGGATCAAGCCCAGATTAAACAAAATGCGCTCGGCGTTTTCGTGGCCTTGCTCGGTCAAATACGATTGGTGGCTTTTTTCATCGACCGTGAAATCGCCCGCCTTGATCACGCCCTCGCCCGTGCGCGGATCAGCCTCGCCCTCTTGCTTGATCAGCAAGGGCACAACTTTGTTGAGTGCGAGATACACATCGGTTTGATCATCGGCCTGGCCAGAGATGATCAGCGGTGTGCGGGCTTCGTCGATCAAGATCGAATCCACCTCATCGACAATCGCAAAGGAGAGGCCGCGCTGCACGCGATCGGCCACCTCATAGACCATGTTGTCGCGCAAGTAATCAAAACCGTATTCGTTGTTCGTGCCGTAGGTGATGTCCGCGCGGTAAGCGGCTTGCTTTTCTTCGCGTGGCATGTTGGGCAAATTGATGCCCACACTCATGCCGAGGAAGTTATAAAGCTGGCCCATCCATTTCGCATCGCGGCTGGCGAGGTAATCATTCACGGTGACGACATGAACGCCTTTGCCGGTGAGCGCGTTCAAATAGACTGGCAATGTAGCGGTCAGCGTTTTGCCTTCGCCGGTGCGCATTTCGGCAATTTTGCCTTGGTGCAGCGCCATGCCACCGACCAGTTGCACATCAAAATGCCGCATTTTCATCACGCGCTTAGAAGCCTCGCGCACGACGGCAAAAGCTTCGGGCAGGATGGCATCCAAGGCTTCGCCGTTGGCAACGCGCAGTTTGTATTCAGGCGTTTTTGCCTTGAGCTGCTCGTCGCTCAGGCTTTCTAGGCCGCGCTCAAGCGCATTGATGCGCTCCACATTTTTGCGGTATGTCTTAAGCAGCCGATCATTGCGAGAGCCGAAAATCTGGGTGAGGAAATTGGTTGCCATGCATGTGAGCCCAGCGCTTCTCATGCCACCGGGCACAAGACGAAAAAACGTCAGGCATTACTTTCTTCAGAATGTCTAGAATCTGGGGCTGATTGCACAGTTCCCAAGTTAACCCAGCATTTTATCTGTTCGCGCAGCCTTGCCCATAAAGTTTGTCTGAGGAGCTTGCGGTTTCATGGCCAACAGATCTGGCCCATATGGTTAGCGCTTGGCTTGCGATTTGGCTAGCGGCTCAGACGGCGGCAACACGGTGCCGCCTGTGATCAGAAATTTTTGCGGATCTTGCGGTGTGCCATCGGCCAAGACCTCAAAATGCAAATGCGGCCCGGTAGAACGCCCGGTCGAGCCGACCGCTGCAATTTTTTGACCCCGCTTGACCAAATCGCCTTTTTTGACGAATGTGGCAGAGGCATGGGCATAGCGTGTGATCAGGCTGTTGCCGTGATCAATTTCCACCAAGTTGCCGTAAGCAGGGTGATATTCCTGCACCACCACCACGCCGCCTGCTGCGGCCAAGATGGGCGTGCCCGGATCAGCTTGAAAATCTAAGCCTGTGTGCAGCGCAGAGCGCCCCGTGATGGGGTCAATTCGGTAGCCAAAATGCGAGCCCAAATGCGAGCCGGGTACAGGCTGCGCAGTGGGTAGCATCACCTTGGCAATTTTTTGATCAAACAAGCGTGATTCCATCACCGTGAGCAAATCAGCCTTGTTGCTGCTGATGGTCTCTAAATCAGCCAAAGTTTGCCGCAGCTCATCCATGGTGAGTGAGCGTGCGCCAATCAGCGCTCCGCCCTGCCCGGGCATGGCTTTGGCACTTGCCGGCACTGGCACGCCTGCCAGCTGCGAAACGCGCTCGGTCAGCGCCTCAAGTTGCACCACCTTGGCCTGCAATTCACCCACTTTTTTTGCCATGGCATCGATGTTTTCGCGCATGAAGCGATCACGCTGCTCAAATTCATCTTTCACCACCATCTTGACCAAAGTGCCAATCACTGGCCAGCCTTCTCTTGCCCCCTTGAGAAACACCAAATGATAGAGACCAACAGCCACCAGCATCAAGGCCAAAGCGAGCCCCAAACCAGCCAAGATAAGCTTTGTGCCGCTGAGGTGCAAGGGTCGCGTCTTGGCCAGCCAAGCATCCGTGATAATCAAATGCATTGCGTTAAATCCTAAGCATCATTCATCGTCAATTGTGTTGAACAAAACCACTGGTATGGCTGCATCCAAAACGGGCACAGGGTTGCCATCTTACCTGCCTCTGCGCACGGTGCGCGTCAGAAGCGCGGTATCGGTGGTGCAAGCTGTGCAGCAAGCCTCTGGTTTGGCAGGTTTGGCGAGCTTGGCCAAACATTCAGCCGAATGCTTGCGCTTGGTGACTCCCTTGATCCCGCTTGGCATGCGAACGGGTGTGAAGCCCGGCCCGTTGGCCGAAGGCCAATGGTGCTTGATCGCGGCCAACAGCGCCGTCGCTGCAAAATTACGCCAATTGAGCCCAGCGCTTGCAGCGCACCTGCGCACGCATGGTCACGCAGTGCAAGAAATACGCATCAAAATTTCGATGCATTCATGAAAATCTGCCCAGCAGATTTTGCAATGGATTGTGGTGCCGCTTGTCGGGATTGAACTGACGACCTACCGCTTACAAGGCGGTTGCTCTACCACTGAGCTAAAGCGGCGGTGAGGCAGTATTTTAGCCGATGCTGTTGCGCCCAGTTATTTTTTGACGTGTTATTTGATGCGCGTCAGCGAGGGTCTGCCAAGTGTTTTGCCCGCGCCTGCGGGCGGTGTAGGCTCAGTGGGCTCATCTTGGCTTGCTGGCTTGCTGGGCGCAGGCGTGGATTTGAGCTGAACTATTTTCGCCGGCTCGATGGAAGATTGCAGCAAGGGATTGCTTGCTTCAGGCACATGCGCTTCGGGCTCACGCGCTGACGCAGTGACTTGCCGCAAACCCTGTGGACGGCTTACAGCAGCACTTTCTTTGACTTCGCCGCGCGGCGGCACGGCCTGTGGCACAGGAAAAGCCATGCCCTGCCCATTTTCGCGTGCATAAATCGCGATGATGTGACCAATCGGCACCACAATCTCTCGTGCCACGCCACCGAAACGCGCTTTGAATTGCAGATAGTCATTGCCGATTTGCAAATTGCTGGTCGCATCCATGCTGATATTGAGCACGATTTCGTTGTTTTTGACATGCTCGCGCGGCACCTTGACTGTATCGTCCACATAAGCCGCGACATACGGTGTGAGGTTGTTGTCTGAACACCATTCGTAGAGCGCACGCAGCAGATAGGGGCGGGTGGAGGTGGATTGGCTGGAATCGATCATGGCTGTATGTTAAACCGAGATCGTGTAGCGCAAACAAAACAACCCGCTCGGGAGCAGGCTGTTTTCATTCAAAGTGTTGCGAGAAATTACTTGCGCATCACTTTCTCAGAAGGCGTGAGCGCTTCGATATAGGCCGGACGCGAGAAAATGCGCTCAGCGTATTTGAGCAAAGGCGCAGCATTTTTAGACAGCTCAATACCGTAGAAATCCAAGCGCCACAGCAATGGTGCGAGCGCGACATCCAGCATGGAGAAGTTGTCGCCCATGATGAATTTATTTTTCAGGAACACGGGTGCCATTTGCGTGAGCTTGTCACGAATATGGTGACGCGCTTTCTCCAGCACTTTGTCGTTGCCCTTCAATGCGCGATTTTCTAAAATCGAAACATTGGTGAACAGCTCTTTTTCAAAGTTAAGCAAGAACAAGCGCACACGTGCGCGATCAACTGGATCACCGGGCATCA
>JANNED010000180.1:0-13342 GCA_031388245.1 Variovorax sp.
TGAGTGATGCCACGCATCCATACACCCCACAATTTGTCGTCTGGCGCAGCCATTTCACTGGATGCCGCAGCGGCTCGCCATGTTCAAGTGCTGCGCCTGCAGCCCGGCGACGCGCTCACGCTGTTTAATGGGCAGGGCGGCGAGTTTGAAGCAAAAGTCACGCTCATGGGGCGCTCGCAGGTGGATGTGGAGGTGGGCAGGCATCTGAGTATTGAGCGCGAAGCCTCAAGGCAAGTGCATCTTGCAATAGGTATGCCGGCAAACGAGCGCATGGATTGGTTGATCGAAAAAGCCACCGAACTTGGCGCAGCCAGCATCCAGCCTCTGATCAGCGAGCGCAGTGTGTTGCGTTTGTCGGGTGAGCGTGCCGAGAAAAAAGCCGTACATTGGCAAGCTGCTGCGATTGCCGCCTGTGAGCAATGTGGCCGCAATCGCATCCCAAAAGTTTTTAGCCCTGTTTCATACCAAAAGTGGCTTTCTGCCAGCATGGAATCTATGCAGTATGCTACGAATTCAGTAGCACCGCAGCCTGTTGTCAAAGCCATCCTTTCGCTCCAAGCTTCATCTGCGCTGGCCTCGGATTGGGCTGCACAGCACATCGGCGCATCTGTCATTTGCCTTGCCGGGCCAGAGGGTGGCTTGAGCCCCTCTGAAGAGCAAGCAGCGCTGGCTGCTGGCTTCATGCCGATCAGTTTAGGGGAGCGTGTTCTGCGCTCTGAAACAGCCCCTTTGGCTGCATTGGCTGTCTGGACCGTGTCATGAATAAAAATCTTTGGTTGCTCGCGCTTGCGCAAGGGCTTTTCCTCACCAACAATGTCGTCTTTATCGCCATCAACGGCTTGGTGGGTTTGGCGCTTGCGCCGTTTGGCTGGATGGCCACGCTGCCTGTGATGGGCTATGTGGTGGGCGGCGCGTTGGCCACGCCCCTGGTGGCGAGAGCGCAGCGCTTGTATGGCAGAAAAGGTTCTTTTCTCATCGGGCTGGTGATTGCGATGGTCTCTGCTCTGCTGTGTTTCTATGCTGCTTGGGCGAAGAATTTTTGGTTGCTGGTGGCAGCCACTGTGGTGGGCGGTTACTACAACGCCAATGCTCAGCTCTATCGTTTCGCCGCTGCTGAGTTAGCGATCAGCAGCTTCAAAGAAAAAGCCGTCTCGCTCGTGCTCGCGGGCGGGCTGATCGGTGCAGTGGCCGGCCCCAATCTGGCCGCTGCCACGCGCACATTGATGGCCACGCCCTTTGCCGGCGCTTATTTGGCGCTGGCCTTCGTTGCACTTTTAGGCTTGATCACAGTCGCTTTCATCGATTTCCCAGCGCACAAAATTACAGCCAAATCAGCCGGCGGCAGACCTTTGACCGAGATCATGAAACAGCCCGTTTTCATTGTGGCTGCTTTAGGCAGTGCCTTGGGCTATGGCGTGATGAATTTGCTCATGGCCGCCACACCGCTGGCCATGCAGCAATGTGGCCTGCCGTTCTCGGACGCAGCTTTGGTGCTCGAATGGCATGTGATCGGCATGTTTGCGCCCGGTTTTTTTACGGGGCATCTGATCAAGCGCTTTGGCACCTTGCGCATCATGGGCGTTGGCGTGTTGCTGAACGCGCTGTGTATTGCGATTGCGCTGTCTGGCGTGGAGTTACACAAATTCTTGATCGCTTTGTTTTTGTTGGGTGTAGGCTGGAATTTTCTATTCACGGGCGCCACCACACTGGCGCTGGATGCCTACAAACCAGAAGAAAAAGACAAAGCCCAAGGCGCACTCAATTTTTGCGTGTTTGCCACGCTCGCTTTGTCTTCTTTTGCATCGGGAGTTCTCGTCACCACGCAAGGCTGGATGCTGCTCAATTGGGGCTCAATCGCACCCGTCGCACTGACTGCTGCTGCTTTGATTTGGTTGGCTGCTCAGCGCAAAAGATCACTGCTCGCATAGCCTATATATCAATTTCATCCATACTTTTCATGCAAGCGTATTGGTCAGCGGCTTTCATCAGCAGGTCAGTTTTTATGAAGCCAATCCATGTTTTGCAGTCTTCTTGCAGAAACAAGTCATAATCCTATTCACAAAAATTATTGCGCTATCAGGGTTTTTAAGAAAAATCATTTTGTTCAAGAAAGTCGATATGACCACATTCGCCAATCAACTCAAAGCAGAAATTGCCCGTATTGCTAAAAAATCAGGCAAGGCGGAAACTGCGGCATTGAAAAAATCTTCCTCCAATTACCGCTCTGAAATTGCTGAGCTCAAGCGGCGTATCGCTGCACTCGAATCAGCCATTGCACGCTTGGGCAAGCAATCTGGCAAAGCCAGCAAAGTCAGCGCCACAGAAGACAAAGAAAAATTGCGTTTTCGCCAAGATGGTTTCATCACACTGCGCAAAAAACTTGGATTGTCTGCCAATGAAATGGGTCAGCTTTTAGGCGTTAGTGGCCAGTCCATCTACAAATGGGAGCAAGGCAAAGCCAAGCCTCGTGCCAGCCAATTGCCAGCCATTGCTGCAGCGCGCAAAATGGGCAAAAAAGAAGTCACCGCAAAATTAGCCGGCATGCCACCCGTCAAAGAAGCGGGCTGATCAACTCAGGCCGTCAAGCCTGCAAACACTTGCTGCACATCGTCGTTGCCATCAATTGCTGCTAAAAACGCCTCGACTTCTTCTCGTTGTTCAGTCGTCAGGCTAGTAGCGCTGATCGGATTTTTAGGCAGATAGCCTAGTTTCGCGGAGACGACGGTAAAGCCCTGTGCAGGCAATGCGCGGCTCACCATATCCAAATCCATTGCATCGGTGATAAACAGCGGCAGCGCTTCGGTATCCTCGGCGGTATTACTTGTATCCGGCAGCTCAACATCTTGAGCGCCCGCTTCAATCGCAGCCATTTCTGCATCGGCATCGGGCGACGTGGCCTGAGCTTCAATCAAGCCCACATGAGAAAAATCCCAAGAGACCGAGCCAGAGGTGCCCAATTGCCCTTTGCGAAACAGCACTCGCATCTCTGGCGCAGTGCGGTTGACGTTATCGGTCAAGCATTCCACCATCACCGGCACGCGGTGCGGTGCGTAGCCTTCATACATCACGCTCTCAAAATGCACTGCATCACCCGTGAGCCCCGCGCCTTTTTTGATCGCTCGCACCAGCGTGTCTTTGGGCATCGAGACCTTGCGCGCCTGCTCCACCACCAGCCGCAGCCGCGAATTAGAAGCCGGATCAGCCCCGCTTTTGGCTGCAACCATGATGTCTTTGGCCAAACGACCAAACAGTTTGCCCCTGGCATTCGCCGCCAGTTCTTTGCCTTTTGCTTTCCATTGTGCGCCCATGCGTTTGTTTCCTTGTGTTGATGAGACGATTCTGATCTTGGGTTGTCTGATATTGTGGACTAACTCACGTGCAGACCATTTGATTGAACTGGCGTGTTGCGCTCACTGCGCCCCACTTGTGCCATGCCAAGTACCTCTGCGCTATGGCGCAAAGCTGCCAACAGCGCAAACTGGCCACCGAGCAGGCTGGCTTCTTCTAGCGCGGCGGCAAGGTAGGCATCTGCCAATTCTGGGTCTGCTTTGAGCATCTCCACGACGCTTTCATCATGCGGCTTTGAGGCTTTCATGGCGCGTTGCTTAACGTAAGTGGTGTGAACATCAAGCGGCAATGAGCTTGCGAGGCTTGGCTTTGGGCAAGGTGCGCACCTTGATCGTGGGTGCTAAACCCGCTTGCTCGGCCATGTTCAGCAGGGAATCGAGAGAAAACAAATCAATATGCCCTCTTTTGAGATCAGACAGGCGGGGCTGGGTGATGCCTAGATGTGTGGCAGCGGCTTTTTGTGTGGTTTCGATGTGCGCAAGCCAATGCTGTAGCGCCATCAACAAAGTGGACTTTGCCCGCATATTGGCGGCTTCTTGGGGGCTGGCTTCTATGGCGTCCCACACGCTTGCATACGCAATAATGGGCGAAGCTTGTTTATTTGTCATGGTGCTACATCCTTTCATTCAATGCATCTTTGAGTCTTTGCTTTGCTTTGCTCAATCGACTGACGATCACATCTGCGCCTTTGCGCAGCCGATCAAGATAGTCTGCCTATTGCTGCATCATGACAGTGTGCTGTTTGAGGTAAGCGGTGCGAATCTCAGGCGGCGATCAGCTTGCGGGGCTAGGCTTTGCCTACATTGTGTTGCGCAATGGCGATAGCAATTCTCGAAGCGTTTGCAGCACTCACCCCGCGTCTTTTGAGCGAGAGCTTCACAGCCAGCCCAGCGAGCGCAGCCATATTCACCAAGGCATCAAGCGAGAACTGCTCTATTGCGCCTTTGAGCAAGGCATTGAAGCGCGGCTGCGTTACGCCTAATTGCTTGGCGGCGGTGGCTTGCGTAAGTCCACTGGAACGAAACCATTGCTCCAAGGCCATCATGCACTCGCTGCGCAGGCTCAGGTTGGCTGATTCAGCGGGGCTGAAACCTAGGTCTGCAAAGATATTGCCTGAGCTTTTTTCGATCAAAAGCTTGCCGGACTTGGTGCTGGCGGCGGTGTGCAGGCTAGCGCTTGCTTTGGTTTTAGCGAGAGGTGCAGTGTTCATGATTTGGCGTTCAACAATTGGGCAAGGCGGGTTTTGGCTAGGTCAATATCGGCTTTTGGGGTGCGCTGCGTTTTCTTGGGGAAGGCGTGGAGCACATACACGGCATCGGGCAAGGTGGCCAGATAGATCACGCGATGCTCTCCTGCCACATGCAAGCGAATCTCTCTCACGCCTAGGCCTACCGTGGGCAGGGTTTCCAATCGCTTGGCTCTAGCCCTTGTTGCACTTTGCCCAGTTGATAGCCAGCTTCTCGCTTGGCATCAGCAGGAAAGCGCAGCAGTTGCTTGCGGCTATCTCCCAAGAAAAAGGCGGCTTTCATTTATCTCGATTCTAGGATATTTTGAAGTGACTGTAAATCGTGGGGCTGGCTTTTGCGTTGGCTGTTTCTCAGTTGCCAGATGTTGCGTAATTTATGCCGCTTTGTGCAGCTCGATCACATCCGCGCCCTTGCGCAGTCGATCAAGATAGTCTGCCCGTTGCTGCATCATTGCTGTGCGCTGCTTGAGGTAGGTGGTACGGTTGTAGGCGCGGCCATTGGCATCTTTCACGGCGTGGGCAAGCTGAGCCTCGATCACCAGCGGGTCAATCTCTAGGCGCTCTGCCAGCATGGTGCGGGCGGTGGCGCGAAAGCCGTGCCATGTGTGTTTATCGGGGGTGTAGCCCATGGCAATCAAGGCGGTGCGCACAGAGTTTTCAGAGATGGGGCGCTCATGGTTGCGCTCGCCGGGGAACACCAAAGCCCCATGCCCGCTGTAGGGCTGCAAATCGCGCAGTAGCTGCACAGCTTGCTTGCTCAGGGGCACGGTATGTGGCTCACCGTTGATCTTGCCTTCTTGCTTGCGCTTCATGCGGGCGGCGGGAATCGTCCACAGTCCTGCATCAAGGTCAATCTCTGCCCATGCCGCGCCGCGCAGCTCGCCGGGGCGCTGGAACAGCAGGGGCGCGAGTTGTAGCGCTGCGCGAACAATCGGCCCGCCCTTGTAGGCTTCTATGGCGCGTAGCAATGTGCCCAGCTCCGCAGGCTCTGTGATGGCGGCAAAGTGCTTTTTTGCACCATAGGGCGTGAGAGCGCCTTTGAGGTCTGCGCAAATATCGCGCTGCGCCCGCCCGGTGGCCACGCCATAGCGCCATATCTGCCTGCACAGCATCAAGCCCCTATCAGCCGTTTCAATCGCACCACGAGCTTCTACCTTGCGCAAAGTGGCCAGTAGCTCCACAGGTTCAATATCGGCAATCTTGCGCGGCCCAATCCAAGGGAACAAATCGCGCTCTAGCTGGCGCCTGGAGCGGGTGGCATGGGTGGCGCTCCATTTGCTGTGTTGCCTGCCAAACCACTCCAAGGCAACTTCCTCAAAGGTGCTGCCCAGCGGGTTGGAGGCTTTGAGCTTGTCCACCTTGCGCGTTTGCACCGGGTCTGCGCCTGTGGCTTTGAGTGCTTTGGCTTGATCACGCACCAGCCGCGCTTCTTTCAGTCTCACATCAGGGTAGATGCCCAGCGCCATGCGCTTCTCTAGCCCCGCCATGCGGTATTTCCAAAACCAACGCCTTGACCCCGTGGGGCTGATTTCCATGTAAAGCCCGCCCGCATCGGGCAGGCGCTGCCTTTTAGCGCCAGCGGGGCAAGTGGCAGTTTTTGCATTGGCTATCGGTCAACATGGTGCGCGGCCTCGGGTTTGTCTCGTGGGGGAACGAGTTTTGGGGGAGCGGGCAGAAAAACGGGGGTAAATCGCCTTTTGTTCCCCCACTCGTTCCCCCGTTATCGATTGGCTTGCGTCATACCGTGCTGGACTACTTTGGGCAATCTCCCCAATGAAAAAGGCCGTTTACCTGACTTGAGATAAACGGCCTTGGATTGATAAGTGGTGGAGCTGGCGGGAATTGAACCCGCGTCCGAAAACCTTTTTTCTGACCGATCTACATGTGTAGCCTTCTGATTTGTGTCTTACCCAATCCGCCGCGCAGTGGCACGCTGCGGATCAGGCCAGTGACCTATTTTCTTATCTTGCGCTAAGTCACCCAGCGCGAGACCATCCGATGTGTATTAGCTTGCAGCCGAGAAATAGCAGGTTGCCCTTATATCCCTTTGCCCATCCCACCGGAGAGATGTTGCAAGCCTCTCAGCGATTAAGCTGCGAGTGCGAAACGTTCGTCGTTTGCAGTTAGGTTTTTTGAATCAGTTTTACGAGCACATTCAGCTCGACACGCACGACCAGACGTCCAGCCCTCGTCGAAACCAGAGCAGCCCCAGTATTGGTATTTTAAGGCGTTTACAGCGTATTTCGTCAAGTGTGTGATGAGCAGGCTTTTCGCTGTGCTCAAAACGAATTTGAAATGCGCCTAAGCTGCCGATCTTAATTACATTGCACACAATTAAATTGTGTGCAATAATTCGAATTATGCGCAAAACATCTGCAACAGATTCGTCGACTTTCCATGCATTGGCGCTAGACCATCAGCTGTGCTTTGCCTTGTATTCAGCATCTCTGGCCATGACCAAACTGTATAAGCCCCTGCTGTCTGAGCTTGGCTTGACCTATCCTCAGTATTTGGTGATGTTGGTGCTGTGGAGCGATGGCAGTTCTAGCGTCTCTGTGCTTGGCGAGCGCCTCTCGTTGGATTCCGGCACGCTCACGCCTTTGCTCAAACGCTTGGAGACCCAAGGCTTGCTGTCTCGAATGCGGGATGCCGCAGATGAGCGGCGTGTGCATATCGTTCTCACACCGCGCGGCCGAGCGCTCAAAGCACAAGCGCAAAAGATTCCTAGCTGTGTGCTCGCTGCGACGCAATGCACGCTGCCCGAGGCCATGGCATTGACCGCAAAAATACAGCGATTGCGAGATCAAATGCAAGCCTCTTTGGCCGCTTAACTCAGTTTTTTTGATTTCTTCAACCCACCCCAGAAAGGTCTCTATCATGGACAAACTCGAAAAGATCGTCTACACCGCCAAAGCGCACACCACCGGAGGCCGCGATGGCACATCGCGCACCGATGATGGCATGCTTGATGTCAAACTCTCGCCCCCCAAAGCCATGGGCGGTGCGGGCACCGCCACCAATCCTGAGCAACTGTTTGCAGCGGGCTATTCAGCCTGCTTCATGGGCGCGATGAAGCATGTGGCTGGCATGAAGAAAATCGCAGTGCCAGCTGATGCATCGATTGATGCTGAGGTAGACATTGGACCGATTCCTCAGGGCTTTGGCATCGCTGCTCGCCTCACGGTCAGTTTGCCAGGCATGGACAAAGCCGTGGCGCAAGATTTGGTGAACACAGCACATCAAGTTTGCCCGTATTCCAACGCAACGCGCGGCAACATCGACGTGACATTGACCTTGGCCTGATGCCATGAGTGCATGGCATGCATTGGCCAGAGCGCTCAGTGTGCATCGAGCCAATGCATGTAATCTGCCACGCCAGTTTGCACATCGACAAAGGCATGATGGCAACCCGTCATGCGCAGTGCTGAAAGATCAGCCTGTGTGTGGCACTGGTATTTGCCTTCGAGCGCAGTGGGGAAGGGCAGGTAGTCAATCTTCGTGGTGGGATCTGCGCTCTGGTTGGCATGCTGCACCACGGCGCGAGCCACATCGTTGAAGGGCTGGGCACGGCCTGAGCCCAAATTGAAAATGCCGCTGATCTCAGGGTGGTCGAGAAACCACAAATTCACGGCCACCACATCTCGCACGCTCACAAAATCTCTGACCTGTTCGCCAGCGGCGTAGCCACCATATGCACCAAAAAGTTTCACGCGACCCTCAGCCTTCATTTGATGAAACTGATGAAACGCCACACTGGCCATGCGACCTTTGTGTTGCTCGCGCGGGCCATAGACATTGAAATAACGAAAACCAGCAACTTGAGCTGTGGTGTGTGCAAAGCGTGAGTGGGATGAAACGCCTAAGCGCTCGCGCAAGCAATTGTCGAAAAGCAACTTGCTTTCGCCGTACAAATTGAGCGGCGTTTCGTTCACAGGCGATTCAGCAAAAGCTGCGCTGCTGCCATACACCGCCGCAGACGAGGCATACAGCAGACGCGTCGCACGTCGCTGGCAGGCTTCAAACAGACGACGCGAACAATCAAAATTATTGGCCATCATGTAGTCGCGCCTCGTCTCCATGGTGTCGCTGCAAGCGCCTTCGTGAAAGACCGCGTCGATTGTGCCGAATTGACCGCTCGAAAAGCCTGCGTAAAACGCATCCGCCGTGATGAACTCGCTGAACTGCACATCGGCGAGGTTGCGCGCTTTCTCACCAGAGCAGTCGTGATCGACCGCGATGATCTCGTGAATGCCGCGCTTGTTCAGGCCTTCGATGAGGTTGGAGCCGATAAAGCCCGCTGCGCCTGTTACTACTATTTTCATAGCACACTATGTACGTTTTATGCCGGGAGAGGGTGGTTTTGACTCATAAATACTTCTTCAAAGCTGGCTGTGGCTGTGCCAAACTTGCCGACCACCACACCGCCTGCGATGTTGGCATAAGGCAGCGCATCGCGCAGGCAACATCCGGCCGCCACCAGGCTGGCCAGCGTCGCAATCACAGTGTCGCCAGCGCCTGTGACGTCAAACACCTCACGCGATTGTGTGGCGACCGACAAATCACCGGCATCGTCAAACACAGTGATGCCTTCTTCGCTGCGAGTCAGTACGAGAGCTTGCAGACCAAGCTGAAGGCGTAAATTTTGCGCCTTGGTGCGCAGCTCGTCTTCGCTTTGCCAACTGCCCACCACGGCAGCGAGCTCGGCGCGATTCGGTGTGATCGCTGTTGCACCCACATAGCGCGAATAATCGCTGCCCTTGGGATCAATCAACACGGGCTTGCCAGCCTGGCGAGCCGCAGCGATCATGGGCGTGACGTGGGCCAAACCGCCTTTGGCGTAATCCGAAAACAGCACACAGCCCTGCGCTGGCAAGAGCTGCGTAAACACCGCTGATTGCACCGCAAGTGCATCGTGCGCCGGTGGCGTTTCAAAATCCATGCGCAGGAGCTGCTGCGCACGGCCAATCACGCGCAGCTTGACTGTGGTGCGCAGCCGCGCATCTTGTGCGAGGTGATAGGCGATACCGCTGCTGTCCAGCAGCGCTTGCAGCTTGCGCCCCGGCTCATCTGCGCCCACCACGCCAACAAACGTCGCTTGCGCCCCGAGGCTCACAACGTTGACCGCGACATTGGCCGCAGCACCCATGCGCTCCTCTTCGCGCTTGACCAGCACCACGGGCACAGGCGCCTCCGGGCTGATGCGATCCACATCGCCATACCAATAGCGATCCAGCATCGCATCACCGACGACTAAGACGCGGGCTTGCGCGAGTTGCGAACGAGAAATTGTCATAACTCTTCTACTCTTCGGGTGGAATAGCTGTCCCAGCTTTGGCAGCCGGGGCATTGCCAGAAATGTCTGCTGGCTTCGAAGCCGCAAGAGGCGCAGCGGTAGCGCAGAAGCGGCTGAGCGGCTTTATCTAGTGCGCGTTGGATGCTAGGTTCAATACCTTGTGCTTTGAGCAATTGCGCGGCGATAATGAGCGAAGGCTCTTGTTTCAAGTGCGTCAATTGCTGCTCACGCAAAGCACTCTCGCCTGATGTGTTGGCACGCAGTTTGGCCAAAGCTTGGAGCACATCCAGTGAATGCGTGTTGTTATAAAGCGCTTGAAAAATGGGCAGCACTTGCCCAGTGCGCTGGCTTTGAATGGCAAGCGTCGCTACTTTATCTGCTATCAAAGGCGTAGCACTTGGTGCAGATTCTATGCTGGCGAGAAGATGGTTTAAGGCTGCATCAGCATCGCCAGACTGCTCTGCGAGCAGAGCAAGTGCGATGCGCGCACGACCAGAGTGTGGCGCAAAATCAATGGCCTGCGTCAGCAAATCATGTTGCTGGGCAGCACTTTGACCAACAGCTTGTTCACACAAATAATGCGCTGCCCGCATGCTGAAATCACCTTGGCCGCTGGCCTGCAGTTGCTGTGCAATGCGCTCCGCTTGCGGCCAATCTCTTGTGCGCTCGTAAATCCCAAGGCGCGCCAAACGAGCTTGCACCTCAAATGGACTGCCTTCGAGTTTGCCGAGTGCGTCTTCAGCACGATCAAGCAACCCGGCTTGCAGAAAATCTAACGCCAGCGCATGCTGAGCGCGCTGACGCTCGGCTTGAGGCAAATCCCCTCTCGCCAACAAATGCTCATGCACTCGCACAGCGCGATCGTATTCGCCGCGCCGGCGAAACAAGTTGCCCAAAGCAAAATGCAATTCGGATGTGTCTGGGTCTTTCTGTACAGCTTCGATGAAGGCATCAATCGCTTCATCTTGCTGCTCATTTAAGAGATGATTCAGGCCTTTGAAATAGGCTTTGGGTGAGCGGCGATTGTCGATACGCAGCTGGCGCAGATCAAGGCGCGAGGCGAGCCAGCCGAGTACGAAGGCCAGCGGTAGCCCGAGCAAAAACCAAGTGACATCCAGCTCCATCAGGCCGCCCCATCCTGAGAGCGCAAAGGTGCGGCAGAAATTTGCTGCGGCGCTGGCATCGCTACAGCGGCCACAGGCTGCGGCGGTTTGCGCTGCCGCCACCAGCGCGGCAGCATGCCGAGCACACCCACGAAGATCCCGGCAGTGAATGCGATCAGCAGCACAACGACCAAAGGCGCATGCCACGCATTGCCGAAAAAGAAATGCGCAGTCACTTCATGCTGATTGTTCAGCGCAAAGGCGAAGAGCGTAAAAAAAATGGCTAGCTTCAGAATCAACCGAAGTAGCCATAGGATGTTTTGCATAAATGTCCGAAGCTGATGTGCTCAGATTCTACGGGCAAGCCGCACATGCGCAGTGGCGTTACAGCAAGCCTTTTTGACGCATCTCTTCAGTCTTGGCATCCACTGCTTCACGCAGCGCTTTGCCCGGTTTGAAATGCGGTACGCGCTTCTCAGGGATCGTCACCGATTCGCCGGTACGGGGATTGCGCCCCACACGCGGCGGCCGGCGATTGACAGAGAAGCTGCCAAACCCACGAATTTCAATGCGGTGGCCTTTGACCAGTGCGTCGCCGAGTGCGTCAAGAATCGTCTTGACGGCAAACTCGGCATCGCGCTGGGTCAGCTGCCCAAACTGCAAGGACAGCGCCTCCACCAGATCAGAGCGGGTCATGAATCAACAGATCAGTTGTTGTTATCAAGCTTCGCGCGCAGCAATGCACCCAAGCTGGTCGTGCCGGCTGATTCGCGGCTAGACGTCTGGCTCAAATCGGCCATGGCAGCTTGTTCATCAGCATTGTCTTTGGCCTTGACAGACAAAGACACTTGGCGTGTTTTGCGATCAATGTTGGTGACAACGGCTGTGACTTCATCGCCTTCTTTGAGCACATTGCGGGCATCTTCCACGCGATCGCGGCTGATCTCGCTGGCACGCAAGTAGCCGATGATCTCTTGACCGAGATCAATCTCAGCACCTTTGGCATCGACGGTTTTGACTTTACCAGTGACGATCGAGCCTTTGTCGTTGACCGACGAGAAGGTGGTGAATGCATCCGCATCGAGCTGCTTGATACCGAGCGAAATGCGCTCACGATCCACATCAATCGCGAGCACGATGGCCTCAACTTCTTGGCCTTTCTTGAACGCCTTGACAGCGGCTTCGCCGGTCTCGTTCCAAGACAGATCAGACAAATGCACCAAACCGTCGATGCCAGCAGCCAAGCCGACGAACACGCCGAAATCGGTGATGGATTTGATCGGGCCTTTGACGCGATCGCCGCGCTTGGTAGCGGCTGCAAACTCTTGCCATGGGTTGGCTTTGCATTGCTTCATGCCCAGCGAGATGCGGCGTTTGTCTTCGTCGATCTCCAAGACCATGACTTCGACTTCTTGACCCATCGTCACGAGCTTATTAGGCGCGATGTTTTTGTTCGTCCAGTCCATCTCCGAGACGTGTACCAAGCCTTCGATGCCGGGCTCGATTTCCACAAACGCGCCGTAATCGGCGATGTTGGTGATCTTGCCAAACATGCGGGTCTGCGCTGGATAGCGGCGGCCCACGCCCATCCAAGGATCGTCGCCCATTTGCTTGAGGCCAAGAGAGACTCGGTTTGTCTCGGTGTCAAACTTGAGCACTTTCGCGCTGATTTCTTGACCCGAAGTGACGACTTCGGAGGGGTGACGCACACGGCGCCATGCCATGTCGGTGATGTGCAGCAGGCCATCGACACCGCCCAAATCGACGAACGCGCCGTATTCTGTGATGTTCTTGACCACGCCCTTGACGATGGAGCCTTCTTTCAGGTTTTCCATCAACTTGGCACGCTCTTCGCCCATGCTGGCTTCTTTCACAGCGCGGTGCGAGAGCACCACGTTGTTGCGCTTGCGATCGAGCTTGATAACTTTGAATTCAAGCGTTTTGTTCTCGTACGGAGACAGATCTTTGATCGGGCGTGTTTCGATGAGGGAGCCGGGCAAGAATGCGCGGATGCCGTTGACGAGCACCGTGAGGCCGCCTTTGACTTTGCCAGAGGTCACGCCGGTGACGAATTCGCCGGATTCCAGCGCTTTTTCCAGGCTGAGCCAAGATGCGAGGCGCTTGGCGGTGTCGCGCGAGAGGATGGTGTCGCCGTAGCCGTTTTCCACAGCGCCGATGGCCACGGAGACGAAATCGCCCACTTTGACTTCGAGTTCGCCTTGGTCGTTTTTGAACTCGGCGATTTCGATATACGCTTCGTTTTTGAGGCCAGCGTTCACAACGACGTGGTTGTGGTCAACGCGGATGACTTCGGCGGTGATGACTTCACCGGAGCGCATTTCGGTGCGCTTG
>JANNED010000242.1:0-20983 GCA_031388245.1 Variovorax sp.
AGAGAAAATTGGAGGAAAAAGGCGCGTTCATGGAGTTCTCCCGGTCGTGTTTGAAATGCGATGGGAGAAGTGTGCGTGGCACAGGAGTCAATGAAAAGCAGTAATTTTGTACAGATTTTGATAGAAATTTTTCAAAATAGCAGAAATTTCTATCAAAATAGCAAAATGGATGAAACCGATCATCAACTCATCAGCCTGCTGCGGCAAGACGCGCGCCTGTCAATCGCCGATTTGGCGCACAAGCTCAAAGTCTCGCGCGGCACTGTGAACAACCGCGTGGCCAAGCTAGAGAGCAGCGGCGTGATTGTGGGCTACACCGTGCGCCTGCGCCCCGATGTGCAGCGCGATCAAATCAAAGCGTGGATGAGCATTGCGGTGGAGGGCAACCAAACCCGTAGCGTAATCGCCAGCTTGCTGGGCGAGCCCAATGTGGCCACATTGCACGACACCAATGGCCGTTGGGATCTGCTGGCCGAGCTACGCGCCGACCATCTGCAAGCTCTCTCGCAAACGCTAGAGCGCATTCGTCTCATCAAAGGCATCAGCAGCACTGAGACGAGCATTCATTTGGAAACTTATCGACTTTCTTAATGCTATATATTCAATAGCAAACTATGTATATTCTGTGCTGGGCAATGGCATTATTTGATGTTAGAACAGCTTGAAAGGCGATCTACAACCATCTTCTCGTCAGCATGGCCAAATGAAAACAGCAGTAATAATAGCGTTGCCCTCACCACTTCCCGACTCACGCCATGACCACCACACCTGACGTTACCCACATCGCCCCGCGCGACAAAGCTGAAATTTTGGCGCAGGCTCTGCCCTATATCCGCAAATTTCATGGCAAAACCATCGTCATCAAATACGGTGGCAACGCGATGACCGACCCTCAGCTGCAAGAAGATTTTGCAGAAGATGTGGTGCTGCTCAAATTGGTCGGCATGAATCCGGTGGTGGTGCATGGCGGTGGGCCGCAGATTGAGGCAGCATTGAAGCGCTTGGGCAAAGAAGGCAAATTCATCCAAGGCATGCGCGTGACCGATGCGGAGACGATGGAGGTGGTGGAGTGGGTGCTGGCAGGTGAAGTGCAACAAGACATTGTGGGCCTCATCAATGCGGCAGGCGGCAAAGCCGTGGGCCTCACGGGGCGAGATGGCGGCTTGATTCGCGCGAAGAAATTGAAGATGCTTGATTTGAAAGATGCGAGCATCGAGCACGATGTCGGCCAAGTGGGCGACATCGTGGCGATTGATCCGAGCGTGGTGAAAGCGCTGCAAGATGACGCGTTTATTCCCGTCGTCAGCCCGATTGGCTTTGGCGAAAAAAATGAGAGCTACAACATCAACGCCGACGTGGTGGCTGCAAAGCTTGCGACGATTTTGAAAGCCGAAAAGCTGATGATGCTGACCAACATCAGCGGTGTGTTGAACAAAGAAGGCCAGCTTCTTACAGAGCTGACCTCGCGGCAAATTGATGAGCTGATCGCTGATGGCACGATCTCGGGCGGCATGATCCCCAAGATTGCTGGCGCGATCGATGCAGCCAAGAGTGGCGTGAACGCGGTGCATATTGTGGATGGCCGCGTGCCGCATGCGATGCTGCTAGAGATTTTGACCGATCAAGCCTATGGCACGATGATCACAAGCCGCTGATCCATTTATGCGCCTCCTGCTCGTAGAAGACGATGTGATGCTGGCCAGCGGGATCAAGCTGGGGCTGTGTGGCGCGGGCTATGCGGTCGATTGGGTCGGCTCGGGCGAGCGGGCGTTGGATGCTTTGAAAGAGAATAGCTTTGATGCGGCGGTGGTCGATCTTGGTTTGCCTAAGATGGACGGGCTGGAGCTGACCCGGCTCATGCGCAGCAGCGGCTACAGCTTGCCGATTTTGATTCTCACGGCGCGCGATGCGCTGCAAGACCGTGTGCAAGGCCTCGATTTCGGCGCGGATGATTACATGGTCAAGCCTTTTGAGCTGCCCGAGCTGCTGGCGCGGCTGCGTGCCCTGCTGCGCCGCTCACAAGCTGCCACATCCAGCTCCATCAGCTATGGTCCGATCACGCTGGATACCGCCATGCGCCAAGCCCATGCGCAAACCGCGCTTGGGCAGCAAGCCATTGAGCTGGGCCCGCGCGAATGGACGGTGCTCGAATACCTGATGCTGCAAGCGCCCAAGCCCGCTGCCAAAGAAAAAATCTTGGCCGCTCTCACCGGCTGGGACAAAGAAATCACAGCCAATGCGGTGGAGGTGTATATCTCGCGCCTGCGCAGCAAGCTTGATGCACATGGCGTGGCGCTGCGCTCTATTCGCGGTTTTGGTTATCGGCTGGAGCTGGCTGCTGGCAGCGGCCAGCAAGCCAGCGCCACGCCAGCGAAGAATTAGCCTGTAGCCCAGCATGCCTTGGCGCAAGTGGTTTGATCAATCTGTTGCGCCGTCACCGAGCATGATGGCCGGGCTGCGCAGCCGCTTGCTGGTGATGCTGCTGGTGCCGCTGGTGATCTTGCTGTGCATCAGCGCGTGGATGGATTTTCGCGCTGCTGGCACGGCAGCCATACAGCAAGACCTGAACATGCAACGCCTCTCGCCACTTCTGGCCGGCTCCATCGTGGCAGAAGGTGCCAAGCCCGATGATCCGCCGGTGGTGCTTCTCACGCCAGCGATTGAAGATTTCATCAAGGAGCGCACTGGCCAAGCGCAGTGGGGCGTGGCGACGCTGGATGGCCGTGTGATCATTGGCCCTTCTTGGCTCTCCACGCCCACACCGGCCACCAGTGAGCCAGAATTTCACAGCGAGGAAACAGGTGGCATCGTCTATCGGGTGATGGCGCAGCGTGCGGATACGGCTGCGGGCGAATATGTGCTGCTCTTGGCAGATGGCTCTGATGCAAGGCAGAGTTGGTTGCGCTCTATGCTGCTCAAGGTGCTGCTGCCCAATGGGCTGCTGATTGCGGCGGTGGTCTTTGCCGTGAGCTGGGCGGTGGCGCGCGCACTCAAGCCACTGACAGACATCACCCAAGCTCTGGAGCAGCGATCACCACGCGATTTGAGCGAGCTGGATGCGATGCAATCGCCTCCTGAGGTGCGCCCACTGGTGGAATCGCTCAACAGATTGTTTGCCTTGGTCAATGCGCAAAGCGAATCTCAGCGCCGCTTCATTGCCGATGCCGCGCATCAACTGCGCACGCCACTGGCCGGCTTGCAGGCGCAGGTGGAGGCATGGGTGCAGTCTGCGCAGGCCATTCATGTCAATATTTATGATGAAAAGAGCGCATCTGCCAGCAAGAACACTGCGCCCAATGCTATTACTTTAAGAGCAGACGAACTCATCCGGTTGCGCGATGCCACCCGCCGCACTTCACAATTGGCGACGCAACTTTTGGCGCTGTCTCGCGCAGATGCACATTCTTTGGGCAGCGCTGTGATGCAAAGCGTGGATCTTGCGCAGCTTTGCGCCGATGTGCTGGAGCAGCAGCTCGACAGCGCGATGCAACAGGGGATTGATCTGGGCATGGAGGTGGATCATGAATCGCCCATGATCGTGCCCGGCCACGAATGGCTGCTGCGGGAGCTGCTGGCCAATTTGTGCGACAACGCGATTCGCTACACCGCCAAAGCGCATGCCGCTTGGCAGACCATTGATGCGCGCAGCAAGCTCGCTCGGGCCGCCAGCCAAGTGACTTTGATCGCCAAGCCCCATGCGGGCGGCTTTTTGCTGCAAGTGCGCGACAACGGCGAAGGCATCGCATTGGGCGAGCGAGCCAAGGTGCTGGAGCGGTTTTATCGCGTGCAGGGCACAGGCGGCGAAGGCAATGGCTTGGGGCTGGCGATTGCGCAAGAGATCGCTAAATTGCACAACACCAGCCTGGTCTTGAGCGATGCGCACACCCCATCGCCCAGCCATCTGCGCGGCTTGCTGGTGAGTGTTTACCTGCATGCTGCATCGCCACGCATTTGAAATTTCTGACGCAAAGCTGTGCGAGAATGATTTCATGTCAGAAGCTGTTACCTCCGAACATTCTCAAACCGCCGAAGGCGAAGTTGCCGCGCCGCGCAAGCGCCCCAAGCCCGGCGAGAGGCGCGTTCAAATCTTGCAAACCTTGGCCAGCATGCTCGAGCGCCCCGGCGCAGAACGCGTGACGACCGCTGCATTGGCGGCCAAGCTTGATGTGTCTGAGGCTGCGCTGTATCGGCATTTCGCCAGCAAGGCGCAAATGTTTGAGGGCTTGATTGAATTCATTGAAAGCAGCGTGCTCGGTTTGGTGAACCAAATCACCGAGCGTGAGCAAAATGCCTCGGCGCGGCTGGGGAAAATGATCGCCATGCTGCTGCAATTTGGCGAGAAAAATCCTGGCATGTGCCGCGTGATGACGGGCGATGCACTGGTGTTTGAAAACGAGCGTCTGCAAGAGCGCATGAATCAGCTTTTTGACAAGCTAGAGAGCAGCTTCAAACAAAACCTCAGAGAGTTGGTTGCGGGCAGCGCCACACCCACATTGGAAGCGCAAGCTCAGGCCTCCGTGCTCACTGCCTTTTGCATGGGCCGCTTACAGCGCTATGGCCGCTCAGGCTTCAAGCGCATGCCCACCGAGCATCTGGATGCGAGCTTGGCTCGGCTGTTGGCTTAAAATTAGTTGCTATTATTTCAATAGCGCACTACACAGTATTTATGCTGGCAAATGGTCGATTTCACTTTGAAAATCAGCATCAAAGACGAAGAATTACATTTGTTGCCCAGCGGTGCTGTTTTTCTACCCAACCATCAGACACTGCTGATCGCGGATGCACATTTTGGCAAAGCCAGCAGCTTCCGCCAGCTCGGCGTGCCTGTGCCGAGCGGCACCACGCAAGAGACTTTGCAAGAGATCACGCGCGATCTGAATTCAACCCGAGCGCAGCATCTGATCTTCCTCGGTGATTTTTTGCATTCTAAGCATGCGCATGCCGCAGCGACACAAAATGTGTTGGCTGCATGGCGAGATCAAAATTCAGGACTCAACATCACGCTTGTGCGCGGCAACCACGACAGCAGAGCCGGTGATCCGCCGCCATCTCTGCGCATCGAAGTGGTCAACGAACCGATGCACGTCGGTGCGTTGGCGCTGTCCCATCACCCGCAAACCATCCCCGATCATTACGTGCTCGCAGGCCATCTGCATCCTTGCATCACGCTGCAAGGCAAAGGCAAAGACAGATTGCGCCTACCCTGCTTTTGGATGGGCGATCAAGCGAAGCATGCGTGTGGCATCTTGCCCGCCTACGGCAGCTTCACAGGTATGCATCCGATAGAGCGACGAGATTTAGATGCGGTGTATGCGATTGCGGGGGATGTCGTGCGGCGAGTTTGAAATTAAATTTTGAACGCAGAGGACGCGAAGGATTTGCAGAAGACGAAAAAATAAAAATATTTGGCTCTTTCTTTTTTGCGCCCTCAGCGTTCAAAACTCTCTTTTCTTTTTCTCTCTTCTCAAATCAGCAGCGGATCCACGTCCACCGCAAAACGAATCAGCCCCTTGCATTGCGGCAACGATCGCAAGCTGCGCAGTTCAGGCAACCACTTGGATAAGAAATTTTGCAAAGCAGCGCGTGATGTGCTCTCCAGCAGCATTTGCGCTCGCTCCACATCTGCCACGCGCTGCATGCTCATGGGCACAGGCGGGAATACGGTGATCGATTCGCCTGCCGCATTCCCCGCTGCCTCGTGTGCAGCTTGCAAGAAGGCCATGGCAGCAAGCTGCGTGCGGGCTTCCGAGCGCAGCAAGGCTTGGTAAGAAAACGGTGGCAATTGCGCCTGCATGCGCTCTTTCAATTGCTGCTTGGCAAAGCCCGCGAAATCATGCTTGGCCAGTGACGCAAACAAAGGATGATCAGGATAACGCGTTTGCACCCACATTTGCGCCACTGTTGATGCGCTGGCAGAGGCTGCATCACGCCCCGCTCGGCCAGCGGCCTGCATCAGCAAAGCAAACAAACGCTCTGGTGCACGAAAATCACTAGAAAACAGCGCAGCATCGGCATCAATCGCCGCCACCAGCGTGATGCGGCGGAAATCATGGCCTTTGGTGATCATCTGCGTGCCCACCAAAATATCCACATCACCCGCATGCACCTGCGCGAGTTGCGCCTCTAACTCGCCTTTGTGCTTCGTGGTGTCGGCATCGATGCGCTGGATGCGAATCGCGCTGCCATCGGCTCGCTTGGCTTGCCCGCTGGGATCATCTTTGCCCAAAGCTATTCCCAATTGCTCCTCAATCTTTTGCGTGCCGCGCCCCACGGGCTGTATGTCCATGTTGCCGCATTCGGGGCAGGCGCGCGGCACGCGCTCGGTGTGGCCGCAGTGGTGGCAGCGCAGCATGCCGTCCGTTTTATGAAACACACGATAGGCGCTGCAATGCGGGCAGGCGCATTTCCAGCCGCAGGCATCGCAGGCCAGCACGGGCGCATAGCCACGGCGGTTGAGAAACACCAGCGATTGCTCCCCACGTGCTATCCGCTCATGCAGAGCAGCCAGCAGCTGCGGGGCAAAGAGCGTACCTCGGGGCGGCAGGCGCATATCGGCGAGCTTGAGCTTGGGCAGGCGCGCATGGCCGATGCGCGAGGGCATCTCTAGCCTTTGGTAGCGCCCCGTCTCACAGGCTTGCCAGCTCTCCAGCGAAGGCGTGGCGGAGCCGAGCATGACTTTGCAAGGCTGCAACATCTGAGCGCCTCGCTCTCTGTGCTCACTTTCTAATTTCGCCCGCATCACAGCCAGATCACGCGCCGAATGCCGCGCCCCATCTTGCGCTTTGTAGCTCGCATCATGCTCTTCATCCACCACGATCAAGCGCAAATGCGGCATGCTGGCAAAGATGCTCATGCGCGTGCCCAAGATGATACGAGCCGCGCCGCTGTGCGCCAGCAGCCAAGATTTGAGGCGCTGAGCGGGTGTCATGCCGCTGTGCAGCGTGGCAATGTGTTCGCCTGCAAAGCGCGCGGCAAAACGCTGCATCAACTGAGGCGTGAGGTTGATCTCGGGCACCATGATCAGCACTTGCGCCACTTGATCGCCCGCCAACACGCGTGAGACGCTGCGCAAATACACTTCGGTTTTGCCGCTGCCGGTGCTGCCAAACAGCAAGGCCGGCTGCTGAGCCGCTTTTTCGGCGAAGAATTGATCAATCGCCAGCGTCTGCTCTGCGCTGAGTGCTATGAAATTTGAAGCGTTTTCAGGCGTGCTGCTGTTGGCTTGGCTTGCCAAGTTGCTCAAAGCGTGTTCGGCGGTGGTCGCTTTGGTTTTGCGCTTCAATCGCTTGGCCATTTGCTGCGCGTCGAGCTCGCGCAATTGCGGCGGCAGCGTGGCCAGCGCCACCTCGCCCAGCGAGCGCTGATAGTAACGAGCGGTAAATTCAATCAAGGCACGCCAAGCCGCATTGAGCGGCGCGATCGCGCCCAGCGCACCTTCGATGGGCTTGAGTGTGATGTGCGGCGCACCATCGGCTGGCTCTTCGCGCAACTGTGCATCCGCCCAAGCGATGCCAAGCACCTCGCGCGAGCCCAGCGGCACGCGCACGAGGCTGCCCGCACTCACAAACAGTTCACTGGTGTAGCTGAGAATGGGTGGCAAATCGATGTGCGCTGGTGTGGCCACAGCCACCTGCACGATCCAGATGTGAGTTTCAGTTTTAGCGGCCATAGCTCAGATTTTTATACGAAAGATGGGCTAAGTGCTTGATCTGTCATGGTTTTGTCACGTGTTCAGAGCTTCTGTGGATAACTTTGTTGATATCTCATCTGGATGGGGCAAAAACCCGCATGAAATAAGGCTTTGCATACTTTGCCTCAAAATCAAGCAACCATTGAAAAGCCATATCAATCAAGCACTTAGCTGCGCTACAGAATGGGTAGCGCGGGGATCGCGGCAGCGCCGATTTTTTTGCATCGCAACATGGTTTTTGTGCATAAGTGAATTGCGCTGGCTCTAAAAATGCAAACTTTTGTGCTAGCCAAGCGGTTGTTTCAACAAAAAAGCAGGGAAGTTAGCATCCGCTTCAGCTTTGCGCAAGGCGTATTGCGCGAGACTGGCTTTTGACAGCATCGACCAACACACTCACATGCTCTGGCGGCGTGAATTGGCTGATGCCATGACCGAGATTGAAAATATGCGTTGGGCCAGAGCCAAGGCCTTGATGCGGTATGCCGAAATCGGCCAGCACCCCAGCCACTTCTTGAACAATCGCCTCAGGCGGCGCAAACAAAATATTGGGATCGATGTTGCCCTGCAAGGCTTTGCCCGTGCCTTGCAGGGCGCTGCGGGCACTGCTTAAGCTGCATGTCCAATCCAGCCCAATCACTTCACAGGGCAAATCGCGCATGGCTTGCAGCCACAAGCCACCGCCTTTGGTAAACACAATGCGCGGCACGATATGGCCCGCCGCACCTGTGCGCTTGAGTTGCATCAAGACGCGCTGCGTATAGGCTAAGCTGAATGCTTTGAAAGCGGCATGCGAGAGTGCGCCGCCCCAGCTGTCAAACACCATCACAGCTTGTGCGCCCGCATCAATCTGCGCATTGAGATACGCGGCCACTGAATCTGCATTGATGGCCAAGATGCGATGCATCAAATCCGGCCGCGCATACATCATGCTTTTCACAAGGCGGAAATCATCGCTGCCGCCGCCCTCGACCATGTAACAAGCCAGCGTCCAAGGGCTGCCAGAGAAACCGATCAAGGGAACGCGTTGCTTGCCATTTTGAATCAGCGCTTTGCGAATGGAAGACACCGCATCAAACACATACTGCAACTGAGCCATATCGGGCACTTGAAGCGCCGCCACGCCCGCCTCATCGCGCACGGGCTTGGCAAATTTTGGGCCCTCGCCCGTCTCAAACGACAGCTCCAAGCCCATGGCATCGGGCACGGTGAGAATGTCAGAAAACAAAATGGCCGCATCCAAATCGTAGCGATCCAGCGGCTGCAAAGTCACCTCGGTCGCGTAATCGCGGTTTGTGGCCAGCCCCATGAAGCTGCCCGCTTTCGCGCGTGTGGCTTTGTATTCAGGCAAATAGCGCCCCGCTTGGCGCATCAGCCAAATGGGGGTGTAAGGCGTGGCCTGCCCCAAACAGGCTTGCAGGAAAGTGGCGTTGTGAAGCGGGGAGAAATCAGAAGTCATGCTGCGATTATCCGTGTCTGCTGAGGCAGCTTCTCGCAAGTGTTGAATTTATTGCAGCACACCGCGCCGCTGCGCCACCACTTCGGCGCCACTCACGGCCTTGGCTTGATTGCCCCAACTGCTGCGAATGTAGCTGGCCACAGACGCGATGTCTTCATCGCTGAGCAGATGAACGAAGGGCGGCATGCCATAGGGGCGCGGGTTGCCTGCCGTCGTAGGCGCATAGCCGCCTGCCAAGATGATGCGGATGAGATTGGCGCTGGATGCCATCGTCACGGCGCGGTTGCTCGCCAGCGCAGGCAACGCCACATTGCCTTCTGCTTTTAAACCTTGGCCATTCTCGCCGTGACAGGTGGCGCAATGCTGCGCATAGAGCCGCGCGCCTTGGCTGCGCAGGCGCTCGTCTAGCGATGCACTGCTGCGCTGAGCCGCCTGGGGCGCTTGCAGCACGGGCAGGCTTTGCAGGTAGGCGGCTGCAGCGTTCAAATCGACATCGCTCCAGTGCTGCGTGCTCTTACTCACGACTTCTGCCATCGGCCCGAGCACGGATGCATTCGTCGTGATGCCGTTTTTGAGTAGCGCCACCACTTGGCTTTTCGACCAGTGCTGCACGCCGGCTTCTTCGCGTGCATGCAGAGAGGGTGCATACCAATCGTGCATCGGCATCAGTGCACCGGCAAACTGCTCATTCTTGGCAGCGCCCAATGCGTTGCGCTGCGCATGGCAGGCGCTGCAATGGCCCAAGCCCCGCACCAGGTATTCACCTCGTTCTATCTCATTTTTTAAGCTGTTTGGGCTAGATGCCGGCATAGAATAAGCATAGCGTGCTATTGAATCAGGAGTATTGTTCTCAAAATACAAACTGCGCCACACCGCCAACGCCACCTGCGTATTGAACGGAAACGCCAGCTCATGCGCCCGATTGCTCTGCGCCACAGGCTGCACGCCTTGCATCAAGTAAGCATACAGCGCATCGCTGTCAGCGCGGTGGATGTGTGTGTAATTCGTGTAGGGGAAAGCCGGCGTAAGCAGCTTGCCGCTTGCGCTCACACCTTGATTCAAAGCGCGGTAAAAAGCATCGGCGCTCCAGCTGCCGATGCCGTGTTGCACATCAGGCGTGATGTTGCTCGCAAACACCGCGCCAAACGGCGTGTGAATCGCCTTGCCACCTGCATAGGCTGCGCCGCCGCGATCGGTGTGGCAAGCGGCGCAGTTGCCTAAAGTGGCCAGATAGGCACCGCGCTGTATTTCTAACTGGTTTTGAGAGCCTTTTGGAGCATGAGCCGGCATGCTCATTGCACGGAATGCTACCAATTCGAGAGTGACTCTTGCGAGGCAAACAGCCGCCAGTATCATCGCCAGAGCAGCGGCCATCCACATGCAGCGCCGCGCGGAGCTCGCCTCCAGCCAAGCCGTGCGCCAATTCAATTCACACCCCCGCAATTCAGAGGCAAAGGCGCAGGCAAACTGGCCACCGATGCGGTTGGCTTGGCCGCAGCTGGCACGCGCTGCGCAGCCAGCCAAGTGCTCACAGCGCTCACGTCTTGCGGACTCAATTTCTTTGCCACACTCGCCATGCAATCCGGCCCGGACTTGTCAGTTTGCGCACGCCGCATTCCTGTCTGCCATGCGCCCACTTGCCCCGCCATGTAATCACGCGGCAAGCCCAGCAGGCCGGGAATCGCCGGCTGCACACCCAGCAAATTCGCGCCGTGGCAGCTTGCGCAAGCCGCAATGCCTTTGGCTTGATCACCCTTCAAAGCCAATTGCTGCCCGCGCTGCATCTCTGCCGCGCTCGTGCCCACAGGCGGCGCTTGCGGCTCGGAGTAAGGCAAATCCAAAAGCGCAAAATACTGCGCCATCTCCAGCAGCGCCGCATCGTTCAAATGCTCCACCAATCCCACCATCAGACCATAATGCCGCCGCCCATCGCGAAAATTCTTGAGTTGATTGTGCAAATACCCGGCAGGTTTGCCCGCAATACGCGGAAAGTAAACCTCATTGGCCGTGCGCCCCACCGTGGCAGTCGCTCCCGCGCCGTGGCAGGTGGTGCAAGCTTGCATGCGCTTGGCGTTGTCGCTGGGTAAGGTCTGCGCATCGGAGATTGGATGCAGAAGCGCGAGAATGGCTACAAGAGCGAATAGCTTGAATAATTTCACTGTCTGATGATACTTTGCCATGAATAACCGTGTGGGTCATCCAAGGTTGCAGCCATTCAACTTGAGTTAGAAAACTGCTCGACATTCCAGTGGATGCATCAATGCCCAATGCCCTGCCTGAGAAGTTTCGCCATCAAGTCATCGCGCAAGCCATGCCGGTATGAATGCACCCGAGCATGTTGCAGATTATTTAGGCCATATCACAGTGCCTTGACCTCAATAGAAAATTCGCATGCTTACGGGGCACATCATTCCACCCAAAAAAAGCTGAAAAATCGACACAATAATTTGAGAGCTGTATATAATCACATCACGACTTCACCGGAGACATTATGTTCAAGCAGCTAGACTTTGCTCATGATCCCGTCACTCACGAGCATCTGATGGCTCATACTTCATTGAACGCGATGTTTTCAGTGGTTTCACTGTTCTCGGGTTGCGGTGGTATGGATTTAGGTTTTCAAGGTGGTTTCAAATTTTTAGGCAAACGCTACGCGAAGCAGCCCTTTGATATTCAATGGGCCAATGACTTTAATGAGGCTGCATGCCGCACTTATTTTAAAAACGTAGGGCAGCATATTCAGTGCGGCGATGTTTGGGAAAAAATTTCTGAACTTCCTAAAAGCACCGATGTGGTGATTGGAGGCTTCCCTTGCCAGGATATTTCCGTCAATGGCAAGGGTGCCGGTGTCGATGGCAAGCGCAGTGGCCTGTATCGCGCTATGGTGCAAGTGGTCAAACAGCTTCAACCCAAAATCTTCGTTGCAGAAAACGTCAAAGGGTTGCTGATGCGACACAACGAAAAATCTTTGGAGCGCGTCATTCATGATTTTTCTGCTCTTGGCTATGACGTCCAATACAAACTGTATAGCGCCGCAGACTATGGTGTGCCGCAAACGCGCGAGCGCGTGATCATTGTAGGCACACGACAAAAGAACACGTTCTTTGTTCCACCAAAACCAACACACATCGGGGCACACATTACCGCAAGCCAAGCGATTCATGACCTAGAAGATTTGCCTGAAGATGCGGCTTTCAGCCATATCTGGAGTCGCGCGAGCAAGAGTGCCGAGCAAGGTAGCCGGCATCTCAAAGCAGATCGCCCTGGCTACACGATTCGAGCGGAGTGCCATGGCAACATCCAGTTTCATTATTCCAAGCCTCGCCGCATGTCGATGCGAGAAGCGGCTAGGTTTCAGTCGTTTCCAGATAACTTTCACTTTGATGCAGGGCTTCGTGAAACTGAGAGGATGATTGGCAATGCCGTGCCACCTGTTTTGGCTTGGCATGTCGCGAATGCTGTCAAAAAATACCTTCAAACTGTTTGAGTTTCATGCAGCAGAAACAATTTGAGTCGCTGCTCGATGCAGTTTGCACACAGCTGACGCGAGAATCACTGACTCACGTATTTGACTCAGCAAAGGCTTTTGAAACGCGTGTACGTGAGGTCATGCAGACCAATCTTCCGGATCCTTCTGTCACCATCGATTTTGACCCGCACTCACAAGCATTTCCCGATATCGCAGTGGGCGAGTATGGTATTGAAGTCAAATTTAGTTTGAGTGATACGTGGCGCAGCGTGGCCAATAGTGTGTTGGAGCGAAATCGCATTGAGTCGATCAAAACCATTTACATCGTTTTCGGCAAGATGGGCGGTGTACCCGAGGTGAAATGGGGCGAATACGAAAAATCTGTGATTCATGTGCGCACATCACATGTCCCAAGGTTTGAAGTTGAACTCAATTCAAAGAAATCTCTTTTTCAACAAATGGGCATCAGCTACGATGACTTTCGTCAACTACCCATGGTCGAGAAAATGACACATATCCGTAGCTATGCCCGCAGCCGCTTGGAAAAGGGCCAGAGACTATGGTGGATGGGCGATGAGGCGAGCCACTCTGAGCACAGCGTTCCAATAGCCGCGCGGCTCTACACTGAATTGCCTCTCGCAGAGAAACTCCGCTTGCGAGCAGAAGCCGTGTTGCTTTGCCCGCAAGTCGTCAAACCTGGTGGCGCGAAAAATAAATACGATGATGTGGCTTTGTATTTGCTCACCTATCACGGCGTTCTCGCTCATCAAACACGAGATTTATTTTCTGCAGGCAGTGTTAGCAACCCAACCAATGACAAGAAAGGTGGGCGCTATGTGCCTCGCGCTTTAAGTCTTCTTGAGCCGCACATGCTAGAAGCTGCCAAACACATGGATACACAGCTGTTTCAAGAGTATTGGGAATATCCAGCAAAGCCTGAAGAGCGTATTACCATGTGGCTTACAAAAGCAGATGCTTTTGCGAAGGGCTGGATACCTTCAAAAAGCCTTTTTATGGCCACACCGACCGCCTCGCCAACTATTTTTCAACCATGAAATCGGCAGGTTGCCGGCATAGAATATGCGCAGAGCGCTATCAAAAGAGAAGCGCTAGGCCGACTTCTCTTTCTCCTGCAACAACCTCCACATCACCTTGCCGCTGCCGCTCTTAGGCAGCGCAGATGCAAATTCCACGAAGCGCGGCACTTTGTAGACGGCCATGTTGTCTCGGCACCAAGCGATGATGTCTTGCTCGCTGACTTGGCCCACATGCGAGGCGCGCAGCACGACGACGGCTTTGACCGTCTCGCCACGATAAGCATCGAGTGACGCAATCACGCAGGCCTCGGCAATCGCAGGATGCTTGAACATCAGCGCTTCCACCTCTGCTGGCCAGACCTTGAAGCCGCTGGCGTTGATCATGCGTTTTAAGCGGTCGGTCATGAAGAAATAGCCTTCTTCATCAACACGGCCTATATCGCCGCTGCGAAAGAAGGTGTGGCCGTCTAGCTCGATGAAAGCTTTGGCGGTGGCCTCGGGATTTTTCCAATAGCCTTTGAAATTCATCGGCCCGCGCATCACAATCTCGCCCACCTCGCCTTGCGGCACTTCTAGCAATGTCTCGGCATGGATCACGCGCGCATCGCAGCTGATAAAGGGCACGCCGAGGCATTGCTGCTTGGGGCGATCTGACGGGTTGGTATGGCTGGGCGCAGCAGTTTCCGTCAAGCCGTAGCCTTCGACATAGCGCAAACCAAATTGCTCCAACAGGCGTTGCGCCACAGCCTGCGGCATCGCCGCACCGCCGCCGCCGATGTACACCAAGCTGCTTAAATCGTATTGGTCAAAGCTGGGCGAGGCGAGCAGATCGATCACCATCGTAGGAATATTCGTCCAATGCGTCACCTTGTGGCGCGAGATCAAGCGACCCGCCAAATCGCGATCCCAGCGCGGCATGATCACCAGCGTTGCGCCCGCATAGAGCGATGCATGCATCAGGCTGACCATGCCCGTGATGTGAAACATCGGCACGGCAGCAAGCGTGACGTTTTGCGCTGTGCCATTGCCCCACCAAATACTGGCCACAGCATTGTGCATCAGCGAGCCATGCGTGTGCATGCAGCCTTTGGGCAAACCAGTGGTGCCGCTGGTATACGGCAGCATGGCCAGATCATCGCTCGTGGCTGTCACGGGCGGCAAAGCTTGCGTGATGCCTTCAGCCAACACATCGTTCCAAGCATGCGTTTGCGTCTCTTTCATCGCGGGCAACGCATGCTTGGTGAGCAGCCAATCCTGCCAAGCAGGCGGCATGTCTTTTTTCGCTTCGTGACCCGATATGTCGCCCAAACCATCACTCATGTGCGTCACGATCAGATGCTTCAAGCGCTGCTCGGGTGGCAAGGCGTTTGAAGCTGCGGCCCACTCGGCGGCAAGATCAGCAGAGGTGATCACGATGCGTGTATCGGGATCGGTGATGTAGTGTTTGAGCTCCTCGGCTTTGTTCATCGGGTTCACGGGAACGACCACCGCATCCAACCTCAGAATCGCGAAATGCGAGATCACAAGCTGCGGGCAATTTTGCATGCAAACGACGATTCTGCTCCCTTTTTGGGCATCTAGCCGGCATAGATATTGCGCAAGATGCTCTGAATATGATAGCAACTGCGCATAGCTCACTGCCTTGTCAAAGAAGCGCAGCGCACACTTATCAGGGTAGCGCAATGCATTGATGCTTAAGTTATTCCACAGCGAGCCCGCAGGCGGCGTGAGGCTGTGCGGCAGGCGAGCTGGCCAATGCGCAAAATGCGCGGCGCTTGTGTTTGTTTTCAAGGAAACTCCTAGGGGGCGCGGTATGAAGTTGCACCTATCATGCATGCTTTCTCCCATCGCACCTTGCCATGAAAACCCGCACTGCTCTGAAAACTCTGCTTGCTGCCACCTTCGCGACAAGTGCTCTGCTGCCTTGCGCAAATGCGCAATCTGCAAACGCCCCATCTTCATACCCCAACAAACCCATCCGTTTGGTGATCGGCTTCCCCGCAGGCGGCCCGCTGGATCAACATGCTCGCTTGCTGACCGACAAATTGCAAAGCGTGCTGGGCCAACCCATCATCGTAGATTACAAAGCCGGCGCAGGCGGCATTGTGGGCGCGCAGGATGTGCAGAAATCTGCCCCCGATGGCTACAGCATCATGCTGGCCAATACCGGCGTGATGGTGATCAACCCTGCCCTGTATTCCAAGCTGCCGTATCAAACCACACAAGATTTTGTGCCGATTGCACGCACGGCGATGCAGCCGCTGGCACTGCTCATCAATCCCAACGTGAAAGCCAACACGCTGCAAGAGTTTGTAAGCTATGCCAAGAGCAATCCGGGCAAGGTCAACTACGGCTCGGCTGGCAATGGCGGCATCAGCCATTTGGTGCCCGAAATGTTCAAAGCGCAAACGGGGCTCTTTATGGTGCGTATCCCGTATCGCGGCAGTGCGCCCGCGTTTCAAGATTTGATGGGCGGCCAAGTGCAGTTCATGGCCGAGAGCATTCCGCAAGCGGCGCAGTATCACAAGCAAGGCAAAGTTCGTGCGCTGGCCGTGACCAGCCGCGAGCGCAACCCGGCGCTGCCCGATGTGCCGACCGTGATGGAGACGAAGATGGCACGTGATTTTGAAGTGGTGGGCTTTTATGGCTTCCTTGCGCCCGCTGGCACACCCAAACCCATTGTGGACAAGCTCTCCGATGCGTTCAAGCAAGTGCTGGCGATGCCCGATGTGCGCAACCGCATGGTGAGCCAGGGCGCAGACCCCGCTTTTCTCGGCGCGGATGATTTTGCCAAATTCATCCAATCGGAATTGCCCAAATGGGCGACGGCGGTGCAGAAATCTGGCGCGAAATTGGATTAACACCCCAAACGCCTAGGGAATGCACTAGGGATGCAGGCGTGGAGCGGCGATGTTGGCATACAGATTGCTTATAAACTGTATACACTTTTTAGGAGTCAAGTATGCTTTCTCGTCGTATCCGCTTAAAAATCTTCACCTGCGCCGCTCTGATGAGCGCAGGTTTGCTCTCAACAGCCGCCAGCTTTGCCCAAACCGCGCTCGATGACGTGATAAAAGCCAAGAAGATCACCATTGCCATCCCCACTGATTTTCCACCTTACGGCTTTGTGAGCACCGATTTGAAGCCTCAAGGCCTCGATATTGACATGGCCAACTACATCGCACAAAAAATGGGCGTGGGCATTGAATTGGTGCCTGTGACCAGCGCCAACCGCATTGCCTACCTGCAAACCAAAAAAGCCGATTTGGTGATCTCTACCTTGGGCAAAAATCCAGACCGCGAAAAAGTGATTGATTTCACCGCGGCTTATTCGCCTTTCTTTCAAGCCGTGTTTGCCGCCAAAGGCACGAATGTGAAAAGCTTTGCAGATCTCGCGGGTAAATCCGTGTCTGTGACGCGCGGCGCGATTGAAGATCAAGAGCTGACAAAGCTCGCCCCTGCTGGCGCCGACATCAAGCGCTTTGAAGACAACAACGCCACAGTGTCCGCCTTCGTTGCTGGCCAAGTGCAAGCGATTGCTACCGGCGCATCTGTGGCGGGCAACATGATGGGCAAAAACCCACAGCTCAATACCGAGTACAAACTCTTGCTCAAAGACAGCCCCAACTTTATCGGCGTGGGCAAAGGCGAAGACAAGCTGCGCCTCAAAGTCAACGAGATCATTGCCGAGGCCAAGAAGAATGGCGACATCGACAAGATGGCAATTAAATGGCTGGGGCGCCCAGCCGGAGAACTTCCTAATTAATTCTCGTTAAACAGCACGCACAGAGTGAAGAACACGGAAAGCACAGAAGTACACGGAAGCCACGGAAGTTTTCTGTGGCTTCCGTGCAAATTTTCGTGACTTCCGTGTTCTCTTTTTTCTAACATCATGATCGAATTTGATTTCCTTGCTGTGCTGCAGCAGTGGCCGATTTTGCTCAAGGGCATTGTTTGGACGCTGGGGTTGACTGCCATCTCGACGGTGCTTGGCGTGGCTTTGGGCATCACTTGCGCTTGGGCACGGGTGTATGGCGCGGCATGGATGCAAATAGCAGCGGGTACGTATGTGGAGCTGATTCGCAACACGCCGTTTATCGTGCAGCTCTTTTTTGTCTTTTTAGGGCTCCCAGCGATGGGCGTGAAGCTCACGCCTGAGACGGCCTCCATCATTGCAATGGTGATCAATTTAGGCGCTTATGCCACCGAGATCATTCGCTCAGGCATCGAAGCCACGCCGAAAGGGCAGATTGAGGCGGCGCAGAGCCTGGCGCTCAATCCAGCGCAAATTTTCATTCGCGTGGTGTTGCCGCCTGCCTTGCGAAAAGTCTGGCCGGCCTTGGTAAGCCAAATCATCATTGTGATGCTGGGCTCAGCGGTGTGCGGGCAAATCTCCACCGAAGAATTGAGCTACGCCGCCAATCTGATCCAAAGCCGCAATTTCCGCGCGTTTGAAGCCTTTCTCATTGCGACCGCGATTTATCTGGCTTTGTCGATGGCGTTGCGCAAGCTGCTCCAATGGCTGGGCACTCGGTTTATTTTTTAGGGAATCCCATGGTCGAATTCAGTTTGTGGGATATCAATCGTAATTTGCTGCTGGCAGCAAGGTGGACGGTGTTGCTCTCCATCATGGCTTTTGTGGGCGGCGGCTTGGTCGGCCTCGGGCTGTTGATTGCGCGGCTCTCGCCGGGTGTCTGGGTCAAGCGTTTTGTGAATGGCTATGTGCAGCTGTTTCAAGGCACGCCCTTGCTGATGCAATTGTTTCTTGCCTACTTTGGCATCGCGCTGTTCGGCATCAAAACCAGTGCGTGGACGGCCGCTGCCGTTGCGCTGACTTTTTATACCAGCGCCTTTTTGGTAGAAATTTGGCGCGGCTGTGTGGATGCGATTCCCAAAGGCCAATGGGAGGCTTGCGATTCGCTCGCACTTTCGTTTACCGAGAAGCTACGCCATGTGATCTTGCCGCAAGCGCTGCGCATTGCGATTGCGCCGACCGTGGGCTTTCTCGTACAAGTGATCAAAGGCACAGCGCTGGCCAGCGTGATCGGTTTTGTGGAGCTCACCAAAGCTGGCACGATGATCACGAATGCCACATTCAAGCCCTTCGTGGTTTACAGCTGCGTGGCGCTGTTTTATTTTTCGCTGTGCTTCCCAATCAGCTCCTACGCCTAGCGTTTTGAGCGCATGCTGCGCCCTTCTTAATGAGTCCTCACCTTGAACACCACTCCGATCATTGTAATTTCTGGCCTTCGCAAATCATTCGGTACGAATGAAGTGCTCAAAGGCATTGATTTGTCTGTCGCGTCTGGCGAGGTGATTGCCATCATCGGCAAAAGCGGCTCGGGCAAAAGCACATTGCTACGCTGCATCAATGGCTTGGAAGTCTTTCAAAGCGGCAGCCTCACGGTGCAAGGGCAGCCGCTGCTGCACGACAAGCCAGAAGCGATGCGGGCGCTGCGCCAAAAAGTCGGCATGATTTTTCAGAGCTTCAATTTGTTTCCGCATTTGAGTGTGGGCAAAAACATCATGCTTGCGCCCTCGCTGGTGCAAAAACGTGAAGCAGAGGTCGGCGTGGCTACAGCCCGCAAGCTGCTCGATCGCGTGGGCTTGGCAGAAAAATTTGATGCCATGCCTGATCAACTCTCCGGCGGCCAGCAGCAGCGCGTGGCGATTGCGCGCGCTTTGGCGATGGAGCCTGCTGTGTTGCTCTGCGACGAAATCACCTCTGCGCTTGACCCCGAATTGGTCGGCGAAGTGCTCAAAGTGGTGGAAGGCTTGGCCACTGAGGGCATGACGCTGCTCATGGTGACGCATGAGATGAGCTTCGCCCGCAAGGTGAGCAACCGCGTGATCTTCATGCATCAAGGCCGCGTGCATGAAATGGGGCCGCCGGCGCAGCTTTTTGGCAGCCCACAAACGCCAGAGCTCAAACAGTTTCTATCGTCACTTACCGATTAAGCTGTCATGCAGCTGTATTAAGCGCAATGCATGATGATTCATATGCATTTGCCTTACTCCTCTTTTAATAGCGCTTCACGCAGTAAATACGCCGGCTATCTGCTGTTTTTGCTTATAAATTGCCTCATAATTTGGGGCATGAGCACAGCAACCGCACAAACCAGACTTTTCGATCTCCAAGGCCATCGCGGCGCACGTGGGCTCTTGCCTGAGAACACCCTGCCCGCTTTCGAGAAAGCCATTGAGCTTGGCGTAACCACACTTGAGCTCGATGTCGGCGTGAGCAAAGATGGCACGATTGTGATCAGCCATGATCGCGCCTTGAATCCCGACATCACACGCGATGCCAGCGGCGCTTATTTGACTGGGCCCCTTCTGGTCAACCGCCTCACGATGGCCGAGCTCAAAACCTACGATGTGGGCCGCATTAACCCCGAGAGCGCGTATGCCAAGCGCTTCCCCGATCAGCTGGCGATTGACGGCACGCGCATGCCCGCGCTCTCAACGCTCTTCAAGCGAGTCGATGCATTGGGCAACAAAAAAATCCGCTTCAACATCGAAACCAAAATCTCCCCCGAGAAGCCTAACGATACCTTGAGCGCAGCCAAATTCGCTCGCAAACTGCTCGATCTGGTGCGCGTCCATGGCACGGCCAGCCGCGTCACGATTCAGAGCTTTGATTGGCGCACCTTGCAACACATTCAGGCGCTGCAAAAAGGCCACACCAAGCGCGTGCTGACTTCATGCCTGACTGCACAGCAGGCTTGGACCAACAACATCACGCCCAAGTCAGAAAAAGGCCCGTTCTGGACAGGCTCGGTCAAGGCCGCAGACCACCCGGATGTGCCCAGCATGGTCAAAGCCGCAGGCTGCGAAATCTGGTCGCCCTACTTTGCCGACATCACACCCGCTTTGGTGAAGAAAGCACATGCGCTCGGGCTGAAAGTCATTCCATGGACGACCAATTCCGAAGCCGAGATGAGTGCCGTCATCGAAGCTGGCGCTGATGGCCTGATCACAGACTACCCAGATCGCGCTTTGCCATTGCTCCAGCGCTTAGGTAAAAGCATTCGATAAGCAAAAAGCTATAAAGCTTGATGCCGCTTGCTGGCTTTACCCAACGTGACATTTGCGACATGTACATCCGCCTGCGCATGCAGCGCTTCGATGATGTGGCAATGCTCATCTTGCCCATCACAGCGGCTGCGCAGATTAATCAGGTTTTTTTCTAGCGCTTTGAGTTCTTTCAATCGCTCTCGAACATGCCCGATGTTTGCATCCAACGTATCGCGGGCCGTTTGGCAATCGCGCTTTTTGCGCAAATCCAAGCCAAGCAAAGTGCGCACCTCGGCCAGCGTCATGTCTAGGCTGCG
>JANNED010000261.1:0-5912 GCA_031388245.1 Variovorax sp.
GATTTTTACGCCGCCCCCGCCGTTGCCCAAGACGGCCACCGCCTACTGGGCGCTGGCACTGGCTATTGGCATCCGGTGTTGAACGATTGGCTCAAGAAAAATGGGCTCTGACCTTGCTGCATTCACTACAAAATCAATAGCACCCTGCGCATATTCTATGCCGGCTAACTGCCATTTTTCTTTAAAAACCAGCTATTTCTGAGCCAAAAACGCCTGCACAGCCGCCACCGTCTGCCCCGCATCTTCCTCATGCGGCACATGGCCTAATTTGTCAAACACCACGAGTTGCGAACCCTTGATATCGCGCACAAACAGCGCCGCGTTCGATGGCGGAATCAAGCGATCCTGCCCACCCCAGATGATCAGCGTCGGCTGCGTGATTTGCGCAATCCGCTCGGGTGCAATGGCGCGCGGCTCGCGCATGCGCAAGCCCAGTGCGCGGCGGTTGCCCTCCCGCAGCGCCAGCTCAAAATAGCGCTCCACCAAAGCTGGCGTCACCCGGCTCGGCTCGCCATACACACTGCGCACATCGCGCGCAATCAGCCAGCGCGGCAACGTGTTCTCCGTGATCGGCGAGAGTAGCGCCACCTGCGCCGCCTCAAAAGCCATCGGCATATCTATCGCCTTGAAGTCATAGCCTGCCGAGTCCACCAAAATCAGCTTGGAAATGCGTGCAGAGGCGGAGGTGCGCAAATAATCAGCCGTCTCCCAAGCAATCTGCCCACCCAGCGAATTGCCCGCCAGCACCACCGGCTGCGCCACGCCCAGCGCATCCAAAGTCGCCGTCACAAATTTCGCGTAATTCACCAACGAATAGCGGCCGCCATCCTCTTGCAGCCAAGCACCCGCGTAAGACCCCGTCAACCCAAACCCCGGCAAATCAAAGCGAATCACCCGCCGCGACTTAGCCAACTCCGCCGTCCACCCGTCCCAAGTATGCAAACTCGCTCCCGTGCCATGCAGCAGCACAATGGGCATCACCTCATTGCGCGGCCCCTCGTCCCGGTAGTGAACGCTCATCCCCCGCACATCCACAAACTTCGAGCCAGAATCAGCTACAGCCCACCGCGCCTTGAGCACGTCCAACGGTCGATCCGCCTCCCAGCTCAGAGCCAAAGCCCCGCCCAACGCCAGCAGCACCACCGCTGCCACACACCACGATCGCCCGATTCGCATATTCATGCAATCACCTTGTCAAAAGCTACTGAGCTTAATGGGAAGCAAACTCACAGGCCACCCCACGCAAGTCGGGAAAAGCACAATGCCTGCAATCACTCACTCAGAATTCGTAATTTAAAAGCATATAAAACCGCTCACAAATATACTTATAAACTAATTTATATTGCAAAAATTAAGTCTATGAGTTAATATTCAAACATGCAACCCTACCTCCAATCCCTTCAATCCGCCCAAATAGAAGCTGCGCTCAGCGCATGGCGCGCTGCCAAGCTGCCTGCTCGCCCCACGCAGGGTTGGGTACGCGCCATCCGCGAGGCGCTGGGCATGCCTGCCAATGTGTATGCGCAAAAGCTCGGCATCACAGGCGGCGGGCTCGCTAGCCTAGAAAAGGCCGAAGCCAGCCAAACCATTACCTTAGCCAGCCTCCACAAAATGGCAAATGCGCTCGACTGCGAGCTGCAATACGCTCTCGTCCCACGTCAGGGCAAAGGCCTACAACAGCGACTGCGCGAGCGCGCCACCATACTGGCCGATGCGCAGCTGCGCCCCATCGCGCACAGCATGGCGCTAGAAGATCAAGCTGTTCAAGGCCAGGCGCGCCAATTGCAGCGTGACATGCTCATTCAAGAGCTACTAAACGGCTCCCGCCGAAAATTTTGGGCATCAAAATAAATAGCACTCTGCGCATATTCCATGCCGGCTACTGGCTCAAATCACCTCAAGATTTGCCTTGCAGCGTCTGTAAATCAGCCATGTCCTTGTAGCGCCCAGTCGCCACCATATTCTTCTTAAAGTCTTCAATGCCAATGAAGTCCAGCGACACACCATCCATCGTCATCGTCAAGCGGTTCGCATAGCAAGCGGCAAAATCCACGCCATCAATAGAAGTCAGCAAATCAATCCGCCCCGGCGGATAACCCAGTTGAATCACTTGACCCGGCTTCGTCAAATCAGCCAAGCCAATGCCCAGCGAGCCCATGCCAAAATCATTCAGCACCGCCAGCACCTTGCGTGCATTGGCCTCCTGATGACCAATCCAAAAATCCAAATCACCCGTAAAGCGCGGGTGTCCATACGCCGCCAAGGCATAGCCGCCCACAATCGCGATCAGGAATTCAACCTGCCTTGAGCGGAACAATGCGGCAAACTCTTTGAAATCCTTGTTCAGCATAATTAGGATACATCTGCTCGCGCAGCACCTCTACAGCAGCCAAGCGCGCCTCAATGGGCTGCGAAAGCCAATAGCGCAAATCCGCTGCAGCTTGCGCATCGCGGTCTGTTAATTGAGTCTTGTGAACAACACGTTCCATGCTTAGATGGTCCTAGATTTTCGCGTTGTAGGCAAACTTTCATCCGGTAGATTCACTATATATTTAATAGCACTTCACGTAGATTCTATGCCGGCCACCTGCCATTTTTGCTTAAAAATCTGCACTTTTAAACCAACGACGCTTCACTTCCCCAACCGCGCATTCTGCGGAAACATCGCCTGCTTCGCCTCATCGTCCATCTCAGCCTTAAAACTATGCTTCGCCTTCAAAGCTTCAGCCCGCTGCGCCGCCGGGCGCGCGTTGATCTCATCGAGCAAGCGCTTCACATGCGGCAAGCTGCCCCAGGCCTCTGCGCCCAAAACAAAAGGCACAGCCCGCGCCCAGCCCCACACCGCCATATCCACGATGGTGCACGCATCGCCCAGCATGTAGCTCAATTGCCACCACAATCAATCAGCCCTAAAATAAGCTCCAATTTCATCTCCAAATACCAAGCCATCATGCAAGCCCTGCTCACACCCCTCACCGTTGGCATCAGCGAATTCAAGAAAAACCCAGGCGCCACCCTGCGCAAAGCAAAAGGAGCGCCCATCGCCGTGCTCAGCCACAACGCCCCCTCGTTTTACGTCGTGCAACCCGAAGTCATGCAAGGCTTTGCCGATGCACTCGCGGAGAAAGATTTCACGGCCCTCATTCAAGCCCGCCGCGCCAGCGCCGCGCAAGGCAACAGCATCGAAGTCGCCGTTAACGATCTCTGAGCATGGCGAGCAAACCGCCAAGCGCAGCGGCCAAGACAAAAGGCAAGATATAGTTTGCAACAAACACTATTGATTCAATAGCACTCTGCGCAGATTCTATGCCGGCTAGATGCCGATTTCGCTTGTAGTCCACGCCACCCAGGTAAAGCCCTGGATTACAAAAGCGCTGCGCCTGGGCACACTTCGGCGCATGAAAACTTTGACAAAGACTGCCTCGACTCCACGCCCAAAGCACAAGAAAGCCGGCTTGTATTTATTGTTGTCTCATGGCCGCGACCATCCACAACAAACGATGCGAGATCTTGGCTACATCGGGCCTCGGCTTGGTTCGCTGCTGATGGTCAAAACGCGCTACGCCGAACGCATCACCCTTCTCTTCGCGAGCGAAGGTGATGCAAAGCTTGTTCGGCCGGATGCCGTGCATGGATATGTCGGGTTGGAAGTCATCGACGGAATGATCGTGCACGACAACAAATGTTATGGCGATTGGGAGGTCTGCTACATCGCCGAACCATGACTGCGGGCGCAATTGTTGGCATACTGTCTGCTCAACGAAAGCAGGTCATGCCAAACCCCAGAAACAATTGGTCGCGCCAAGAGACGCTAGCCGCTTTGCATATCTATGCTCAGCTCACGTTTGGCCAATTACATTCTCGAACCCCGCTCATTCGCCAGCTCGCATCGTGGATAGGGCGAACCCCAAACTCTGTCGCGCTGAAGCTCGTTAACTTTGCGAGCCTTGATCCACAAGTCATCGCCAGCGGACGCAGAGGGATGGGCAATTCGTCTTCGTTAGACACAATGGTGTGGCGCGATCTGAATCAGCACTGGACCTCCGTCACCCTAGAAGCCGCCGCGCAATATGAGCGCCTGGCAATGGATAACGGCATCAGCCCAATAGTTGATGTTGCCGATGATCTGGCTGCTGAAGGCGTGGCCATGCCCGAAGGAAAAACACGCAGCGCAACCGTTCAGGTGCGCGTCAATCAAGCGCGGTTTCGTAAGGCGGTCTTAGCGAGCTACAACAGCACCTGTTGCGTCAGTGGCCTGAAGCATCCAAAGCTCGTTGTGGCGAGTCATATCGTTCCGTGGAGTGTCGATAAAGAAAATCGCCTCAATCCGAGAAATGGGCTGTGCTTATCTGCCATGCATGATCGCGCGTTTGACCGAGGTCTGATGACCATCGGAGACGATGGAAGGGTTCAGCTCTCCAAAGAGATGCTTTCTATTGCGAGCCCCTCTGCCTTTACAGGCCAACTCTTGGCTTGCCAAAACGCCACTGTTCAAATGCCTGAACGGTTTGCACCGGACCCAATGTTTCTGAAGTGGCATCGAGAGAACCTGTTTATTGCCTGATCGCGGCCATCGCTGATCAATGCTTGGCTGAAGAAGCATAAGCCTTAGGGTGCTATATTTTTGGTAGCAATTTGTATATATTCTAAGCCGACAAGATGCCAATTTTGCCCAAAGCATTTGCCCTAAAGCCCACGACAGCTTCCGTCGCCAACTGCGCGTTCTTTGAAGCATCGCCTTTTTCGCTTCTTCGTTCATCTCCGATTTGACACCGAGTTTAGTTTCCATTGTCAAAATTTCTGCTGGGGCTTTATGAACAAGCCGCACCATTTAGCAATCAGTGCTTCTGTCAATTGTTAACTTGTCTCTAGTCGTGCGGCGAAGCGTTCGCGTATTTCCCTCTTGTTGTACATCTCTAAACCTGTTTCCATCAAACCCTCTGCCTCTAGGTTCAGCCACATCTCAACGGCAAGCTTGGCTTCTGGACTTTCGCTGCCGCAACTCAGCCCCGCTAGGTAGGTCTCTGGCAACAGAGCCATATCCTCAGGATACCAACTCATTCGCTTAAAGGCATAGGACTCGACGCTCAGTATTTCACCTGTGTCCAGTGCTTCAATCTCTGCAGCGGGGAAATAGGCACCACGAATGTATGCCTTTTGCTTCCAAGCGAGTGCAATCACCGCCGTTAAATGGGCACGGGATTTCCAATAGTCGAAAACCCAATTGCCGAGCAAGTGATAGCGATAGATAGGTTTGACTCCAATATTGCCAATCGCTTCTGACAAAACGATCAGTGCGGGTCCTCTTTTTTCTTCCGGTGCGAGCAGAACGCCACTAACGTTTCCTTCGGGACTGTTTTGTTTCAGCGCTTCCAAGAAGGCTGCTGCTTTATGAGCATCTTTATAAAAATCGTGCACCTCAAAAACTCTCTCGTCTGCACAGTCAAGCCACTCGCGTCGCACGGCAAATAGATCGCAAGCAGCCTCCAAAACCTCGTCATTCAGTTTTGGCAAGACGGCATCTTCACTCTGCACATCCAGCAATGTCAATTCATTGCCAAAAAACCGAGGAATTTGATTTCGGTGAACATCGTGACATTCAAACAGCAGAAAAAAGCGCGTTGCTACTGTTTCCGGCTTTATCTTTCGAGCGTCTTTTGTCTTTTTCCAAAGGCCGGCTAGTTTTTCAACAATGCTTAGAGCAGAACTTATTTCGCCAAGAATCAAAGTTTGCTCCGATATAAAGACTCACCAATAGAACCACGCGATCAAGAAAATTCAAACATCAATATTCATCGCCCTCAGCGCATTGTCTTCAATGAACTGTCTGCGGGGCTCGACTTCGTCGCCCATGAGGGTGGTGAACACGCGGTCGGCCTCTATCGCGTCTTCGATTTGAACTTTGAGCAGGC
>JANNED010000262.1:0-3708 GCA_031388245.1 Variovorax sp.
TGAATTTCGGCTGCTCACCTGCGACGGATGACATGCTGCCATCTGAATTCAATGAGGCTTGCGCTAACTCTGCATAGCGCTTGAGCTTTTTTGCTTTGGGTAGCGCCTGCGGCTGCGGCTGCCGCAAGTGCACATCCAACGCTCTGCGACCCACGATCAAATGACCCGGCTCATCATGCCCCGCCCAATCGAGCGCGCGCAACACATGATCGTCGCTCCAATCATGGATGCTTTGTGGCAGCTGTGGCGCAACGCTCGTTGGAAGCGGTGCATGAGGCGCTGCTTCAGATAAGCGCCGAGGAAACTGCCGGCCCAAATAGCCTTCTGGCCGCATATCGCTCACAAACCATGGCAAGCCTTCAAAGATTTCTACGCCTCGATCACCCTCAAACGCTGTACGCGAACCAGTAGCCATGCCCACGGTGTAGAGTTGCCCCAGCGCTTGCAACGCCCCATCTGAGTCGATTTGCGAAATGGGCAGCGGCAAACTCACGCCTGCAGGCCGCATGCGCACATAGCGCGTGCGTTGCGCCTTGCCTAGGGTCAGCACCGCGCCTGCAGCCTTGCGCACCTCACGCGAGAACGTGGCTTGGCTGCATCCGAGCTTAGCTGCCAGCTCAAGCGCACTGTGCATATCGTTGCCCAGCGCTTCGATCAAGGCTTGGGGCGAGCTCAGCGCGGGTGGTGTGGGCATAGTAAAATTAAATTGATATGAATAGATTTTAGAATACATTTAAAAAATGTCAATTCGCCTTTGAAATCACGAAAAATCATAAAAAAAGCGCCTAAAAAGGCGCTTTTTCGATTCGATATGAATAGATTTCACATCAATAAATGCTCACCCGCATTGTCACCACCCAAGATCACATAATTCACCTTGCGAATATCCATGAGCTTTTTCCCACCTGCATAGCTGATCGAGCTTTGCACGTCTTCTTGCATTTCGCGCAGCGTATCAGCCAGCGTGCCTTTGATCGGCTCCAAAATCCGCTTGCCTTCGACGTGTTTGTATTCGCCTTTGTTGAAGTCAGAAGCCGAGCCATAGTATTCTTTGAACAGCTTGCCATCGACCTCCACCGTTTTGCCCGGTGATTCTTCTAAGCCAGCGAGCATTGAGCCAATCATCACCATCGTGGCACCAAAGCGAATCGATTTGGCAATATCGCCATGCTCGCGAATGCCGCCATCGGCAATGATGGGCTTGGTGGCCACACGGGCGCACCACTTGAGCGCCGAGAGCTGCCAACCGCCTGTGCCAAAACCCGTTTTCATTTTGGTGTTGCAAACCTTGCCCGGGCCGATGCCCACCTTGGTCGCGTCAGCACCCCAATTTTCCAAATCAATGATGGCCTCGGGCGTGCCCACATTGCCGGCGATGATGAAGGCTGATGGCAGCTTGGTTTTCAAACAACCAATCATGTTTTTCACACTGTCGGCATGGCCGTGCGCGATGTCGATCGTGATGTAGTCAGGGCACAAGCCCTGCGCCACGAAGGCATCCACCGTGTCGTAATCGGGCTTTTTCACGCCGAGCGAGATCGAGGAATAAACCCCTTGCGCCTGCATCTTTTTCACGAAAGCCACGTTGTCCACATCAAAGCGGTGCATCACATAAAAATAGCCGCTCTTGGCCATCCAAACACACAGCTCTTCATTGACCACCGTCTTCATATTCGCCGGCACGACCGGAATCTTGAAACTGCGCCCACCCAGCTCCACGCTGGAATCGCATTCGCTGCGGCTCTCTACGCGGCATTTGCGAGGCAAGAGCAATACATTGTCATAGTCAAAAATTTCCATGTTCCATGTCCTTCAAAGAAACCGTTTCAGATTTGTTTGAGCGCTTGGAACTGCCCCGATTTTCTTGCTTGCCCAGTGGAAATTCAGGCACAAAAAAACCGGGCGCAAATTGCTTGGGCCCGGTGCGCGATTGTATACCGTCAGATACCGTGCTGCGCCACAAATTGCGAAGCGGTCATGACCGGATATTTGCCTGCCAAAGCCAGCAGAGCCTTATCGCCTGTGATGAGGTATTGCGCTTTCGATGCCAACAACGTGCCGAGAATGGCTTGGTCAAAAGGGTCTGTGAGCTGCGCATCCCAATGGGTTGCGGGCTCAACCAGATCTGCTTGAAAGGCAAGACAATCCACGAGATCCGCAATCGCATCATCCGATAAACCATGCCGCGCCCTCAATTTAGGCAACACGCGCCGCAACTCATCAAGGATGTAGTGGCTCAGGCTCACTTGCAACGAGCCGCCACGCCAAGCCGCCACGATAGAGCCTGGCAAGCTGGCCGGATAGGCCAAGCCACTTAGCAGGATATTGGTATCCAGCACAACGTGAATCGTCATAGCCTAACTTCTATTGGGCTTTTTATTGGACACGATTTTGATGCGCGCGCGGGCGTTCGGCCAACACCGCAGCATCGATTTCAGCCATGCCAATGTCTTGAGGCGTTGCAGCAAAACCCTGAGCCAAACGCTGACTGAGCGAATCAAACCGCCCCTGCATGCGGCGAATGCGCTCAAAAAGACGCGCATCTACCAGCGCAGCAATTGATTTGCCATCTTTGTTGATGACGATGCTGTCGCTGCGGTAATGCACTTGATTGAGCATATCGCCAAGGTTTTGACGGAAGGCAACAGCTGAGGTTTCAGTAATCATGAGGCGCTCCTTTTGATTATTATGACCGATATGATCAAATTGATCACATGAGAACGGAATTTACCTACACCTATCATCGACTTATTAGAGCGTCCAATTTTAGTGGCTATCGAAGATTGCACTTTGTGTGCTTCTTTTACTAGGAGAGTTAGCTTGGCTTAATTCATAGCGACTTCTTACGTATTACGTGATGAACGCATAGCGGCACTTTTTGAAAATGCCTTTCACTGCGCAATCCAAAGTGCTAAGACTTAACGCTCACGATCTTCACGTTGCCATGCCACTAGTTGATCTGCCTCAGATTGGTGGGCCTTAGCAGGCTCACTGCCTATCTCACTTAGTAGCTTTTCTGACAGCATTTGCTCGTGCATAGAATAAGTTGTGATGCCATCAGCCAACATCCAAGCAGATCGACCGTTAATTGAATATCCAACGACGATTCCCGCAGCCTGCGAGGGACTGTTGAATAAATAATCTTTAGCAAACTTCAATTTTGAGCCGTTTGCTTCGAGTACCCCTTGCAACATCAGTCTTTTGCGCAGCTCTCTCTGTGACTCCGGCAGGCTCTGCATAACTTCTAATGCTGCATCAGATCCTTGCAACACAACCAAGCCCTCATCAGTCAGCGTCGCAGTGCCTGCTAAATCTTTCGTCGCAATATAAAACTTTTGCTCACTCGCCGCTACTCTAAGAACTTCATTTTCGGTTGATGGTGAAGCGCTTGCAGAATTCCGCTCGTGCAAAGCTATGCGACTTATTGGCTTTCGACTCTCAATGAGTGGCTCAAGCAGCCTGTGCCCCAACACGCCCAGCAAAGCCTGGACTGATTCAATGTACTCCTCCATTGCATCACGGTCACCTCTCGGTAAAGTTGGAATTTGCGGTTGAGCAGAGTTCTTTACAAGATATCGCCCAGATTTTGTCGCCTCCGTGATCAATCTAGATTCCAGATATCGTATGTGCCCCTTCGTTAGATTTTCATCTTTGCTGGTGAACGCAATTAACTCAGTCCAGAAATCTTTTCCACTAATATGACTTGCG
>JANNED010000189.1:0-9913 GCA_031388245.1 Variovorax sp.
GGTGATGCCTTGGCCGAGCGGGCCAGTGGTGGTCTCAATGCCAGGCGTGACGCCTACCTCGGGGTGACCTGCGGTTTTGCTGTGGAGTTGACGGAAATTTTTGAGCTCTTGAACGGACAAGTCATAGCCCGTGAGGTGCAAGAGCGAATAAATCAACATCGAGCCATGGCCGTTCGACAAAACGAAACGATCACGGTTTGCCCAGTGTGGATTCGTTGGGTTGTGGCTCAAATGCTCATTCCACAGCGCGACCGCCATGTCGGCCATGCCCATCGGCGCACCAGGATGGCCAGAATTGGCGGCTTGCACCGCGTCCATCGACAGGGCTCGGATGGCGTTGGCCATATGTTGGGTGTTTGCGCTCATGGGAGGAGATGAAAGTTAGAGATCGGGGAAACCCATAATTTTAGCGGGCAGGCCAGCTGCTCAGGATTGTTTTGGTTTCCGCATTAGTATTGCGGTATGAATGTTCTCCATGCCCCTCAAATGCCTGCTCAAGCCATGATCTTGGCTGCAGGCCGGGGTGAGCGCATGCGGCCCCTGACAGACACATGCCCCAAGCCTTTGCTCCAAGTGCGCGGCAAACCACTCATGCAATGGCACATGGAGGCTTTGTTGCGCGAAGGATTTATCAGTCAGATCATCAACACCGCATGGCTGGGGGAGCAGATCGAAGCGAATTTTTTAAGCAAAAATGACCATCTGCCGGCGTATATATTGCGTGAAGTGCTATCAAATCAGGCGCTTTCTCATTCGGCATGGCAACTACAGTTTTCTCAAGAAGGGCGTGATTTTGGCGGCGCTTTAGAGACTGCCGGCGGCATTTGCCGTGCTCTGCCGCAATTGGCCGATGTGTTTTGGGTGGTCGCTGGCGACGTGTTCATGCCGCAGTTTGAATTTAGCCGCGCTGCCTATGAGCGCTTCGCTCAAAGCGATGCGCTTGCCCACCTTTGGCTGGTACCCAACCCACCGCACAACTCGCGTGGCGACTTTGGCCTCTCCGCCGCTGGCCAAGCGCTTAACCTTCCCAAAGAGGCCGGCCACGCCCTCTACACTTTCAGCACCGCCGCGATCTACAAAAAAGCCTTCTTTAAACCACCCTTTTGCGATATCCCTGCCGGCAACCCCCAAGGCATCAAAGCGGCCCTCGCTCCCCTCTTGCGAGCCGCCATGGACGCAAGCCGCGTGAGCGCCTCTCTTTACGAAGGCGAGTGGACAGATGTAGGCACACCAGAGCGCTTGGCACAGCTCAACAATTAACTCGCCATAGAAGAACACGGAGGGCACGAAAGTACACGGAAATCACGGAAGTTTTCTGTGTCTTTCGTGTAGTTTCCGTGCCTTCCGTGTTCTTACTCCATACAGAACCAACATCTCATCTAGAAACGCGCGAAAATCTCACCATGAATACGATCCACCACCACGCCATCTACGCCCAGCGCCGCGCAAAAGTCGCCGCGCAACTTGGCAAAGATGCGATTGCCATCATCCCCACCGCGCCCGAGCGCGCCCGCAACCGTGATACCGGCTATTTGTATCGCCACGACAGCTATTTTTATTACCTCACCGGTTTCAGCGAGCCTGGCGCGACCTTGCTCATCGAATCGGATGGCAGCAGCACCTTGTTTTGTCAGCCCAAAGATGCAGAGCGCGAGGTGTGGGATGGCTATCGGCTCGGGCCTGTTGCCGCGCCCCAATTCCTTGGGCTCACAGCCGCACACACCAACGCCGAACTCGCCACCCAGCTGCCCAAACTGCTCGAAAACCGTGCCACCGTGTGGTATCCCTTCGCCATCCATACCGGCTTGGAGGCGCAGGTGAGCGGCTGGTTAGAAAAAGTGAGGGCTCGCGTGCGCTACGGCGCACTTTGCCCAGAAAGCCAGCGCGATGTGTGCAGCATCTTGGATGACATGCGCCTGATCAAAGATGCGCATGAGTTGGGCATCATGCGCCGCGCCGCGCAAATCTCAGCCCAAGGCCACATTCGCGCCATGCAGCTGTCTGCTCGCATGCTGCGGGATGGCACAGATCTGCGCGAATACCATTTAGATGCCGAGCTCTTGCACGAATTTCGCAAAAACGGCAGCGAGTATCCCGCCTATGGCAGCATCGTCGCCGGTGGCGCGAATGCCTGCGTGTTGCACTATCAAGCCAGCGCCGCAAAAATCAACAACGGCGATCTCGTCTTGATCGACGCTGGTTGCGAGCTGCATGGTTATGCGTCAGACATCACCCGCACTTTCCCCGCCAATGGCAAGTTCACTGCGCCACAGCGCGAGCTCTACGAGATTGTGCTCGCTGCCCAAGAAGCGGCCATCGCCGTCACCAAGCCCGGCATGCGATTCATTGATCCTCATGAAGCCGCCGTCAAAGTCCTCTCGCAAGGCATGCTCGATGTGGGCTTGCTCACGCGAGATCAGCACGGCAGCTTGGAAGACGTGATCGAAAAACGCACCTACTTCCCCTTCTATATGCACCGCACCGGCCATTGGCTGGGCATGGATGTGCATGATTGTGGCAGCTACAACGAGTTCAGTGAGCAAGGCAACACCACCGAGCGCAAAGACCCGCTCTCAGGCGAGCTCATCAAAAACCGCCCCAGCCGCATCTTGCGCGAAGGCATGGTCCTCACCATCGAACCCGGCATCTACGTGCGCCCCGCTCCCGGCGTGCCAGAAAAATTTCACAACATCGGGATACGGATTGAAGATGATGCGGTGGTCAACAGCCAAGGGTGCGAGTTGATATCAAGGGGAGTGCCCGTCGATGTCGCAGCCATTGAAAGCTGGATGAAAAATTAAAACGAGCCCTGAAAAGGGCTCGTGAATAACATGGCGTGCGCTTTGCGGGCTTATTTTTTGACTTCCGCAACAGGCGTACTGCTTCCTAAATTAGGTGCACCATCTTTGTCGTCTTTTCTGTCAAACGTCAACAGCTTACTCACGACCAAGCGAACCCACTGAGGGTAGGTATACGCCGTACCCTTGTTATGGTCAATGATGGCACCAATGCCGCCACCAAAAATGATGTTGCCTGCCATGCCTGCGTTGGCGCGTGATATGGCCGTGCCACTTGAGCTTCGCGCATCCAACACGCGTGCCTTGCAGCATTCAATGCAAAACGAACGAAGCAACAATGCCCACAAACATCGTCAGCCCAAGCCAATGGTTCAGCCGAAACGCCTTGAAGCAGCCTTCCCGGCTGCGCTTGCGGATCAGCTGCCAATGCCAGAAGATTTGCGAACTCATCACGGCAATCACTATAATTTTAATAGCAACATGCGCATATTCCATGCCGGCGATCAGCCAAAACAGCATGTAAACACCATAAAAAAGCATGATCGCAGCCACATCAAAGCGGCCAAGTGTGATGGCAGAGGTTTTCATGCCGATGCGCAAGTCATCGTCGCGATCGACCATGGCGTATGCGGTGTCGTAGGCCAAGACCCAAAAGAGATTGCCAAGCAGCAAAATCCAAGCCAATGGGGGCACGTGATGGGCAGCGGCAGCAAAGGCCATGGGTATGCCAAAGCTGAATGCCACGCCCAGCACGGCTTGCGGCATCGCCACGAAGCGTTTGGCAAACGGATAGGCCATGGCAATGCCCAGCGCGGCAAACGAATACACCACGGTGAGCGCATTGGTGGTGAGCACGAGGCCGAAAGCCAGCAAAGCCAAGCCTGCACCCAGCAGCAACGCTTCTTTTTTGCTCAGCTTGCCGCTGGTGACTGGCCGGCCCGCCGTCCGCTTCACATGCCGATCAAAATCCGCATCGGCCACATCGTTCACACAGCAGCCAGCGCTGCGCATGAGGATCGTGCCAAGGGTGAAGACGATGATCAAATGCCAGCCGGGAAAGCCGCCAGCGGCCAGCCACAGTGCAGACAGCGTGGGCCAGAGCAGAAGCAGCCAGCCAGCGGGGCGATTGAAGCGGATCAGATCAAGATACAGGCTGATCCGGGCGAGTGAGCGTGTGCTCAGCATGTTGCTTGATTCAATTTAAATGCTATAAATTAAATAGCAAACTAATGTGATTTCATGCTGGCAAAATGCCTAAAAAGCATAAAAATCTAGGGAGCGGGATCAGAAAGGGATATCGTCGTCCATGTCGTCAAAGCCACTGCCTGCTTTGGCCTTTGCGGCTGCGGGCATCGCGCTTGCGGGCGTGGAGGCGGGGCGAGCGGCTGGTGGCCGTGAGGCAGGCGCTGGCGCACGAGAATAGCCGCCACCGCCTTCATCGGGCGAACCCGCGCCCTGGCGGTTGCCCAAGAGCTGCATTTCGGTGGCGATGATGTCCACAGTGTTGCGCTCAATGCCGTCTTTGTCGGTGTATTTGCCGTATTTCAAACGACCTTCCACATAAAGCGGCGCACCTTTTTTCACATACTCGCCCACGATCTCGGCCAAGCGGTCAAAGAATTGCACACGGTGCCACTGGGTGTCTTCAATGCTCTCGCCTGAGGTTTTGTCTTTTCGCTTGCTGGTGGTGGCAATCGAGATATTGGCCACGGCTCCGCCAGAGGGCATATAACGAATTTCGGGATCGCGCCCGCAGTTGCCCAGAAGAATGACTTTGTTGACGGAGGCCATGGTGTGAGTTCCTTGTGTTTCAGTGCTTAAATGGAGTGATTGCCTATCGGCTTTGGGATTATGCAGCAGCGCGAGCAGGCGGCCGCATCCCCCATGCCGCCAGCAGCCACAGTGCCATCAAAGCCGCGCAGCCGATAAACAGCGCACCAAAACCAGCTTGCTTGGCCAGCCAACCGCCGCCAAAGCCACCGACGAAAAACCCCAACGACTGAACGGTGTTGTACACGCCCAGCGCCGCGCCTCGCGCATGGGCGGGGGCGACGCGCGAGGCCAGAGAAGGCTGCGAAGCCTCCAAAATATTGAATCCTACGAAGAAGGCGAAGAGCAAAAAGCCCAGCAGCCACACGTTAGGCGGCATTTGCAAAGCCCACCACAGCCCTGTTTGCACGGCACCAATCAGCGCCACGCTGCCTAAAAAGGCCAGCTTCAATCGACCTCGCGCCTCCAGAGCAAACAGGCCGCCCATGAATACAAATGAGAGCAAGACCGCCGGTAAGTAAGCCTGCCAGTGATCGGCTTTGGCCAGCCCGGCTTGCACCAGCATGCTTGGCAGCGCCACCCACATGGCCAATTGCACCGCATGCAAGATGAAAGCGCCCAAGTCAAGGCGCAGCAAATCCGCATGCATCAGCACGTCCTTCAAGCCCTTGAGGCGGCTGCCCGGCGCTGCTTCGAGCGCCGGCTCTGGCGGCACGCCCCACACCACGGTCGCCATGCAGGCCAACACCAAAACGCCAGTCAGCGCAAACAGGCCAGACAGCCCAATGTGCCCCGCCAGCCAAGGCGCCAGCACAAGGGACAGTGCAAACATCAGCGCGATGCTCGCACCCACCAAAGCCATTGCTTTGGTGCGCACTTCATCACGCGTCATGTCTGCGAGCAGCGCCGTCACAGCCGCAGAAATCGCGCCCGCACCTTGCAGCGAGCGGCCAGCGATCAACCAGCCCAAGGTCGGCGCCCAAGCTGCTAAAAAACTGCCCGCAGCAAAGATCACGAGGCCGATCAAGATCACCCTTTTGCGCCCGAAGCGATCTGAGGCCATGCCAAATGGAATCTGCAACATGCCCTGCGTGAGTCCATAAATGCCCATGGCTAAGCCCACGCGTGCGGGGTCATCCCCACCCGGGTATTGGGTGGCCTCCAACGCAAACACGGGCAGCACCAAAAACAGCCCGAGCATGCGCATGGCAAATATGCTGGCCAGAGAAAAGCTAGCGCGGCGCTCTGCGGGGCGCAATTCAGTGGTGGCAGGCGGCGTGTTCATGAAGAGCCGTGATTGTCAGGCATGGCGAGGTATTTTTTGCATGCGCAGTGCAGATGCTCTGGACTCCTCTCTTGACGCTGCATAAAAAATACTTTAGATTTAAATAATTGCCGCTTCGATTAATCAGATTGATCTTGCGCAAGAGCCACATTCACGAAAACAGCTCACACAAATGGAAAACACTGCCTCCCTGGGCGAGGCTTGGCCGTTAAGATGATGTGATCTGTGAACAGTTAACTTAGGAGTTGGGCATGAGTACACGTCGTTTGGTTTTGACCCGTTCGGCAGCCGCCCTTGGCGCTGCATCCAGTGGCCTGTTGATGCCCGAGATGGCTCGCGCCCAAAGCGCGTCATCAGGCAACAAAATCCGCGTTGGCTTGATGCTGCCTTACACCGGCACCTTTGCTCAGCTCGGCGTGGCAATTGAAAACGGCTTTCGTATGGCGATCAACGAGCAGGGCGGCAAGTTGGGTGGCCGAGAGATTGAGTATTTCAAGGTGGATGATGAAGCCAACCCCGCCAAAGGCATTGAAAATGCGCAGCGTCTCGTGCAGCGCGACAAAGTCGATGTGTTGATCGGCACGGTTCATTCGGGTGTGCAAATGGGCATTCATCGTGTGGCGCGTGAATCGGGCGTGCTCAACATCATCCCCAACGCGGGTGTGCATGTGGCCACGCGCGCACAGTGTGCGCCCAATGTTTTCCGCACCAGCTTCACCAATTCGCAGCCTACGCTGGGCCTAGGCAAAGTGATGGTCGAAAAAGGCCACAAAAAAGCCGTCTGGATCACTTGGAGCTATGCAGCTGGCGATGAAGCCTTTGAGGGCTTTGAAGAGAGCTACACCAAGGCCGGCGGCCAGATCATCAAGAAGCTCGGCCTGCCCTTCCCCAATGTGGAATTTCAAGCCTTGCTCACCGAGATCGCCTCGATCAAGCCCGATGCTGTGGCTTGTTTCTTTGCAGGCGGCGGTGCAGCCAAATTCATCCGTGATTACGCAGCAGCTGGTTTGAATAAAACGATTCCTTTGTATGGCTCGGGCTTCCTGACTGAAGGCGTGCTTGATGCTGCCGGCGATGCAGCCAACGGCATCCTCACCACGCTGCATTACAGCGATTCGCTTGACACGGCCAGCAACCGCCGCTTCCGCTTGGAATACGCCAAAGCCTTCCGCATGCAGCCGGATGTGTATGCTGTGCAAGGCTATGATTCTGGCTTGCTGCTCGTGCAGGGCGCGAATGCTGTGAAGGGCGATTTGAACAACAAGCCAGCCTTGTATGCCGCCATGCAAAACGCCAAAATCGACAGCCCACGCGGAAAATGGAGCATGAGCAAGGCCAACAACCCGATTCAAGACATCTACCTGCGCCGCGTTGAAAACAAAGAAAATAAGGTGGTGGGCATAGCGGCGAAAGCGGTGGCTGATTCAGGCGCTGGCTGCAAGATGGGTTGATGTTTTCTCGCTTTAAAAATCAACTTTAGAGTTCAACCAAAGGGAACACACAAAACGCGGCAAGACGCATAAAGCACAGAAATCGGTATTTATTTTCTGTGCTTACTGTGCGCTTTTTGCGGATTCTGCGTTGCTGTATCAAATCTTCCCGTGGATCTCGCCAGTTTTCTCATCCAGTTGCTCAACAGCGTGCAATACGGCCTGCTGCTTTTCATGCTGGCTGCTGGCCTCACGCTGATCTTCGGCATCATGGGCGTGGTCAATCTTGCGCATGGCAGCTTTTATATGCTGGGCGCGTATCTGGCGTGGTCGCTTTCTTTGCAGCTCGGCAGCCTCACGCTGGCGATTTTGCTGGGCACAGTTTTATCGGTCGTCTTTGGCCTCCTGCTAGAAAAAGTACTGATCCAGCATTTCTATCACCGCGATCATTTGGATCAAGTGCTGCTCACCTTTGGTTTGATTTATATCTTTGAAGAAGCCCGCTCCATGATCTGGGGCGACGATGTGCATGGCGTGACCATTCCTGCGCTGCTCTCTGGCTCAATACAGCTCACGGATAACTTGTCGTATCCCGTTTATCGTTTGTTCATCAGTGGCGTGTGTGTTGTTCTTGCGCTGGGTTTGTATGCCCTGATTTCCAAAACCCGCCTCGGTATGAAAATCCGCGCGGGGGCGTTTAACCGTGAAATGACAGAAGCGCTTGGCGTGAACATCAAGCTGATTCACTCGCTGGTGTTTGCCCTGGGCGTGGGCTTGGCCACGATTGCCGGCATGATCGCCTCGCCGATATCGAGCGTGTATCCCAACATGGGCAGCTCGGTGCTGATCATGTGCTTCGTGGTCGTCGTCATCGGCGGTATCGGCTCGGTGCGCGGTGCATTGATCGCGGCGCTGCTCGTGGGCTTGGTCGATACCTTTGGCAAAGTGCTGCTGCCTCAACTCTCAGGCATGCTGGTTTACATGCTGATGGCGCTGGTGTTGCTCTACAAACCAGAAGGCTTGTTCAAAGCCTAAATATTGTCATGTCTGCGCCACAAGCCAATTTGGAAGTGCTGCCACGCAGCGTGAGCGCATTGCTCGCCATCGCCGTGATTGCTTTGGCAGGCGTGCCCATCTTCGGCGCGGATTACACCATCGGCCTGATCACCAGCATGATGATCATGGCGATTTTTGCGATGAGCCTTGATCTGCTGCAAGGCGTGACAGGCCTGGTCTCGCTCGGGCATGCCGCTTTTTTTGGCTTTGCTGGCTATGCACTGGCATTTATCACGCCATCGTCTGATGCGATCAGCCTGTGGTGGAGCTTGCCGCTGGCGCTCGCCGCCTCCGCATCGGTGGCCTGCATCATCGGTTTTTTTGTGGTGCGCACGCACGGCATTTATTTCATCATGGTCACGATGGCTTTCGCTCAGATGATGTACTTCATCTTTTTTGACAACAAAGTCTTGTTTGGCAAAACGCTCGGCGGCTCAGATGGCGCGTATTTGAATTTCAAGCCCGATGCCAGTATTTTCGATTTAGAAAACAAGCGCGTGTTTTTCTATTTCACCCTCGCTTGCATGATCGGTGTGTATGCCTTTCTGCGCCGCTTGCTTTTTTCGCCATTTGGCCGCGCACTCGCAGGCATCCGCGCCAATGAGCATCGCATGCGAGCTTTGGGCTTTGCCACCTTTGCGCACAAGCTCGCTGCATTCACGCTGGCTGGCACCTTGGCTGGCTTGGCCGGCTATTTGTGGGCTGCGCAGACGGGCTATATCAATCCCGAGCTCATGGGCTTTCACATGAGTGCGCATGCCATCATGATGGTGATCTTGGGCGGTATGGGCAATTTCGCGGGTGCGGCGATTGGGGCATTCTCGTTTGAATATTTGCTGCATGTGTTCAAAGATTTGCCAGCTGTCGGTAACTTTCAAACGGGCAAGCATTGGCAAATGTGGATGGGGCTGTTCATTGTGGCCTTGGTGATACTTGCGCCGCGCGGCATCTTGGGGATGGTTTCCAAATGGTTGGCCGAAAAAGATGCCTTGCACAAGGATGCTGAGAAATGACTGCCACCATGCCGGCGGTTCTTTCTGCAACAAACCTCACCAAGCGCTTCGGCGGTTTGGCTGCTGTCAATGAAGTGAGCCTCGATTTATGGCAAGGACGCCTGCATGCCGTGATCGGGCCCAATGGCGCGGGCAAATCCACGCTCACGAATTTGCTCTCAGGCGATTTGCCACCCACCTCAGGCAGCGTGCATCTCTCAGGCATTGACATCACCGGCTGGAGCGCAGAAAAGATCTCGCGCCAGCGCCTCGGCCGCAGCTACCAGAAGACGAATATCTTCCGCAACTTCACTGTGTGGGACAACATCCGCTTGGCTGCGCAGTCGCGCAATCAGCCTTTCGCTTTCAATCCATTGGGCTGGCTCACAAAAGCATCTGCGCAAGCGGCTGTGAATGCTCGCGCTGAGCGTGCGATGGAGCTGGCCTTGCTTACAAACAGGCGCAACACCATCGCAGGCGCAGCCAGCCACGGCGAGCAGCGTCAGCTAGAAATCGCCATGACGCTCGCCACCGAGCCGCAAGTGCTCCTGCTCGATGAGCCGCTCGCCGGCATGGGTGTGG
>JANNED010000190.1:0-2084 GCA_031388245.1 Variovorax sp.
CAAGCGCAATCGGCTGTGATGGCTTGTTTGTCGATTGTTCAGCAAGAGCAGGGTTGGGTGAGCCCGGAATCTGAGAAGGTGATTGGCGAATATCTCGGCATGCCAACGATGGCTGTGCATGAAGTCACGACCTTCTACAACATGTACAACCAAAAGCCAGTGGGCAAGTTCAAGCTGAACGTTTGCACCAATGCGCCCTGCATGTTCAAAGGCGGCCCTGAGGCCTTAAAGCATTTGTGCAGCAAGCTTGGTGTGGAGCCTTATGGCACAACGAAAGACAAAATGTTCACCGTGCAGCCCAGCGAGTGCTTAGGCGCCTGCGGCGATGCACCGGTGATGCTGGTGAACGACCGAAACATGTGCAGCTTCATGAGTCACGACAAGCTCGATCAGCTTGTTGATGGTTTGCGCACTGCGACGAATTGAATGACCTGAAGGAAATCAAAATGCCTAGCGTACAAGACATCCTCCAACAGTTCGAATCCAAAGGCTTGGAAACATGTTTTCATGGCCGCCACATCAACCCGCAAATTTATGCAGGCTTAGATGGCAAAAACTGGCGCTTGAAAGATTACGAAGCGCGGGGCGGCTACCAAGCTTTGAAAAAAATCCTCGGCAAAGATGGCGCGAAGCCCACGGTGGATGCCGAAGGCAAAGAAATTCCGCCGGGCATGACGCAAGACCAAGTCATCGCCGAGCTCAAAGCCTCTGCATTACGCGGCCGCGGCGGCGCGGGCTTCCCAACTGGCCTCAAGTGGAGCTTCATGCCCCGTCAATTCCCCGGCCAGAAATACATCGTTTGTAATTCCGACGAAGGCGAGCCAGGCACATTCAAAGACCGCGACATTTTGATGTACAACCCGCACATCATGATCGAAGGCATGATCATCGCTGGCTACTCGATTGGCGCTAGCGTCGGCTACAACTATATTCACGGCGAAATCTTCTCCGCTTACGAGCGCTTTGAAGAAGCCTTGGAAGAGGCTCGCGCTGCGGGCTACTTGGGCGACAACGTCGCGGGAAGCAATTTTAAATTTCAGTTGCATGCCTTCCACGGCTTCGGCGCGTACATCTGCGGCGAGGAAACGGCTTTGCTCGAATCGCTCGAAGGCAAAAAAGGCCAGCCACGCTTTAAACCGCCGTTCCCTGCAAGCTTTGGTTTGTATGGCAAGCCGACGACGATCAACAACACCGAGACCTTTGCAGCCGTGCCTTGGATCATCAATAACGGTGGTGCGGCTTACCTAGAATGCGGCAAGCCCAACAACGGCGGTACGAAGATTTTCTCGATTCAAGGCGATGTAGAAAACCCCGGCAATTACGAAATTCCGATGGGCACGCCATTTTCTAAGCTGCTCGAATTAGCAGGTGGTGTGCGCGGTGGCAAGAAGCTCAAAGCCGTGATCCCCGGCGGTTCATCGTCGCCCGTGCTTCCTGCGAACATCATGATGGAGTGCACGATGGACTACGACTCCATCTCCAAAGCAGGTTCTATGCTCGGCTCGGGCGCAGTGATCGTCATGGACGAGACGCGCGATATGGTTGATGTGCTCTTGCGCCTCTCATACTTTTACATGCACGAATCCTGCGGCCAATGCACGCCTTGCAGAGAAGGCACGGGCTGGCTCTGGCGCATGGTGGATCGCATCAGTAAGGCCCAAGGCCGCGCGGAAGATTTGCAAAAGCTCGATAACGTGGCCGAGAACATCATGGGCCGCACGATCTGCGCGCTTGGCGATGCAGCTGCTATGCCCGTGCGCGCGATGCTCAAGCACTTCCGCGCTGAGTTTGCAGCCAAGATTGAAGCGGCTGAGAAGATGACGAATCAAACTGCCGTTGCAGCCTGATCAAAAGAGAAGCATATGGTTGAACTCGATATCGACGGTCAAAGGGTAGAAATCACAGAAGGCAGCATGATCATGCATGCGGCTGAAAAGTGTGGCACCTACATTCCGCATTTTTGCTATCACAAGAAGCTCAGCATTGCGGCGAACTGCCGCATGTGCTTGGTCGATGTGGAAAAAGCGCCTAAGCCGATGCCGGCGTGTGCCACACCTGTGACGCAGGGCATGATTGTGCGCACC
>JANNED010000277.1:0-11995 GCA_031388245.1 Variovorax sp.
GCTTGTTTGAGTTTGGGTGCAACCATGCCCACGGCATACAAAATATCCGTGATGCCTGCTGCAAAAAATTGCTCCGCTTCTTTGAGCGTTGACACCGTGATCCCACGCGCGCCAGCGGCCATTTGCAATTGTGTGATCTCCATGCATTTGGTGGTTTTCACATGCGGGCGAAAGGCCACGCCCAATTCATTCATGCGCGACTGCATGCGCTCAATATTGCGCTGCATTCGCGCAGTGTCCACCAATGCGGCGGGCGTGGAAAGCTCGGACAAATTCATTGCCCGAGTTTAATCGCCCCTTGTTTTAAAACTGAGCCTGCAAACCCACTTTCAAGCTGCGCCCGGGCAACGGCGCTTTGCCGGGAGCGCTGATCGTGAGGATAGACGTGGCGCTGTAGGCCAGCTTGTTGCCTGCGTTGTCCAATCGTGCAAACCACAGCAGATCAGCATCTTTCGCTTTCATTTTGTAGGTGGCCGCAAGGTTTAGCAAGGTGTAGGCCGCCGCACTGCCGTCGCGTGCTGCGGCGTTGCGATCAAAGCCGAGCTTTGCGCCCCAAGCGCCTTGCGCCCAAGCCAGCGTTGCGCCAATGCGAAGTGGGCTGATGCGGGGCAGAGCTGCGCCACTGGCGGCGTTGATCGCGCGCGTGCTGTCCACTCGCCATTGCAGATCGAGCTTATCTATCGCATCCATCAAGCGCCAATTGCCTGATAGCTCAAAGCCAGTGAAGCGGGCCTTGACTTGTGTATAAGCGAATTCAGGAAAGATATCTTCCCCGCTGCCATCTGCCACGCCATCGCCATCCGCATCCACCGGGTTGAGCTCTGCATCTGCACCACGCGAATTGCCGGTTGCCCTGAGGAAGGTGTAATTCTTGAAACGGCTGTTAAACACGTTGACCTGCGCGAAGTGCGCGCCGCTTTTCCAGCGCGCGCCAATGTCGATGCTGGTGGATTTTTCTTTGCGAAGAGCCGCATCGCCGACTTCGTAAGACGCGGTGGCAATGTGCGGGCCATCCGCGAAGAGCTCATAGTCTTTCGGCGCGCGCTGGCTGCTCGCAAAATTGCCTGTGAGCTGCCAAGCCGGGGAGAGGTTCAGCAATGCGCCAGCGGCATAGCTTGTGGGCTTGAAGCTGCGCTCAGCAGGCGTGAAGCGGGCGATGCTAGGGTTGCCAAACGATTGCACCTTCACGTCTTCCATGCGCCCACCCAAGCTGAGTTTGCCCCATTGGAAAGCCGCTTCTTCATACACAAACAAGGCTTGTTGACGCGTTTTGCTGTAAGGCGCGAAAGCCTCCGCGCCATCGGCAGAGAAGCGGTTGTTATCAAGCTGTAAGCCGATCAGGCCCGTGAGATTTCCAAGCTTTGCATGGCGAGCTTGCAGGCGCAGATCACTGCCGTTGTTGCTAAATTCAGTGCCTGCCGTTGCTCCTTCAAACTCGGTGTGCTTGTAGCGCGTCTTGCTGGCCTGCACCTGCACACTGTCCATCAAGCCGCCGATTTTGAAATCCGCATCCAACGCTGTGCGAACCGATTTCATATCAATCGTTACGTCATCTTCCGCCACCGTGCCGTAATTCGTGTTGAAGCTGCTGACCGACAAGCCAATGCGGCTCTGCCCGAAAAACAAGCTGCCACCGACCGCGCCGCTCTTGGCATCGGCTGCCGAATTACAAATCTTTTTGGTCAATGCGGGCGATGAAGGATTCGTGCAGGCCAGTTGAATGGGCACACTCACATCACCGCTGCTGCGAGCCGACACGTCGGCATGAAGAGCGAATTGATCATTGCCAGTTTCGATGAGGAAAGCGCCATTCTTCCCGTTGTTGCCGCTGGAGAGTCCAAAATCCACCTTACCCGTCGCGCCCTTTAAGCGCTCTTTTGGAATGCGGTTGTCAATCACGTTGACCACGCCGCCCACGGCAGAGCCGCCGTAGAGCAAAGCCCCGGGGCCGCGCAACACTTCGATGCGCTCCACCGCAATCGGATCGAGCGCGACGGCGTGGTCATAGCTGAGGCCTGATGCATCAAGGGTTGCACCTGAATTGCTCAAGATACGGATGCGATCCCCATCCAGCCCTCGAATGATCGGGCGGCTGGCGTTCGGCCCGAAGTAAGTGCTGCTCACGCCGGGCAAGCCATTCAAAGCTTCGCCGAGCGTCGATGCCTGGCGCAGCAGCAAGCCAGCGCCTTGCAAGACTTGCGCGGGCGTGATCACATCGCTTGCACCCAGGGGGTTACCTGTGACAATGACGGGTTGCAAAGTCACATCAGCTGGCTGGGATGTTTGCGCGGAGGCTGCAGCGCAAAGCGCAGCAGCGGCAGCCGCAACGAGGCGGCGAGAAAATAATTTAGACATGGCATTCTCTGAAAAAGCAAACGAAGCCGCTTGGCACACAATGCGCCAAGCAGCCGAAAAAAGCGAAAGGATTTACAGAGAAAGAGAAGGCGGGCCGCGCGCTTCAAACAGCGGGGCTTGCCATGCGGCCATGGCAGCCGCATCAAATGCTATCAAAACATGAGCATACAAAGCAGGCAATATGCCGGGAATCAGGCTGTTGAAGCCTAAAAAGCCGCTAGCGCCATCGATCAGGCGGCAAGCTTCATCGCCCTCTTCATGGCTGGCAAACAAACGGCTGAAAGCGCCATGATCGCAGTCTGCACCATGGCCATGAACATCAGCATGCACTTCCTGATGAGCATGGGCCAACATCCGCACATCGTGATGCAGCGTGCGGTGCGCAAACGACAAGCTTTGCGCCAAAGCCATGCACAGCAGCAGCCCAGCCAGCACAATGTGCTGAGCGAGATAAAGCCGAGAATGCTTGAGCGCTTGCATGATCTTTAAAAAGCGTTACTTCACGGCCACGGCATCGGTGACGCGGTAATACAGGCCATAGGGATCGTCATTGAGCACCAAAAATGTGCCTTCCACCACGACTGGCTCCAGCGAATATTTCACCGGCGTTTTCGCGCGCACCTCGATCATGCTCTCTGGCCCGCCGGGCAGGCAAAAGCTGCAGGAGAGCGGCACACTGGTCAACAAAAAATGGCGTTGCCTCTCGCCGGGCTCTAGCGGCATCATGAAGCCTTGAATTTTTTGCGTTTTCTGATGCAACGCGAGCTGCTGCACGCCAAAGACGGGCAGGATTTTGTTTTTCTCATTCTTCGTGGTGATGGCCGTGAGCAAGCTCCAAGCGATCACATCAGTGCGCTGAGGCAGTGGGGCAATCGGCGAATTCGGGCTGTGAACACCTGCGCCCTGGCCTTGCGGCACGCCCAGAGCACTGCCACCTGATGCCGCAGCGCCGGTGGTGGTGGTGGTGGTGGCGGTGGCGGTGGCGGCGGCAGAGGCCGCTCTCGCAGGAGATACGGCCTTGCCGCTCGATGCACCGGAGGCGATCGGTGAGGAAAGCTGCTGAGCCAAGGCCGCATCTGCCAAGCCTGCCAGCCCTACCAGCCCTGACAGTGCTGCGCCAGCCAACGAACCAAGCCAGAAATTTTTAGTGCTCATGGCGCATGCCGCAATATTTGCCGATCCCTAAGCCTTTGCAAGCAGCCTGCAATTCTTTCTCGCAAACTTCATGCTTTTTGCCCGATTCCAAGCACTTGGCCGCGCCTTCATGCGCAGCGGCCATGGCTTTGTGGCGCTGAATGTCTTTTTTGGTATCGGCCTCTGAATGCGCTTGGGCAGATGCCATACTCACTACTAAAAACATAGCACTGAATGTATATATTACGCCGGCAAACAGCCGCTTTTTCTTAAGAATCATGATGATTTACCTCGATTGCAATTGTTTCAACACATCTTGTCTGTATGCCTGACGCAAAGGCCAAGCCACAGCCAACACCGATAAAGACAAGACACCCGCCAGCAGCAGCAGTTCCTGAGGGAGCACCAGCCAACCGCTCACAACGAGCGAACGCTCCGCCTCCAGTAAATAGCCTACCAGACTTGTCAAGAGGTGTCCGAGCCCTGCGCCCATCGCCCAGCCAGCCAAGGCCAAAAGAAGCGTTTCAAAAAGCAACAATCCCGCCACCTTTAAGGGTGATGCGCCCAGCATCCGCAACATGGCCAAATCCCCACGCCGCTCGCGCAAAGCCGCTGTGAGCGATATCCACAGACTGATCGCGCTAACGGCCAACAAAACCGCTGCAAAAGCCTGCAACACCTGCGTGCCCACGCCAATCATACGAAAAAGCCGTGTGATCTCCAGCGCCGGCGCAGCGGCTTGCAGATCCGTAGATTCATTGACAAACCGCGGAAAGCTCACCGCCGCCAGTGGCGAAGCGTATTGAATCAAGCCGAAGGTGATTTCGCGCTCCTCTTGCAAAGCCTTTTTGTCTGCCTCGTCGAGCGCAATTTCTTTTTCATGCACTTGCCACACGCTCTCGGTGCTGGTGAGAATCAGCCGATCCAGCACGCAGCCGCAGCGCTGAAGATGCCCCACGACGGTGTATTTGGATTTGCCATGCAAATCGCCGCCCCCCGCCAAACCATGCGAGCCGGCAAATAGAGCGTTGATGGGCAGCTGAGCCGCCCTATCCGCCCCCACCACGGCCTGCATCGGCATTGACCAGATGCGCCCCGCATCGATCTTGGCTTGATACAGCGCGAGGTAATCGGGCGTGGTGCCTACGATGCGAGCGCCTTGGTAGCTGTCGCCCAAGCTGATCGGAATCAGCTTTTTAATGCGCGGATCTTGGGCCAATTCCTGCGCAGCTTGCAGAGGAATGTTCCCCGCCGGCACATCCACATGCAGCACGCCCGCCAAAATCATTTGCAGCGGCGAACCCTTTGCACCAATCACCACATCAATGCCCGCCAAATCACGCGCCATGCTGCGCTCCATTTGCGTGGAGACCAGCAGCAGCACCGTCATCGTGGCCACACCGAGCGCGATCAAAAGCGCGTTCAGCAGCGCTGCGCCGGGGCGTGCAAGCAGCATGCGCATGGCATAAGAGCAGACAATCACTATGTTTTTCATAGCAAACTATGCTTATTCAATGCCGGCATTTCCCCGATTTGGCTTAAATTTTTAAGAAAAAGATGCTGCACAGCCTGTTCAGAGCTTTGCAGCGCCAACTTCACTCTCGAATCATGTGTGGCCACGACCAGAGACGCACCACAACGCTGCGCCGCTTGCAACAAAAGCGCCATCGCAGCAGCAGCCGCCTCATCATCCAAACTCGCCGTTGGCTCATCAGCCAAAATGATTTGGGGCGAAAGCAACACAGCTCGGGCCAATGCCACCCGCTGCGCTTGCCCGCCAGAGAGCTCGCCAGGGCGGCGCTGCGCCAAATCATGCACGCCCAGCGCCTGCAGTGCCGCATCCATTTTTGAAGCATCTTCTGCCAGACCAGCCGCAAAAAAGACAAGCTGCAAATTGCCGCGCACGGTGAGCGATTCACTCAAATGCAAGCGCTGCGGCAAAAAGCCGACCTTGCGCCCACGCCAAGCATCGCGCTGGCTGCCCTGCAAAGCCAACACATCCTGCCCAGCGACCCACAGACGGCCCGCAGCACCTGCCAGCAAACCGCAGCACAGCGCCAGCAACGTCGATTTCCCCGTGCCTGAAGCGCCTTGCAGCAGCAACACGCCACCCTGCGGCAAGGCCATATCCGGAAAGCGCATCACTGCGCCACCCGTGTAGGAAAAACTCAAATTCTCAGAGACCAACATGCCGCAATGATACGCAGCCTTCGCCAGCAATAGCCAGCAGACAGTTATTTGGCCAGCCGCGCAAACGTCTTGCGAAATTTCGCCACCTTGGGCGCAGCCACCGCCATGCAATAGCCTTGATACGGGTTGCGCTCAAAAAAGTCTTGGTGATAGTCTTCCGCCGCGCTGTAGTTTTGCAGCGGCAACACCTCCGTCACGATCGGGCTGCTGAAAATCTTGTCTTGGCTCATCTCGCGAATGATGTCGTTGGCCGCGTCTTGCTGTTCAACGTTTGAGTAATAAATCCCACTGCGGTATTGCGTGCCGCGGTCATTGCCTTGGCCGTTGAGCTGCGTGCAATCATGCACCACAAAAAAGATTTCCAAAATCTCCCGCGTGGAAATCACCGACGGGTCATACACCAGCTTGACCACCTCGTTGTGCCCGGTCTGCCCGGTGCACACCTCTTCATAACTCGGATTGACCACATGCCCGTTGCAGTAACCCGATTCCACATCGAGAATGCCTTTGACTTCTTTGTAAACCGATTCGGTGCACCAAAAGCAGCCACCGCCGAGAGTTAAAGTTTGCGAAGTAGCGTTCATCATGAATTGTCACACTTTTCAAGTTGGCATGTGCTCTGCATGTGTTGAATACTTGGCCTGCACCACGCCAGCCAGCTCAAGTTGCATGCTGATCATGTTAACCAAGCTCGCCACGCTAGGCCGCCCCGTCTCGATCTGAAAATTCGCCGTTTCACGGTAGAGTGGATCGCGCAGCGCATACAAATCTCGCAGCCGCTGCACTGGATCCACGCCTTGCAGCAAAGGGCGATTCCGATCATGCCGAAGCCGCTTGAACAAATCTTCCGGGCTGGCACGCAAATACACCACATGCCCAGCAGCGCCCAAAGCTTGGCGGTTCGCCTCACGCAGCACCGAGCCCCCGCCCGTTGACAAAACACAGAGCCCGGCCGCGCCTTCCTGCAAGGTGTCTGGCGCTTTGGCCTGCACCAGAGAAGCAATCACCTGCTCCTCCACATCGCGAAAAGCCTGCTCACCCTCGCGCTCAAAATACTCCCTGATCGAGCAGCCCAAACGCTGCTCAATCACATGATCCGAGTCCATGAAAGAAGCCGACAACCTGCGAGCAAGCTGTCGGCCAACAGTGGACTTACCGGAACCGGGAAGGCCGATAAGGATGATCACGGAATCCTGAAACTCTGCGTTGTTTTCAGACCAGCTGGAGACGTCACGTTGATGAAAATGGTATGCCCTGAAGCACAAGTTTTCAAAGTAGCCGAGAAATTTGTAGCTAAATCTTCATTTGGATCATTTCCAGGTATCACATTGACAACCGGAGAACCAAACTGCTTTTCAACTGAACAATTTCCACCACTGGCTTCAGCACTAATAGTCGTACCAGCCGGCATAGGTAATAGCGTGTTGTTTAAGCTTCTGATTTTCACCTCAATTCCGAAAGAATCAAGTGAGACAATGTCAATAAACGGCTGACTAGAAGAAAACAGTATCTTTGTGTGCGCACGTACCGTGGTGCGCAATTTTCCATCACAAGTGTTTGCTCTTGCCGGTACAGCGCCTCCAGCACCAGCGCAAGTTAACACACCACCGCGTGGAAAGACAAATTCGTTATTTGCTGCTGTGAAGGATCCGTCTTCATTGTCATCCCTGTAAGCATCTCCCATCTCAATGAGAGTATCTCCAACGGTATAACTGTTGCTATTATCGTTGTCAATGTAATCCTTGTCGCCTTCTAAGTAAGCCAAGACAGAGACGCGTCCACCTGCCGGTCGTGGATTCTGACTAATGAAATCTACTGAGCACGACGAAATACCATTGGATCGAGTCGTAGCACAACTAGATGCCACTTGACCACCTTCGGCAGTAAAGTTCACCACGGTACCATTTTCAACAGCATTACCCTGACGATCTGCAACCCTCACTGTGAGTTGCGTACTAGAGCCGCTGCGAGACCAACCTTCAATATTAAAGGTAGAGACCGACAAATCCATAAATCTCTGCGATGCGGGTCCTGATGCCACAGAAAGATTTTGAGATTCAGAAAATATTCCTGTATTACTAAACAAAGCTGCCCTTAACTTCACAGGACCTGGAATCGGACCTGAAAATACATTGATCGATACATCGCCTGATGCGTCAGATACAACATTGACTGGAGTAGTAGAACCAATCGAGCCAATTCCCACACCGCCGGGATTTGTAGCAATAGAAAAAGTAACGGATACGTTCTGCAGCGGTGAGCCAGTACTAGAAAAAACACGGAATGTGACTTGACTCCTATCTGCTGCTCCACTACCTGTGACAAAAATATTGTTAGGTGTGGCTGATAAAAAAGCTATTGCGTTTGCTACAGGAGGCAAGATCGTTAAAGTTGTAGTTACTGCAGATAAAAGTCCGGCAGTAATTGCGCTCAAAGCAACTGGGCCTGAGCACAAGCTGCCGTCGGCGTTCACTGATTGATAGCTAGCTGGTGAAATTCCTGAGCCATTGGTCGTAATACTTAAGCCTGGAGATATTGCAGATTGTCCATTGATCAAGCCACAAGAAGCCGTCCAAACCACATTAACTGGCAATGAAGTAGCGACACCTGACAACAACGCGGTAATTTCTAAACTTGTATTGCCCGCAGATGCAATTATCGTGGCGCCAGCGCGAATCGATGATAGTGCAATACTACCCGCAGAGACTGCGAAATCAAGAGCACCCGAATATGAAGACCCAGACACCAGTGCGTTTGCTCTGAGAGTTGTTGCGCCTGAAGACGAAATGGATGCTGGGCTGATGCTGACGCTAGCTTCACCAAGCGAATTCGTGAGAGCCGAAGAGTTGCCCAGGATGGCTATGGCACCATCAATCGAGAAATTAACCAATCGGCCACTCACCAACGCTCCGCTTGAATCTTTAACGATTGCTTTTGCAGAATATGAATTACCTACTTGGATGCTATTAACTTGAGTCCCTGCAGAGCTAATAATTGATACTACGATGGTAGGCGTGATAGTTGTATTAGTTGCTCCTCCAGTACTGCCACTGCTTCCCGTCGTGCCCGTACTACCGGATCCTGTAGATCCAGAGCTACCGCCCCCACCACCACAAGCCGTCAACAGCGCGATGATCGAGGCAAGCAACATGACCTTGATGTATTTCATAAGTATTCCCTAAAGCTATTCAATTTTGCTATAAAAATTATAGCCATTAGCGCGCAGCCGCTCGATCAGAAATCATCCGAGGTGTGATAAAAACCAACAACTCTTGTTTATTAAGACTTTTTTGGCGTTGTTTAAACAAATTGCCAGCAACGGGGATATCCGATAAAAATGGTACACGTGTCTCACTTTCTGTTTCCGTGAGCTCAAAAATACCGCCTATCACCACTGTGCCGCCGTTTTCAACCAAGATCTGAGTTTTGACATGCTTGGTGTTGATTGCAAACCCAGAGGCTGTCGCTTGACCCACACTGTCTTTGTTGACATCGACATCGAGAATTATGTTGCCCTCGGGGGTGATTTGTGGCGTGACTTCAAGTTTCAAATTCGCTTTGCGAAATGCAATGGCTGTTGCGCCGCTAGAGGTGGCTATTTGGTAAGGCAGCTCAGTCCCTTGCTCGATCAAAGCTCTGGTCTGGTCTGCTGTGATCACGCGAGGGCTAGATACTATTCGCCCCTTGCCATCGCCCTCAAGTGCAGAAAGCTCTAGATTTAAAAATCGGTTGGCTGAAGAGTTAAATATTGAGAGGGCTACAGTTGCTGCAGAAAAACCGTTTTGCCCAACTGCAGGTAAATTAAAGAATGTACCGCTGGTGTTGACACCCGCGCCTTGGCCACCTGTGGTGGCGATTACGTTACCATAATTGGTGCCCCAAGCAACTCGGTTGTTTCCGCCAATACCGTATCCAGCATCTCCACCACTCACACCACGCAGGTCATTTGCGCCAAGCCTAGCCCCTAAAGAGCGGCCAAACTGATCCGAAGCTTCGACGATGCGTGCTTCGATCATCACTTGCCTGACTGGCACATCCAATTTAGACAACAGGTTTTGTATCTCTTCCAGCTTGACGGGTATATCCGTGACGAACAGTTGATTGGTGCGGGGCTCGGCCACCACACTGCCACGAGACGACAAAATTCGGGTTGAGTTTGCGCCTGAGCCTGTCGCGGCGCTCAGTTGCGCAGCAATATCTGCAACTTTGGTGTAGTTGAGCTGAAATGCCTGCGAGCGCACTGGCTCCAAGGATTGCAATGCTGCTTTTGATTCCAGTTCTTGCTTCTCTTTTGAAGCAATCTCATCTTTTGGCGCAATCCACAGCACATTGCCATTCTTTCGCATGCCCAAGCCTTTGGCTTGCAAAATAATGTCGAGCGCTTGATCCCAGGGCACATCTTTCAGGCGCAATGTCACCGCACCGTTCACAGTATCGGAAGTGACCACGTTGAAATTGGTGAAATCTGCGATGACTTGCAGCAATGAGCGTACTTCGATATTTTGAAAATTGAGTGATAGTTTTTCACCGTTGTAGCCAGGCCCAGTAGTCAGCTTGTTGGAATCAACCTTCTGCTGGCGAACTTCAAGCACAAATTGATTGTCGCTTTGATAGGCGCTGTGCTCCCATAAACCTTTGGGCTCAACAATCATGCGAACGCGATCACCTGTTTGCGAGGTGCTGATTTGCTGAATCGGCGTGCCGAAATCTGCCACATCGAGCCGCCTTCTTAAGCCTTCTGGCAAGCTGCTTTTAAGAAACTCAACAACCAGAGTTGAGCCTTGCTGCTTGATATCTACGCCCACTTGATTGCTGGGCAAATCCACCACTACGCGGCCTGCGCCATCTAGACTGCGGCGGAAATCAAGATCTTTGATAGGCTGGACGTCTCTGGCGCGCGCCTCTGCAAAGCTGCTTTGCTGCGGCGCGGTGCTCGGCGCTGTCGAAGAAGCGGGGGATGTTGCAATATCCGGCGCTGGTTTGTCGAGGGCAACAAACAAACTCTTGCCTTGAATTTCCACCTTGTATGCAGCGGATTGCTTGAGATTCAAAACAACACGCGTGCGCTCGCCAGCTTGTACGATATTGGCGGATCGCAGATTGCCTTGGTTGATATCAATCACATTTTTACCCGATGCGTTGTTGAAACCGGGGAAATCGAGTGCAATTCTCGCTGGGGTTTGGATAGAAAAACCTGCAGGCAGTGCGGTCAGGGCTTGGGCAAAATCAATACGAACCACTTCTGATCCGCCTTGCAATGTGGCTGCAAGGTTTTCGATCGCGTTTTGAGCCCAAGCTGCGCTTGCGCTGATGAGCAGCGCAGATGCAGCAAGCCAGTTGCGGCTAGGTTGACTAAAAATAAATATCGATGTTTTCATTTGGAGACCTCTTGAAGCTGCAAATTGGCTTGGCGCTCAATCCATTCACCCGCAGCATCCTGCACAATTTCACGCAATACCACCTCTGTTTCGGAAACCTTGGTCACTTTGCCGTAGTTTTGACCGAGATAATTCCCCACACGCACCTGATAAAGCAGTTTGTCAACCCGAATCAGCGCGACAGGAACACCTTTGGGCAGCATCGTACCCACCATTGAAATGGCATCCAATGGAAAGCCTTCCAAGACTTCTTTGCGGCGATTGAGCTCGGGGGCAACCAAGGCCGCGTTTGCAGTGGCTTGACTGGATTCACGCTTCAGCGCTTGCGCCAGCTTTTGGCTGCTGAACGGCTCAATCGAAATATCATTAGCGTAGGGGGCTGGGCTGAATTTTTTTGGCTCGGGAATCGGCTGAACGCTTGGCTTGGTGGCGTTGCGCTGCTCTTGCATCCACTGACGCAAATCCTGCTGATCATCGCCCAAGCAACCAGCGAGCAGCGCAACACTGCATGCAACTAAAACTACTTTCAAGCTATATGTATGATGAGAACTCATTTTTTAGCTCCTGCTGCGGGCGCCGAAGCAGGCGCAGGCGCAGCTACTTTGCGTTGTGCTTTGACTTCTTCTTGATCCAAATAACGATAAGTCCGCGCCGTTGTGTCCATCGCTAAAACTGAGCCATCTCTTGTGGGGGTTAAATTCAGATTGTTAAGCGTGACGATTCTCGACAAATTGGCCACGTCTGCTGCAAATGCGCCAATGTCGTGGTATTTGCCAGTGATACGTATCGCTATAGGCAATTCGGCATAGTATTCTTTAACAATGACTGCGCCCGGCCTGAACGAGTCAAACTGCAAACTTCGGCCTAATCCAGCCTGATTGATGTCAGACAAGAGTGCATCAATTTCAGCTTTGCTGGGCAACTGCTTTTCAAGCTGC
>JANNED010000296.1:0-3012 GCA_031388245.1 Variovorax sp.
TGCCGCTGGCTGTTGCTCAGCCTAGACAGACTGGAGAGCTGCGAACTGGTGATGACGCAAGAGCTGATAGCCAATATGCTGGGTGTGCGCCGAGAAGGCGTGACTGAAGGTGCATTAAAACTGCAAAGCGCTGGGCTGATCAAATACAGCCGTGGGCGCATCAGCGTGCTGGATCGGCCGGGCCTCGAAAAACGCACCTGCGAATGCTATGCCGTGGTGAAGCTTGAATATGATCGTTTGCTACCCGCTATTTTGGCCACTTGAGCTAAAAATTCATTGGCACTATGTGCGGTAGCAAGCAGTCTCTGCGCTGGAATTACGTTAACGTATCCTCTCTTTGAGGACTGAGATCGCAAAAAGTGCGGATATCAGCAGAGGCGTGGCTCATTCCTTCGATCTGAAGGGCAGCCGCGTATTAGTGAGCCTTTCATGTCTGCTGACAACAATTACCTCGTGGAACTGCTCCCCCGCAAAGATCGACTGAGCTTGACTAACGCATGCGAACTGGTTGATCTCACGCTGGCACAAGTGCTTTGCGAGCCAGGCAAACCCACCAAATATGTTTACTTTCCCACGCAAGGCTTCATCTCTCTGATTGCTGTTGTCAAAGGCAGCCCGGGTGTGGAGGTGGGCATGGTGGGCAGCGAAGGCATGCTGGGTGTGCAACTGGCGCTCGGCGTGACGACAGCTCCGCTGCATGCGCTGGTTCAGGGCTCAGGCAAGGCTTTGCGCATCGGCACACGCGCTTTCACCGCCGAGCTAGAGGCCAGCAAAGCGCTGCAAAGCGAGCTCCATCGCTATCTTTATGTGTTGATGGCGCAATTGGCTGAATCCACAGCCTGCGCCCGCTTTCATCAAATTGGCCCGCGCTTGGCGCGCTGGCTGCTGATGAGCCAAGACCGTGCGCAGGCTGATAGCTTCGAAGTGACTCAAGAGTTTTTGGCTTACATGCTGGGTGTGAGGCGCGTGGGCATTACGGTCGCTGCGGGAGTGCTTCAGCGCGATGGCTTGATCAGCTACAGCCGTGGCAAGCTCACCGTGATCAACCGCAAAGGGCTGGAGCATGCCGCTTGCGGCTGCTACGCGGCTGATCAGAAGGCTTATGCTGAGTTGCTGAAATAAAGTCGCCCTCAATAAAAGCTGTAAGCTACAAATAGCATAGCAAAGTAATGAGTATCTTTGCTGGCGATACGCCAATATGAGCAGTATTTTCAGAATCAACATGCTCCAACGATAGCTTGAGCGTCGTGACTGCAAGCTCACAGCTTATGTATGCAAGCGCACAGACAGCGCATGTACGTGACGTTCTACTCCAAGGCTCACACCTTCAGGAAAAATCGATGCACATCCTTCTAGCAGTTGACGGCAGTATTTACACCCGACGTATGCTGGATTATCTGGCCGCGCACCCCCAATTGTTGGGTGCCGAGCCCGAAATCACCGCATTCACGGCCGTCACCTCCATTTCAGCTTACGCAACACGCTTTACAGACGCACAAGCTGTCGAGGCTCACTACAGAGAAGCAGCAAGCGAGGTGCTTACGCCTGTTCAAGTGTTTGCGGATCAACACGGCTGGAAAGTCACATTTCGCCACAGCGCAGGCTACGCACCTGATGTGATTGCCGCTTTTGCCCAAGAACACCAACCCGACCTCATCATCATGGGCACACATGGCGATTCTGCGCTGGCCAATTTGGTGCTCGGCTCGGTTGTTACAGGCGTGTTGGCGCGTTGCAAAACGCCTGTGCTGCTGATTCGCTAACCGATCAAAGAGAAGCCGATGCCTACAACCCAACACCACTTTAGCGATCTGTTCGCGCAGCTTGGTTTGCCCGATGATGAGCAAAGCATTGCAAACTTCCTGATCGTTCACACCACCAAGGAAAAGGACTTTCGATTGCCCGATCTTCCTTTCTGGACACCCTCACAAGCTGCATTTCTTAAAGAATCACTCGTTCAAGATTCAGAATGGACCGGGCTGGTCGATCAGCTCAGCAGCGCCCTGCGCGCGCCCATCGAATCCGACGCCTCACCATGAGCACACGGCTTGAGAAGGACAGCCTCGGCTCGATTGAAGTGCCGCGCGATGCGCTATGGGGCGCGCAGACAGCGCGAAGCCTGCATTTCTTCACCATAGGGCAACAACGCATGCCGCTGGCAATTATTCATGCCATTGCCTGGGTGAAATGGGCAGCGGCTCGGGTGAATTGCGATTTGAAATTATTGGAAGCACAGAAAGCACGCGCAATTGCTGATGCATCGCAAGCCGTGGCGCTGGGCAGCTTTGATGCTGAATTTCCACTATCAGTCTGGCAAACTGGCTCAGGCACACAAAGCCACATGAATGCCAATGAGGTGATTGCCAATCTCGCAACCCAAGCATTGACGAAAAACGCGATGGGCAGCGCTCCTGCCGTCAAGCGGATTCATCCTAACGACGATGTGAATTTAGGCCAATCATCGAACGATGTGTTTCCAACCGCCATGCACATCGCCATTCTGATTCAAACAACGCGAAAACTACAGCCTACATTGGCAAATCTTCGAGGCGTGTTGTTGGAGAAATCTGTCGCCTTCAAAGATGTGATCAAAATCGGTCGCACCCATCTTCAAAATGCCACGCCGATCACATTAGGCCAAGAATTTGGCGGCTACGCAGCGCAACTGGCAATTTGTGAGCACAGCATTGCGCAGGCAAGTGTAGAGGTGTGCACGCTGGCCATTGGCGGCACTGCTGTGGGCAACGGGCTTCACACGCATCCTGAATTCGGCTCTCGCGTGGCCGCGATGCTGGCCGAAAAGCTCAAACTGCCATTGCATCGTGCAGACAATCTATTTGCCGCCATGGCTGGGCATGAAGCTTTGGTAGCACTGCATGGGGCGCTGAAAACACTGGCCGTGGCACTTTTCAAAATCGCCTGCGATATTCGCCTTTTGGCAAGCGGGCCTCGGGCTGGTTTGGGAGAGCTCAATTTGCCTGCCAACGAGCTAGGCAGTTCCATCATGCCGGG
>JANNED010000326.1:0-4336 GCA_031388245.1 Variovorax sp.
GTGAGGCTGCGGGCGTTGGTGCTGATGATCAGCGTGAGTGCTGAGCTGGGCAGGCCGCGCTCGACGGCGCGAGCGGTCTCCAGCAGCTCGCTAGACAGGATCAAATCTAAATCGCCAGCCAGCGGTGCGAGGCACATCGGCGGCGCTTTTTCGCCCTTGGCCAAGTTGCGCGGCAAGCATTCAATGTAGTAGCTCGTGCCGCCTGTGCGCTGTGCGACGCCCGGAATCGACGTGGCTTGGATCGGCCAACCGCAAGCCAAGCCTGCCTCCACCAACCACTCCGTGAGCGTGCCGCCGCCTTCGCCGCCCAATGCGAGGATGAGGATTTTTTTGATCTCGCTCATGATTGCAATTCCACAGCCTTGCCTTGGCCACCGAGCATGTTCAACACGACGCGTTGCAGCTTATCGAGCAAGCGATCCAAAAGCGTCGGATTCTGAATCACATCAACTTTGTAAAAACTCGGGCAAAGCGTGGCCGCATGCGCATTCTCGCCACACAGGCCGCAACCCACGCAATCGGGTGTGACATACGCCACAGGTTGATTTTTGAGTGGATCGCTTGAATCGCGCACCGTCAGCGAGGGGCAGGCCGAGAGGCGCACGCAAGCATGGTCGCCGCTGCACACATTTTCATCCACGCCAAAGCGCGTGCGCACCACGCGCTGCCCAGCCTTCAATGCTGCAGCCGTTTGCGGTTTGATGCGGCGCTGGCGCTCCAGCTGGCATTCACCCTCAGCAATGATGACTTTGAGGCCGGGTTCAGGCGTGGCAAAGGCATGCTTCAAAGCCGTTTTCATCTGGCTCACGCGGTAAGTGTGCACCGTTTGCAGGGAGCGCACACCCATGCCACGTAGCGTGTCTTCAATCGTCATTTGCGTGTGTGTGGCGCTGCCGGCACCGGCGCGTTGCTTGATTTTTTCATCGGGCGAGGAAATCACCTCTTGTGTGCCGGTGGCTGAGGTGTAGCCGTTTTTCATGATGATCAGCACGCCATCGCCTTGGTTCATCAAATTGCTGGCCACGCCGGAGAGCAGGCCGTTGTGCCAAAAGCCGCCATCGCCCATGATGGCAAGCGGCCGGCGAGCCGACAGCGGTGCAACAGCTGCCGAGCTGGCCATGCTCATGCCGTAACCCAAGATGGAATTGCCAAAGGAGAAGGGCGCGAAGGTGGCAAAGGAATGGCAACCAATGTCGGTGGAAATATGCGTCGCACCAATTTGTTCACGCACCTGCTTGAGCGCAGAAAACACGGGCCGCTCGGGGCAGCCGATGCAAAAGCCCGGTGGGCGGGCGGGCACATGCTGCACGAGCGCATGGGCTGCGGCAGTGCGGGCATGCCGCAAACTGGCCAGCCATTGCTCGCCGGGGGCGGCTTGGTTGACGCCCAAATAACGCTCCGCCAAACGTGTCAGCCCTGCAAGCAATGCCTCTGTGCTGTATTCGCTGGTGTGATCCATCAAATCTTTGCCGTGCAACACGGTCGATACCCCTGCGCGGTACAAATGCGCCGCAATCTCTTGCTCAATGTATTCCGGCTGGCCTTCTTCAAGCACCATCACCGCGCGTTTGCCTGCGCAAAAATCTGTGATTTGCTCGGGCACGAGCGGATACACCGCATTGAGCACGAGCGTGGGGATGTGAACCGTGCCGTCTGCATCAGCGAGCTCTAAGGTTTGCAATGCACGCATGAGATTACTCGTCAGCCCGCCTTGCACGATCAGCCCTAAATCGGCGTGTTGCCCAGGCAAAAGCCCGTTGATGCCATGCTCTACGATAAAGCGCCGCGCGGCGGGAATGCGTTCACTGACTTTGCGCTTCTCGTGCGCAAAAGTTACCGGTGGATGCGACAGGCGCTCGTAGCTAAAGCCCGCCGGCTCTTCCAAACGATCATTGACGGAGATGCATGGCTTGCGATTGTTGCTGGCCACAAAGCTGCCGCGCAAATGGCAGGCGCGAATGCGCAAGCCCATCATCACCGGCATATTGCTCGCCTCGGAGAGCTCAAAAGCCAGCTGCGTGAAATGCACAATGCTGGGCAAATCAGGCCGTGGATCAAGCAGGCAAATCGTGCTCTTCATCGCAAAGCTGTGCGTGCGCTCTTGAATCACGCTCGCGCCTTCGCCATAATCCTCTCCCACCACGATCAACACGCCGCCCATCACGCCGGGCGAGGAGAGATTGGACAGCGCATCAGCGGCGACATTCGTGCCGACAATGCTCTTCCAAGTGACCGCTCCGCGCACCGGATACATGATGCTCGCGCCCAGCATCGCCGCTGCGGCCGCTTCATTCGTGCAAGGTTCCACATGCACGCCCAACTCGCCCACCATGGCGCGTGCTGCCACCATCACATCCAGCAAATTGCTCACTGGCGAGCCTTGATAGCCACCCACATAGCTCACGCCGCTTTGCAGCAAGGCTTTGGTCACAGCCAGGATGCCTTCGCCATGAAAAACATCCCCATCGCCCAGTTCGAGCAATGCAATTTCTTTGTCAAATGATCTTTCCATGCCTGCATCATCGGCGTTGCAAGACGAGTTGACCAATGATCAATTCCAATCAAGTTCATATGTTTTTGAAATAAACTCCGAGATAACCCTAGTATTTTGTGATGAACCTGCAACGCCTTGATCTGAACCTGCTGCGTATTTTCGTGGCCGTGCACACGCATGGCAGCGTGACTGCTGCGGCCACAGCCATGCATTTGAGCCAGCCTGCAGTGAGCAATGCCCTGGCGCGGCTGCGCAGGGAGCTGGGCGATGAGCTGTTTACCCGGCAAGGCATGGGCTTGCAGCCCACCGCATTTGCGCTGCGTTTGGCCCCCAAAGTGCGCAGTGCGCTGGCGGCCTTGACGGATGCTTTGACCGAAGAGCCGGCTTTTGACCCAGCCACAGCCAAGCGCCAGTTTCGCGTGGCCATGACCGATGCGGGGCATCAAGTGTTTTTGCCCAAACTCGGGCAGGCCATCGCCAACGAAGCGCCGGGCGTGCAGTTGCAATCCATGCCCATGGTGTTTGGCAGCAGCATGGCGCAGGCGCTTGGTGAAGGGCAGGTGGATGTGGTGATTGGGCCGCTACCTGAGGAATCACAGGCTAATCTGGAGGTGTGGCCTTTGTTTACAGAGCGATATGTGGCCGTGTTGCCTGCGCAACTTCTCGGATCGAGCCATATAACCCATCAAGTTGTGCCCCGCGTTCTGCGCAAGATCAGCATGGCGCAACTTCGCCAATGGCCACTCTTGGTCGTGGAGCAAGAGGCCACGCGGCATCGGCTCGTGCCGCAAGCCTTGGCTGCACTGGGCATGGAAGATCAAATTCGCTACCGCGTGCCGTATTTCAGTGCTACAGCGCCGATGATCTTGGCGTGCAATGCCGTGGCCATTGTGCCCAGCGAAATCGGCAAGCGCTTTGCTAAAAGCAGCCCACGGTCGCAGGCGATTGCCATGTGCGAGCTGCCTTTTCATCTTGACCCTTACACTGTTTCGCTCGCTCGCCACCCGCGCTTCGCGCGCGATGCGGGCATCAATTGGCTCGTACAGTTAGCGCGGCAGAAGCTTGGCAGGGATACCGCACAATAAACCTCATGCTTCCAGACCTCAAATCCCTTCAGTTGTTTGTCGCGGTGGCCGATTGCGGCAGCATCAGCGAAGCAGCACGGCGCACGCATTTGGCGCTCGGGGCGGCAAGCAGGCGCATCAGCGTGCTCGAATCGCGCGCTCGGACTCCTTTGCTCGAGCGTCATGCACGCGGCATTCGCCTCACGCCTGCGGGTGAAAGCATGTTGGCTCATGCACGGGCCACCCTGTCTAGCTTAGAGCGATTGCAGCAAGAGCTGGGTGATTTTCAGCAGGGCGTACGGGGCGTGGTGCGCATCGCAGCGAATGCCTCTGCCATGTCGCAGTTGCTACCGTCGCAGGTGGGCTTGTTTCTCAAGGCGCACCCCGGTGTTCGGGTGCAACTCACCGAATTGGGCAGCAGTGATACTGTGAAGGCGCTGCGTATGGGGCAAGCAGATATCGGTGTTTTTGAATCGACGACTGCGCATGCAGGCATCGAGACGCGCGCCTATCGCCAAGATCGTTTGGCATTGGTCGTGCCAATTGGGCATAGCCTGAGCAAGAAGAAGCGCGTGGTTGAAGCTGATATTTTTTCGCATGATCTGATTGGGCTGCATGAGGGCACAGCGTTGAATCAACTGCTTGCGCGCACGGCTGCCCAGCTCAGCAAAGAACTTCATATCCGTGTACAAGTGGGCAGCTTTGATGCGATGTGTCGCTTGATTGAGCAAGGTGTGGGAATTGGTGTGCTCCCTGAGGATTCCATTGAGCCGCAACG